>NZ_CP085442.1:1662142-1975178 GCF_023824195.1 Priestia megaterium
ATTGTCACAACAAGCCCTCGCTTGCTTGCGCATACATTTTCTATGGTCACAATGATTCGGAATAAAAAAGAATTAATAGCTGAATTAGGAGGACCTGAAAAAACGGCTAAGGCTCTAGTAGATCTTTTTTGGATAGGGATTGGTCCTAATTGACCTTTTTTATTTCGTACAAAGAAGAAGTAAAGAACTGCTAAAAAGTATTAATTAATACTTTTTAGCAGTTCTTTTAATTGATCGCAATTACTTTGTAAGGTAAGCCGCAAATAATAACGATTACATATTAACTGGCCACCTTATATGGAAACGTTAGCTCAAAGTGTTTATTAACAATCTAAAAAAGCGAGGTTAGACGATAAAAACGTAAAAATTTAATAATTTGGTTTTTATTTGTATTTTAAGAAATATTTTATAGAAGGTTAGTGTTAAAATAATGAAAATCCTAGCTTTTAGGGTTGCCTTTAGTATATATGGTTATTCTATTGTAAACACAACCTTTAGCATAACAGCTTACATTTTGGAAAGGGGAAAAGCGGATGGAATCTATTTGGCTCGAATACGTATGGGCATTATTGATTCTAATCGGGTTAGAGGGGTTATTGTCAGCCGATAATGCTCTGGTACTAGCAGTTATAGCCAAACATTTACCCGATGATCAGAAAAAAAGAGCGATTAATTACGGAATTCTTATGGCATTTATTTTTCGATTTGGAGCTCTTTTTGCCATTTCATTTATTGCCAACGTCTGGTGGATACAGGCCATAGGAGCAGCTTATCTTCTGTATTTGGGTTTGAAGCATGTCATTAAGGCCAGGTTTGGGAAACATAATGAGAATATTCATAATGATGATGAAAAGGAGTCTGCTGGAAAGGGATTCTGGCCGACAGTGGGGAAAATTGCGTTAGCCGACCTTGCTTTTGCCATTGATTCTATTTTAGCTGCGGTCGCTATAGCCCTTGGACTTCCGGATTCACAATTTGGAGAAATCGGTGGTATGGACGGAGGGCAGTTTGCAGTTGTAGTTCTTGGAGGGATTGCAGGTCTTATTTTAATCAAGTTTGCAGCGACCTGGTTTGTAAAGCTCCTTGAAAAACGACCTGCCTTAGAAACTACAGCATATGCCATTGTTGCCTGGGTAGGTGTGAAACTTGCTGTTATTACTCTTGCGCATAAAGATATTGGTGTCCTAGATCCTCATTTTCCCCATAGCACCACTTGGACCCTAATTTTCTATGGAGTATTAGTTGGTATCGCTCTATTGGGTTGGTTTGCACCGGGTAATAAGTCATCAGAGAAACCATCGGCCTAAAAGGTAATCGAGTGTAATAAGCAACCGTAAATTAGACTTCTATTTGAACATCGTTTTCTCTCATTATTTGGCCGTAAATTACTCTGAATATAACACCAACAAAAGAGAGAACAGCAGCCGTGATGGTAATGCGTAAAAAGTTAATAAAATCACACCTTTTTATAAAGTGTATTACCCTTTTTTACACTATTAAAAAGGTCTAGAAATAAATGCTTACACTTTGACAATTATATAGTTAGAAAGAAAATAACCTAAGAACATAAGCGAGTTAAGGTTATATAAAAAGTTCATTTTCGGTATGTCTAAAGAGGAAAAGAAGTCTATATTTTATTCTCTTGAAAATAGATAATTTACCCCATTTTATACAATATTCAGCCGATATTTTATAGTCTTTTATCCCATATCCCAATAAATTGGTTTTAATTGGCTGGTGAAGGATACACCTATTAGTAGAACGACATATTCTATGGGGATAGAGGAGGAGAAAATAGTGAAAGAAATTAAAGTAGCAGAAAATAGCGGTCAGGCAAATAAATTCATTGAAGATTTCTTTAAAAACGGGTTTAGTAAAAGTGAAATTTATTTATTAACCTATAACAAAGAGCGCTCGGAATATTTAACAGCTACAACAAATACAAAAGCATATCGAGTTTCTGATCAAGGAGTTTTTGAATCTGCAGTTAATAAGTTATTTTCTCGTGAAGATGAACTTCATTCTAAAATGGCCTCTTTAGGTTTAACCCGAGAAGAAGCTGAACAATGTGTCGGTGAAATGAAACAGGAACGTATAATCATTATCGCAAAGAAAGATATGTAATGGTTTTCTTATACAATAACCTTTGAAAGAACTAAGTGATCGAGAAAAATTAGTAAACCTTGCTAGCATGTTGCTTTATATATAATATTTGTTCTTCTGTATGAATGTTTTATGAATCGGAAAGATACTGAATTAAAAGTATCTTACAAGAATCGTTTACTAATCTCATATGGAGGTGAAAGGATAATGATTCAATTTCTTGGTATTCACATAGGGACGTTATACTTTCCTACAAGTATCCTTCTAATTACTTTATTAGTTTTAGTAGGTTTTATTATTTATTTTCTTAGTAAAAGAAAAAGAAATAGAGATCAAACGATTCATTCGAATGAGAATAGGGTAAAGGGGAAAAGAGGACAAGATAAAATTCTGTAAATAACCTAAAAGAAGAATTACTGTGTTTTGTCATCAAAAAGAATTGCAGTTTGAAGTGAAAGTAGATCATCCTAGTCCTAAAATTTCTGATACAGCCTTACACGACGGTTTAATCCGGTAAGAAAGTAATTTTTAAATAAATGTAGAGAGGGCCCTTGAATTCATTTCTAAGGGCTGTTTTTATTTTTATTATGTAAAAAACAGATGATCTTTTAACCTTCTATTTTTTACTATTTTCTATTTATAAATTCAAAGAGCAGTTTATTAGCGTTTTTTAAAATCCTAAACAAGCCATTGAACCCTTGATAAATTTGAAATAGTAGTCTAACCTTCTTAATAAGGAGTGAAAATTATGAATGAAAACATTTCGGGTATCGATTATCAGGAAGTCATTGAATATGCATTAGATCCACTTATTATTCATTCAAATCATAAAATTATATATGTTAACCACGCAGCTGAACATTTTTTTAGAGGAAAAAGGGAAGATATTATAGGTGCAAGTCCTTTAGATATATTTCAAGAAACATCTAAGGCAGCGATAAGGAAAAGAATTCAATCGGCTTACGAGCGCCCAGCAGAGCTCATTGAGGAAACCATATTTAGAATGGATGGAACAACCGTTAATGTTGAATTATATTGTCATCCCTTGCTGCTGGGAGATAAAAAAGTAATCCAAACCTATGTGAGAGATATTACGGTAAAAAAAGAGAGTGAAACAAGACAAAAAGAAATAATAAAGCAAATAAATGAACTGTCTACAACCCTTGTTCCTCTTTTAGAGGGAATCGCTGTACTTCCCTTAGTAGGATCCATAGATGAGGAAAGAGCAAACCAACTTTTAATGGCTGTTCCAGTAAAAGTGCAGACCCAAAATATAAATTGTTTAATTATAGATTTTTCAGGTATTTATACATTGAATTCAATTGTAACGGAGCATCTTTTTAAAATTAATAGCGTTATGTCACTACTTGGAGTGCAATGTATCTTAACAGGATTAAGACCAGAATTATCTCGCTCTGCTGTACAGCTAGGTATTAATTTAGATTCTACCCAGACAATGGCTACTGTAAAAAATGCACTTCATTTTTTGGGAATTACTTCTAGTAAATAACCGGTGAAATGAAAATAACCAAAGCAACTTTTACGTTTTTAAAGATACATATTATATGAATCTTTAGATGGTATTAAACCTTTCAGAGGAATTTTCTAATTAAAGGAATAGTGGCATCATCTTTATGGTTTCGTGCTGTTTTAAATATTTTTAGGTGGATTTTTTAAATTAGATTTGTATCTTGTATACATTAGAAAAACAAAAGAAACTCCTGAACATATACCAGGAGTTTCTTTTGTTTAAAATAACATATTGTGAAATCGCACGTTTGTTAAATAAAAGATAGAAGAATCATTGAATCGCTTTCTTCAGTTTAAGATCTTGTATAAAGCTTCAGAAGCGTTATCTATATCATAATCGTTATAATTTAAGGTTTTTTGATCCGTAAGTGTAGTGATTTGAAAAATCTTAGATGTTTTACAATACGACAATTCCAGTAATTCAGGAATGGTATGAGTAATAGCACTATCCTCATATTGAATAAGAGTATAAAGCGTTTTTTTTATTTCAAGTATATTCATAAAAGTACCTCTTTCCATTATAAGGAAACTCAGGGTACAAAGAGACCACATAATTTAAATTTATGTTCTTTCTCTATTGTAACATATGAACGTATAGAAAAATACCTGCCGAGAACAGACAGTATGGTAACTGCAATTGTAAATTCTATGCACTTCTAATCCTGCTAGCTGATCAGTTAAAAAGGCGGCTATCAATAGAACATGTTCTTCTTATAATAGAATTACCTTAAATAAATTTAGTAATAAAAAAGGGTAGATTATTAATCTATTTTATTGCTTTATAAACAACTGGTGAGGAAAGTTTAATCAATGTAGATGGCTGCCCAAAAGACATAGATTCATCAATAAATGTTTCAAGAGATTGAACGGAATTAGTTAAAACTTTTACTAAATAGTTGTATTGACCTGCCAAACGGTGACATTCGATAACTTCAGGGTGTTCTTTGCAATATTCTACAAATTGTCTGCATTTTGTATTGCTGTATAAAATAAAAGCAGTTACAGGTTTGTTGAAATTTTCAGGGTTAATTATTGCTCTATATCCATCTATTATATTTTTTTCTTCAAGTTTTTTTACTCTTTCATTAACAGCAGGGGTAGATAAACCAACCAGCTTTCCCAACTGTGTAACGGACAAACGAGCATTCTCTTGTAGATGTAGTAATATATTTTTATCAATTTCATCCATAAAACATACCCCGCTTTAAATTATAAATTAAAATAATAAATTTTCCGTCAATATTAAAGTTATTAATTAGTAATACAATAAGAAAGATATGTAAAAATAGAAATTTATAGAATACAATTTAATTATATCAAAAGGAGGGATTTAATGGCTTTAGAAATGAGAAATACATGCGAAAAGTGCAATAAGAAACTCCATAATAGCTCTGTTGCTTATATCTGTACACATGAATGTACATTTTGTGATAAATGTAGTGAAAACGCGATGTATATTTGTCCTAACTGTGGAGGAGAACTAGTTAAAAGACCAAGGGGTAAAGAAAATTCGTTAAGTTGCTCACTGAGCTTATCATAAATTTAGACACAACACTGTATAGATAGTGCAGTCAAAACAGCTACGATCAATGGGGTGGGCATTCAACAGCAAACCGTAACGGGTTTAAGTACGGAACAAATTATAAAACATCATAGTGAAAGTCTACATGGTCATTACAATGTTGGACACTTTTCAATTGTCAGAAATGCAGAAGAAGAATTGTTTCGTCCCACACATTGTTCTTATAGGTAACTATTGCACGAAGACAAAGATTTTTAGAGTACTGAAAATCGAATTCAGTAATCGATTGATTTATAGATAAAACAAAAGGTAATAGTACATAACTAAAATAAAGCCCTAAAAGTGTTTAATCGACGCTTCTTAAGGCTTTATTTCTGCCAATCATTGTGTCTCAATCGTTCTTTATTAAGCAGGAAAGCCTCCTGTTGGCGGTGGCCATGCTCCATTTAACCTTCTCATAATGACAATTTCACCTAGATGATAGCTGTTGTGAGAAGCAACGTTACGCAGTAATCCCCCTGGGGTTTCACTTGGCCAAGCATCCAGAGGTTCTTCGATTGCTAATGTATCAGCTAAGTGACAAGCTTCGTCAATTCCATCACAAAAATGCTCGATCGTCTTTTTCCATTCTTGCTCATCAGATGGAGCTGGATGTTCGGGCCAGCTTTCACTCACACTTTTCGGTTTTTCGGGTTTTTCTCCTTTAGCAAGGGCAAGTAAAAAGTCTTGCCAATAGCTCATATGCTTTACTAATTGATAAATAGAATAAGGTAATTCCTTTTGTTTATGTGAAGCAAGTTCCATATTAATATCGGTTATTGCGTTAATCGTTGGAAGATGACCTCTTTCACCTCGCAGTGATTTGATAAGTGCATCACGAAATGCTGTATTCGTTTTTGTCATGTTTTTTCAGGCCTTTCTTTTTCAAAGTACTAAGCTTGTAACAGTCTAACACAAATCAGTTTAATATATGTACTTCCGCGATTATAGAAATACAAAATTCCAAACAATAGGTGAAATGTGCTTGGGCGCATACAAATTTACAAATAGACGATTTTTCGTTTATAAGCCACCTTTGTATCATGAAATGTGGTTTAATATAAATTATATAGAAATAAGTAGAAAAAGGTATCTTTATGGAAAGTGAAAAAGACTATGTAATTTTGAGAAAGACGATAACCACCCTTTCTACAAGTTTTATTGTAGCTTACCTCTTGGCAATAACAGGTCCGGTTCTACAACTAATTGAGGGAGAAGAAATTTTAGATAATACCAGAATTGGCATGGCAGGATGGCTGCTCGTGTACCTTTTTTATGTAGGTGCAATCATTGCAGTATACGGAAATTTTGTCTCAGTTATACTAGACACCATTCGGAAGAAATGGTTTTCAAAAATGAGATGGCTATTTGTCTTCTTCCACGGCATGTTGGGCTTGGTTAACGGTATATTTTTTCAGGATATACACTTAGCTTATTATGGGATGGTAGCTGCCATGTTATATGCATGTATAGATTGGTGGGTAGAAAGAAGAATTGACAGGGAAAAAAGTACAAAAGTATTACTAATTATACCTCTTATTCTTTTACTGCTCAGTTGGAGTATATTAGAAGCGATATCACCTAATCTTCCGTCATTTACCAAAGAAGATGCCATAGAGTTTGCGACAAGTGGTGAAGGAACAGATATTGATTTATTTCCTGATAAAGCCGGAACATGGAAAGGAACTTTTGAAGGGTATCAAATCGAAAGAAAAACTCGTGCTAAAAAATTAAATAAAGAGTTTTATCTAGTGACGTTTGAAGAAAAGTGGACTAAAGGTAAACAAAAAGGACGCTATGTAATGTCTTATAAAGTAGATCGCAGCAGTGTCTCAGGGTATGGCGGAAGTGGCACAATACCTCCTTATTATGAGAAGGTATTAGAACAATAAAATAGTAAAAATTAAGTTTATGAATAAAGGAGCTTTGATCTATGTCTAAAATTTCTCTAGCAGAGGCTGTGAAATTGAAAAGTGTATTATCAAAACGAATACATGAATTAGAAGAAGAGATGGACCGAGTTGCATTTGTAGAGATTGAAAAAGGGGAGAAGATTCCTCCTCAAGCTCGATCACTATCTCATGTTGAACAGGATTTAGAGGATATTCGAAAGGATTTGCGACTGCTTGATAAATTAATGTATGAGGCCAATATTCAAAATAATATTACTTATAATGAACACAAACTAACAATTGTAGAAGCAATTGAATATGCCACTCAATTACGTGCCAAAGCAAGAAAATACAAGGAGTTTGGTTCATCATCTAAAGAAGAATATCCTTACTATGGAGAAGGGGTATCCATTATTAAAGTGGCTACATTTGATCCTGAAGAATATCGTCTAAGAGGTCTAGAGGTTGAAAAGAAAGCAAATAGATTATCGAATTTAATTAACGCTAAAAACTATCAAATAGAGTTAGAGTTTGATGGAGATAAATATTTTTAATCCTTGAAGAGGTGAGACTCCCTTCAAGGCATAGAAGGAGAATGTTTAGTGTACTCAAAGTACTATTGTGATGGCAAGTGATAAAACCAATAATCCAATGACCCATTACACTGTTACTATTTACCAATAACCAACTATAGCAATGGACGGTCGATGACCAATACCTCCTTGTTTTTAACTCCTTCTATGGTGCCCTTACTTATAAGTTAAGTAAGGGTCTTATTTATCTTATTTTTATTAGAAAGCTTTAAGTATAATAACACCTGTAATAATAAGAGTAACCGAGATAATCTTTCTTTTGTTTTTTGATTCCTTAAATATATAAATACCTAACAGCGTTGTACTAACAATCGTCAGCCCTGCCCATATAGCAAAAACGATTCCCATTTCAAAATAGTGTGTCGTTAGAGAAATAAAATAAATACAAGCAATGAAGAGTAGAAATGCGCCTATAGTGGGAACAGTTTTTCTAAAGCCTTTAGATAGTTTTACACACATTTGCCCTGCAATGCCTAAAATTAAACCAATCGTTAAAAATAAGTATCCCATTACGCTGTCCTTCTTTCTTTAGAGCTCCCTTTAATGTTAAGAGAAACTGCACCGATTATAATAAGAGAAACTCCTAAAATTTTAGGTAAAGAAATAGTTTCATCAAAAAAGATAATACCTGTGACAACAACAAGTACGGTTGCTCCTCCTGCATACAAAGCACTTGCTACTCCTACTTCACCTTTGGCGTTAAGTAGCATATAAGCAGCAATTGAAGAACAATAAAATAGTATGGCGAAAACAGTAGGAACAAAGTTTGTGAATCCATTTGTAAGATTAAGAAAAAATACTGCGATTACCTCCAAGATGATGGCAAGAAACAATAGTAAATAAAACAATCAGATTTCCTCCTTTCAGTCACCTCATTTTAAGAACTTTACGCAATTGCTACTAAATAGTTGCAGTAGCACTCGGATGTCATTATTTTATCTAGAGGTTGATATCTTGTAAAATAATGATAAATGATTGTACATATCACTATTATTAATACCTAAATGAATGTAAGGGGAAAGGAGGATGTTTATGGAAGTAGAAGATATACGTATATTTATGGCTGTAGCAGAATACGGCAGTGTAAGCCTTGCCGCTGATAAGCTAGGTTATGTCCAACCAAATGTAACAGCACGTATTCGGTCTCTTGAACGAAAAATTGGACACCCATTGTTTCATCGTCACAGACGCGGAATGACATTAAATGTAGAAGGTCGAAAACTTTTAACGTATGGAGAACAAATGATGAGGCTAATGGATGAAATACAGAAAGCATTTCAAGATGAGCGTAACCTTGTTGGATCATTATGTATTGGATTAGTTGAAACGGTAGTAGGGTTTCCTGAAATCATTTCTTCCTATCATAATAAGTACAAAAATGTAGATATTTCTCTAGTATCAGGAGTAAGTACACAATTAATAGAGAAAGTTCTTAAGTTTCAGTTAGACGGGGCATTTGTAGCAGAACCAGTAAATGTGTTAACGCTTGATCAAATTCCGGCTTTTGATGAAGAAATTGTACTTGTATGCAGTACAAACGAAAAAGGTAAGAAGCAGATTCAGTCTGCCAAAGAGTTACTACACTTACCATTCATTTTATTTAATGAAGGCTGCCAATATAGAGAAAAACTACAGCAGTGGTTAAAAGACGAACAAATAGTATCACCAAAAATTATGGAATTTGCTACACTTGAAACGATTATGGGGACAGTAGTTTCTGGTCTTGGTGTGACACTTATAGCCCGGTCATTAGCGGAGAGATATGAGAGGGAAGGATTAGTACAACTCTTTTCAATACCTGAGCCTTACAGAAACCTCAGGATTGTGTATGTTCGTCGCTCCGACTCCTATCTAGGAGTAACTGAGCGTGAATTTATAAAGACAATCAGCGAAGTAAGAGAAGGGAAAAATCAGAAATAAACAGACTGTTTTTCATAAAGAGCTTTTTTATTTAGCCTATGTTTAATATGAATGCACCAAGTGTTAAAATGCACCAAGTGTTAACTAGAAAGGTAAAAGTGAGCTTTTTAGCTCACTTTTTATATGGCATAAATCAAAAATACTTTTAAAGGAGAAAGCACAGCTGAAGCATCAAGCTGCACTTATTTACTGTTGCTGAAATCGTTTCCTAGCGTTGGTCTAGAAAACAGTAGAGTAGACATTATTTACATGTATAAGAATAAGCATTGGTAATTGGATTATGTATTTTAAGTATGACTTCTCCGCCTTGGTCGTAACATTGTGAACTAAAGCTTTGTATTTCTTTGCTATTAAAATAAGCAGAGCAATTTACTAAAACAGAGATTACGAATAATAAGGTTAGAAGAACAATACATAGTTCTTTAATTTTTCCTTGAATCATTGATTTAATTTTGAATTCTCCTTTCTAATCAATAAGATCATAGTAGCCTTTTATTTCTACAGGTTTCACTATCTAAACTTTAACAGCAAGGTATTAGCGAACGGTCATTAAAAAAGTAATGCAGCAAATCTATGGTGTGGTGCATTACCTTTTTGTACTTTCATTCTTTCCATATCTGTTCCAAATAATATTTAGTACAATCAAAACTAAAAATACGGATAAAGTGTAATACCCTGGCCAACTTTTATCTCCCCAAGTCAGATTGAAGACTGTACTGGATAATATTAGTATAGTTAGAACCCAAAAATAATTTCTTTTTAACTGTCTCATTAATAACTCCTTCAAAGTAGTACTCAACATTACTTCCTTATTTATCCATAATAACATACTTTAATTAGCTATCTATTTGTAAACTAGAAATGCTTTGTATAACTCTTATAACATTTGTCTTCTAAAAATCATACACTTTTACAGACGTATTTGGTAGACTAATAGGAAATAAATGGAAAAAGCTCATCGAAAATAATTTTGTATGCGAAATTATTTAAAGAAAGGAGATTTCTTATTGTCTAAATATATAGGTATTTTCTTCGTATACCTTTTTATAGGGATTATACTATATTTCGTGTCAGGTTCTTTTTTAATGACTGGTGATAATGCAGCAGAGGAGGCCATTAATACCTTTGGATTCATCATCATTGTATTTCTTTCGTTTTTAATTGCACAAATGTATTACTTAATACATTCTATTTGTTTACTTAGCTACTTACCAAGAAAGCTTTAACTGCAAATAAAAGGAGAAAAGCATGAGAGAAGCAACTACATCAAAATTAGACAACTTAGTGGGCTTGAATTTAAGATACGCGGGGAGAGCCTCAAATTTGTTTTGGCTAGGATTTGGAGAAATAATTTTAGTAACCAGAAGGGAGAAAACGGAAGAAGCAGCTGAATACGCTTTACATATTCAATGTTCTTGGCGTATTGCCAAAGGTAATAAAATTTTAGTAGGCTCACGGGATTGCTATTCTCCAAGAACAGGATTGGATAATGAAAATGAGCACTTTGAATGGGATGTCCAAGGAAATAATCGATTCGATGAACGAATTGAATCGATTATAAACGATATAAACGAATACACGATTGTAGAAAGAGTTGACTCGGACGAAGTAGGAGGGCTAAAGATCTTTTTATCTCAAGGCTATTTATTAGAGGTGTTTCCGGATACGTCAGAAGACGATGAATATAGTGAGTTCTGGAGACTTTTCAACCGAAAGGAAGACAGCCCTCACTTTGTTGTCACAGGAAACGGTATTAAAAACGAGTAGTCTTATAATTAAAGAAAAGAAAAAAGCACAAACCCGTTGGAAACAAACGTTTTTGTGCTTTTTTGTTATTTTATAATTGAGTTACATATAATCATAAGCGGAATCATCAAAATAGAGCCAGTGATAATATTCAACCTGCGGATCTGTCATCTTCGAAACTTCTTCTTCATTGAATTTTTGATACTCAACTAATTTCTGCACTTTAGAATTTCTTTCCACTTGGCTCATTTTAAATCCTCCTTATAGTTTGAGAAGTAACAATGTATTTGAATTTAGAAAGCGTTTTCTTTTGTTCTTGTTTTTATTATATATCTCAATATGAGATTAAAACAATATCAATTATAGATGGTTTTTCAAAAAACAATATAGAAATGGTATTATGGCGTCGGATTGGGACAACAAGGCTTCTGCAATCGAAATTAAATAATAGGTGATTGCCAACGGCCAGGCTAAAGATTTTTTGTTAGTATCGTTGCTTAATTCCTAAAAAAACCATTATGATAACTAGCTCTATAAAATAGAAATAAAGCTAGCTGTGTTAAGCTAGCTTTATATTTTTTATGCTGTTTTCCAGAGCTGTAAATTTTCAACTGTCGTTCACTTTGTTATAAAAACTCTTTAACATTTTCATCATGTTACGCCCTGAAGTTCTTGACATTTGATCATTATCTTCATCATCACGCGTACTCAGGTACCAGCTTCCCCTGTTATCTTCATTTAATCTATATACCTTATTGGTTCTACTATCTGTATAAAAGTTTCCATCCTTCAGTCTCAAACAATCCCCCCTCTACCAAGTATCTATCCTGTATTATGCCCAAGATATCAATTTTATGAAAAATTTCATATACACAAAAACAGCAGGTTTCTTAATACGCTTATTATTTTGTACGTAATCTACAGAGGTCCAAAAATGATGATAGTCCATTGAATTTATGTACTGATAGTAAACTTTAAATTAGGGCTTATTTTGATACATATCTTTCCATTTTAAAATTTTATCTATTTTTCTGTATTTGCTATCTTCGGTTCTGTGTGTTACGCTTAGGTTAATTATTTTTGTTCGGTGTAGGATTGAGAGAAGAGAAATCTCTTCCATAGAAATTTTCATCTTAAGATAGTATGGTTGGACAAGGGTAGTAATACAAGTGTGGAGTATTCCACACCAGGAGGCAATATTATGGAACAAGGTACAGTAAAATGGTTTAATGCAGACAAAGGCTTCGGTTTTATCGAAATTGAAGGCGGAGACGATGTATTCGTACATTTCAGCTCTATTCAAGGTGAAGGCTTTAAATCATTAGAAGAAGGTCAAAAAGTAACGTTTGACATCGAACAAGGCCAACGTGGAGCACAAGCTGCTAACGTTCATAAAGTAGCATAATTAAAATGAGTAAAAAAGACTCCACCTAGGAGTCTTTTTTTACTTTTGATTTCACTAGCTAGCAAAAGACATATTATATCTCATTTTAAAATCTCGTTATAATAGAAAAACCAGAGTTTTAAGTCTGATTTCTGGATAATACGAAGGGTACAAGGTATGGACTAGTTATACCATACACTAGAAATACAAAGCAAATATGGCATGTTTGTTTGGTAAGAAGTTTACCTTCAGTTAAAGAAGTGCCGTAAGTTTTTTATAGATTTATACAACAGACGGGCATAAATTATTTTTGATGAGGATTAGGAGACGCATCTAAAAGCCGTTCTCCTGTTCTCATTTTATGGCCACATAAAGGACACTTTTGCTGTTTTTGATAAGAGAAATTTTTTCTCATCCAACCATTACATTCTTCTGATTCACATTCCCAAATCTCTATTTGTTCTTTAGGTAAGGGCTCTTGATTTTTCTTCCTATGGTTATAATACATAACTACATCATCCCTCCTCCTAAATAGTATACCTTTTAAAAAAGAAATAGTAAGAACCATATCTTTCTAAATTAAACCACACTTTATAGATCCTATAAAAATTTATAAATACACGGAAGCGCGGATAAAATAAGATGTTCGTGAATAATAACACTGATTTCCAATACGCAGAAATGAATAAATAACATCTCTGGTTAAAGAGTACTTTTCTCATTTCTGAATTTAAGTAAGAGAAGGAGCACGAAAAAAATGAAAAAATTTTCTGATTTTAATTTAAGCAAGGACATTGAAAAGGCAGTTCATAACTTGGGTTTTGAAGAGGCTACGCCGATTCAGGCTGAAGCTATTCCGATAGCTATGACGGGTAAAGATCTAATTGGACAAGCTCAAACCGGTACTGGAAAGACAACAGCTTTTGGCATCCCCCTTATAGAGCGGGTTGAGCTTGGTGAAGAAGGGATTCAGGGAATAGTCTTAGCACCGACACGTGAACTGGCTATTCAAGTAGCAGAGGAGTTAAATCGAATTGGACAGGTAAAAGGAGTTAAAACGCTACCCATTTATGGAGGCCAGGATATTAATCGTCAGATCAAAGCCCTTAAAAACAGACCGCATATTATCTCGGCAACCCCAGGACGCCTTAAGGACCACATGAAAAGAAGAACCATTCGTTTAAATCATATTCGTACAGCTGTTCTGGATGAAGCAGATGAGATGTTAAATATGGGCTTTATTGAAGATATCCAAACGATTCTTGGTGGCATCTCTTCTCCCCATCAAACCTTACTATTTTCAGCAACTATGTCGAAGCAAGTACAAAGTCTAGCCCAGAAATTTATGAACGATCCTGAACTCGTAAAAGTAAAAGCGAAGGAGTTAACGGTAAAGAACATTGAACAGCAATATATGGAAATTCCAGAGAATCGAAAATTTGATGTTCTTTGTAATCTCGTAGACCTTCAATCACCAGACCTTGCTATTGTGTTTGGACGCACAAAAAAACGTGTGGATGAACTTGCTGAAGGGCTAAAAAAGCGTGGGTATTCAGCAGAAGGCATTCATGGAGATCTTACACAATCCAAACGTGCCGATGTGATTCGTCAATTCAAGAGTCATACGATTGAGATTATGGTTGCAACCGACGTTGCAGCAAGAGGACTTGATATTACAGGTGTTAGCCATGTCTACAATTTTGATATTCCTCAGGACCCTGAAAGCTATGTTCATCGTATTGGCCGAACAGGACGGGCAGGTACTAAGGGATTGGCAGTTACATTTATAACTCCAAGAGAACGTAATCACTTAAAAGTGATTGAAGATGTCACGAAAACCAAAATGTCTAGACAATCACCTCCTACTTCTAGTGAGGTAATGGCAGGGCATCAGGAAGCAATCATTCACCAGGTTTTGACCGCTATCGACAAGGGGGAGTTTGTGGAATATAAGCCAATGGCGGAAAAGTTATTAGAAGAAGTGGATTCTGTTTCTTTACTGTCAGCCACTTTAAAGCTCTTAACAAAAGAATCAAATATGACCTCTGTCCAATTGACTGAAGTGGCACCACTTCGTAATAAAAAGGCAAAAACAGAGCGTAAGAGAAATAGAGGGAGAAAAGAAACAGTAGGCCGTAAAAAAACATATAGAAAATAATCCCTGATTATTTTTGATGCGAGAAAGGATAAGGGCTATGAGTGAGAAGATATTTAGTAATGGAGAAATAGTAAATATAAGAGTATCGAATGAATTAGTGACAATCTTAAAAAGTCATTATGTAAAAAACATGAAAAGATACTCTTATACAGTCGACAAATACCCAAGTACCTTTTTCTTTGAAGAAGAATTAAAAAAACATGAACTATAATTATTGATGAATAAGTGTTGATATAAAAATCTTTTTAAGTAAAAAACAGACTCTGAAAATAGAGTCTGTTTTTTACTATGGTTTCTTATGCTTTATTTACGTTTGTTGCTTGTGGTCCACGTTGTCCCTGTTCGATATCAAAAGTCACTTCTTGACCTTCATCCAAGGATTTAAAGCCTTCACCTTGAATAGCTGAGAAGTGAACAAATACATCTTCTCCACCTTCACGCTCAATAAATCCAAAACCTTTGTCAGCATTAAACCATTTCACTTTACCGTGTTCCATTTTTTATTGCCTCCTAAAATATAGAAAATAAACCAGATTATCATTAAATCTAGCTTATTTATTATATTATCCCAATAGAGACATCTTAAACTTAAATTAATTTGATCTTTTTAACTTTCTTTATCATCACTCATTCCATTAAAAGGTAATAAGGTATGACTATATACATCATAATGAAGTTCTCGTGCAAAAACTTCAAAATATTTATAAGTGATCTTCTAAACATGGAAATGATAGAAGTCGAAAATTAGCCACTGTTCACACAATCATTAGGGGCATTGCATTCATAAATATGAACCTAAATTAGATGAGAGAGCACAATGGAACCGGTCTATCCTAAAGAAAAGGAAGTTCACTCAAAAAATTTTTGAATAGTGGCGTAAAAATACATTCTATTAGATAGGAATCTACATACCTTTTTCATATAAATACAACCTTCGCACTAGAATCCGTAAACTTGTTTCCAAATAAAAAATGACGCCGTTTTAGGCGCCATTTTTTATAGAATAGAGAAGGACACACCCTAGGCACGGGCGGTACTCTTAACACATCGTCTTGATTTGATAATACCCAGTGTTTAAATTTAATAAACCTTTGGTTATGACGCTTTATGCAGAATATCTACGTGTACCTTTTTAGTGAACATAAGGTTTCTTAGAGTCATCAAGCAAAAGAACCCTTACAGATGCAGTGTTTTATGAAGAAATTTCAAATAATCTCCAGCACCCTACTGAAAATTATTAAAATTATTTATTAAATTTCTTTGGAAACTGCTTCACAACTCCCGCAGATATGGTATCTGCCATTAAGATAATATGTGAGACTCCTTCATCAATTGCAACGATTCTTGCCTCCCAATCTTTTTCTAAGCTTGCAGATAAATCATTTGTCACTAATTTTAGATGCATATATAGCAATTTTTTCAAATCTTCATTTTTCAAATAAGGGTTGGCCTGGCTAAGAAACGCTGCTATATCATCAGCATTTCTATACCATTCTTTGTTTAATTGATTCACCAAGGCTTTCTTTCCCGCTTTAGCTGCGTCTACAATCTTACCTGCAATCACAATATGTTCCTTGAGCAAATCCGTAAGTTTGTTCCCGGCTTTTTCTCCGTATATGGGCTTCACAGCATTCCCAATATCTTCTTGATTTTTTAATAATCTTGCCAAGACCTGTTTTTGGTCTTCTGATCCTGCGGTTGTTGCACTTGTAATATAATTGCTTGTCCACAATACATGATCCATCCAAAGTCTTCTGAATTCATTTTCAAACTTTACCTGAGATTGACTAACACGATGTTCTTGTGTTTGAGCACGAGCACTACTTGGGTCAACCAGCATGTTTAGCGAAAATAACAAAATAAATCCCATCCATAACAATTTTTTCATAAAAGCTGCTCCTTCCAATTTAAATGATCCGTCTTATTATTTGTATATGGGATTTTTTACATTCCTCAAAATGTTATTTTCTAATAATAATTCTTTATAGAGTACTACCACACTCCCAATCAGCTCACACGGATGGAGAGTTACAGAGGATACCTTTCTATAAAGTGATAGTAGAGAATTCGAAATTTTAGGCTCTTGTATTTATGCATTCATAAATATTATTGCTTGTCTCATATGTTTATATAAAACTCTAGAAGAAAAAGAGGTGAAAAATGTGAAGCATATGCTAATGGTATGTAATCAGCATGTGAAGGAGGGACTTATTGGTCTTAAAACCCCCCATGTAAAGAAGATTCACTACTCTACATGTACCTGTTCTTTTTGTGAGAGAAGGGCTGAAATCAAAATCTTTTATTCCATTCCTCAAAAATATAGTAAAACCAATTTTTAGATATAAGAATACATAAAAAAGCTCAAGTCTGAAAAGCTTGAGCTTTTTTATGTGAGCCTAAGCATGTCCAGACATAAAGCAGAATAACTTAGAATGAAACTAATTTACAATTATAGGAGGATTAATAATGACTAATGCATTTGTTGCACAATCCTTAGATGAAATTCGTTTTTGGTCAAGGATTATGAAGGAACACTCATTGTTTCTTCGATTAGGTTTTAGATGTGAGGATACACAATTAATACAGGAAGCGAATCAATTTTATCGTTTGTTTGAAGATATTGAACAACGGTCTCATTCATTTACTAATCAAACAGATCCGGAGCAAATGAGAAGATTTAATTCAGAAGTCCAACAAGCAGCCACAGGTATATTTGCATTTAAGAGAAAAATTTTAGGTTTAATCTTAACCTGTCAACTACCGGGCTCAAATAACTTTCCTCTTTTGGTTGATCATACTAGTAGAGAAGCCAACTATTTTAGAAAACGATTAATTGAATTAAACGAAGGGAAATTGAAGCCACTCGCTGATGCCATTATAAAGGAAAATGTCTTCTTTTTAAGAATTATGGCTGATCATGCCCAGTTTATAGGCCATCTTCTTGATCCATCAGAAAGAAAACTTGTAGATATGGCGAGAAACTTCAGTCACGATTTTGATCAATTAGTTTTTCAAGCAAGAGATTTAGAGTCTATGAAGCCTCAATCTCAAACGGTACCTCTTTTGGATCAATTTCTTGATCAGAATCGTGTTTCCGTGGCTTCCCTTAGAGACTTTAAAAAAACAGCAAGAGATTTAATTGAGGAATGTAGAATTAAAAGTATTATTCATCCTCTTTTAGCTGATCATGTTTTTCGAGAGGCTGAAAGGTTCCTTCATATTATCGATATGTTTGAAAAGAATCTTCAAACACAAAAATAATACATTGATGTTTCCTCTTTACAAATCTTAATGACTTAATTTAAAAGGCTTCAGCTTTTGAGGGAGCCTTTTTTTGTTAATTAACAAAGAAACAGTCATTGAAGCGTCCTTTCATTACAATTTTTGATTCATCCAATTATTTATATATTATCTAAAAAATATATTTAACATAAGAACCTAATGGTAACACTATAAACAATAGTTAGTGAGTATGATTTCCTTGCATACATTTGGGATTTCGGTTAGTTAAAAATAGAAAAAAACGAGATAAGAATTAATGAGCTATTCCTTTCACATAAGCTTGTCAGAATACTATCTAGAGAGAGGGCGAACGATATGAAAGTAACGGATACACTTGTTCAATGTTTAGAAAATGAGGGAGTTGAATATATTTTCGGAATACCCGGTAAAGAGACCTTGGATTTTATTGATTCTTTATCCAACTCTAAACAGATTCAATTCGTGAATGTTCGGCATGAGCAAGGAGCTGCTTTTATGGCAGATGTATACGGAAGATTAACAAACAAAGTAGGAGTATGTTTATCAACATTAGGCCCTGGAGCTACTAATTTATTGACAGGTATATCTAGTGCAAAGCTAGACCACTCTCCTGTTGTAGCATTAACGGGACAGGCTGCTTTGGGGAGACAACATAAAGAGTCACATCAATATATGGACATTATTAAAATGGTAGAACCGGCAACGAAGTGGCGTGTTCAAATAAAAGATTCACAAACGCTTTCTGAGATTATTCGAAAAGCATTTAAAGTTGCACAAATGGAAAAGCCAGGACCCGTAGTAGTAGAATTGCCAGAAGACTTAGCAACTCAAATCGTTCCCATTAAACCTATTTCACCTGCATCTATACCCGTAAGTATACCTATAATGGAGTCAATTCAGGCTGCCAATACTCTTATTAAGCAGTATGAGAGACCTTTTGTTATTATCGGTAACGGCGTTGTAAGACAGGGAGCCGTGGATGAGCTTCAACCATTTATTGAACGCCTTCAATCACCGGTTATCCATAGTTATATGGCTAAAGGTGTATTGTCTAAAGATCATCCACAAAATTTCTTTACGTTTGGATTTAATGAAAAAGATGAAGTGCTCGCAGGCTTAAAGGAAGCTGACCTACTTATTGTAATTGGGTTTGATTTTGTCGAAAGGTTACCCAAAGAATGGAACACGGAAAAAACACCAATTTTACATATAGATACTTTACCGGCAGAAATAGATGAATATTATCCTATAGAAGTCGAATTGGTTGGAGATATAAAGCAGACTTTACGAGTATTCAATCAGCTGGATATTCCTTCTAAACCATGGATTCCCTCTGGCAATCTCCAGAAACAAATTAAGCAATCCTATCACATTGAAGAGAAAAAGATAGACAGCAATTTGCTGCCTTTGACAATCGAGAATATCTTGCATATTATCGACAAGCTCTCTTCAGAGAAAACAATTGTGATTTCAGATGTAGGAGCTCATAAAGTATCTATAGCCCGAACTTACCAACCCAAAAACCCTAACAAGTTCATTATATCAAATGGTCTAGCTTCCATGGGTATTGCTTTACCAGGCTCAATTGGAGCTAAACTAGCCTGCCCTAATGATCCAGTTATTTGTATTACTGGAGATGGAGGAGCTTTAATGAATTTTGCTGAAATAGAGACGGCAAAGCGCTTAGGGCTTTCATTCATCATTATTGTTTTAAACGACTCTACATTAAAAATAGAGCAGGAAATGATGAACAAAAAGTTTGGTAAGAGCTATGGAGTAACTTTTACAAACCCAGATTTTGTTCAACTGGCAACCAGCTTTGGAATTAAAGGAGAACGGGCAAATAGTTTAGTTGAATTTGAAAATATAATGAAAAGAGCCTTAAAAAATTCAGATGAGATTGTCCTAATTGATGTTCTTCTAAAAAGCTGATTGCGATTTCTCCATTATTTTAACGAGTTATCTCTGTTACGGGATTAATTTGTAGATTCACTAGGAAATAAATGTTTTTAATTTTTTTAAATAAGCTAAGCTGAGTTCAACCCAAATCCAACTATAGAGGAAAGCAAATAAAAAAATAAAGCCAGCAGTAGAAAGAGAAAAATTCTTGGAAATCACGGGACCTAGTACTGGGAATTTGAAAACGCACAATAAGGTAATAATCCCAACAGTTAATAGGGTGGCACCACTTATAATAATGTACAATCTCTTTTTAAAAAAGTAAAAAGCTGCTCCTATGCCCATTCCCAATATTCCTGTTGTAAAAGGAAAAATAATAAGTTCACTTGGCTGGATAATCAGAAGAAGCAGATTTGTTAGCGTATAAGTAATAAATCCTAGAGGGAGCGAAAGTATAAAACAAAAAAGAATGGGTGCAGTAGACAATGGACTAATAAAAACTCCTATTCCTGGTAAGAAACCTCCTGCTGATTGAAAAAAGGCTGCTAAGCTGGCGAAAAGAGCGCCTGATACAAGCTGCTTAGTTTTAGATAGTCTATTAAAAAAAAGCTGCGCAGATTTTACTTCATTTGAAAGAGACTTTAAAAAGTACATGAATTTCACCTCGGTTAACTGTTTTTACATTATAAGGGGTTAAAGAATAAGGGGTTAAAGAGAGATTTAGATCATTGTCCGATATATCAACTCTTACATGTAATATTCGAAGAAATTAAGAGGGAGGACTAATAAGTCGCATTTATTTTTACAGGAATAGGTTGTATCCATTAAGATAAATTTCTTTATCTTTCTAAAGGTATGTACTGTAGCCCATAAAATGAATCTTTTATGGGCTTTATTGATTAAAGGCTTTCTTATTTTCTAGAAAGTTCATTTGTTCATTCCTATAAAATAACTGGTGAAAAAATTAAGCTGTAATTTTTGGAAGAAAATCAATGCCCAGTCGAATTTTATAAATATAAATCATGGAACAATTTCAAAAACAGTACCTTGATTAAAGTCAGACACTTTCATAGAGCCATAAACTCCTAAATAAAGCCTGGTTTGATCCAGGTTCGTTCCCAAACTAACGTAGTAAGCTGATTGAGAACCAAAATTATAATCAATTTCCACAACACTAAAATCATTTAGCTTACAATCTGTACCTGCCCTGGTATAAGCCAAAACTCCTCTAACTGGGGATTGAGATTCTTTAACCTGTGCAATATCCGTAAACATAACGCTTCCTGTTAAGTAAGGGATTTTATTCCCCATATATGGCTGAACTCCTGTAAGGGAGGTCCCCCCAAATTTATTGGGGCGGGGATCTTTATGAAAATAACTAGTTAAAGGCTGAAGACGTCTCACTGAAGTTTTTACCGCTTCATTGTAATAAGCAATTATTTTCTCATCCAAGGCCGGATTTTCAGAACACCTTTTTATAAACGAAGTTGGAAAATCTCCTTCCCATCCCCGCCACCCAAGGTTAATAAATCCTTCTTGGCTGGGTTTAGCTCTCATTAAAGAAGCTTGAATAAGTTGAGGAACAGGTATTGGCTTATAATGAACGAATGAAAAAATCGACTCTACTACATCCTGTCCAACATTTCCCACATATTTGATGTACTGATTATAAAATCTTTGAAATGAAATGCCCGTTATATTGCGAACTCCTTTGGCAATGAGCGTAAGAGTTTCCTGAATAGATGAGGGGAGTTCACTAAAGCGTGTGACTACGGGCGGATTATGAATAAATGTATTCTTATCTACATCAATTTCAATTATTTTCCCGTAAATTTCCATATCATCCTGACTTAAATTAAAGGGGTCATAGCCTGATCCACCATCTCCAATTGTTAAGATAAGTTTTCCAGTTTCAGGTGAAAAGTTTAAGCTGTTGACACCATTATGATTAAAAAATGGTCTTCTTAAGTTAAGTAACGTCCGTCTTTTTTGAGGCTTAGCATTTGGTTGGAAAATCCATTCTTCCACTGTATCAATATGATCATATTTAGTTTCTCTATTCATCCACCTTAAGTTTGAAGTTTTAGGATCACACGGGTTAGGCCTAAAATGTTCGGAAAGTGCACCTGGGCCTTGTGTTCCAGCTACTGAGTAATGAAGATAAAACAGACCGTTATAATAAAATTCTGGATGAAACGCTAGCCCTAGCAATCCTCGTTCATCATATCCCCCGCGAGAAACACCTGGTTCAGACGTACCTAATTTTATGATTCGTGAGCGAATATCTAAAAAAGTCCCTATAGCTTCGTCTCTTATGTAAAAGATCTCTCCTACTTGGGTTGCAATAAATAAGCTTTCAAATGAGTCACCAGGCAGTATAGCTGTTTTCAAAACGGTAGGTAAATTTATCTTACTAACAATAGGCCGTAAACTAACCTTAGCTTTTATCAACTAACTTGACACTCCTTTTTATTGTTTTCTCTTATAAGAATATGATTGTAACTGTTCTATTAGTATCAATACTATTTTATAAAGTTAGGCAATTTAATGGAGAGACCTAATTGAGAGGCTCTTTTTATAAAACTTATCCATTCCTGATTACGCCTGCTATTTTCTTCTCTTAGCACTCAAGATTATCCCAACGTTCATAACTATTTGTAATTTCCAGAAATTGAAATTAAGGAAAAATAATACTTAATTCACAAAAAATATTGATATTTTTTTATGAATTGGAAAAGAATATGGCTTATGAAAGGAGTGAATGCAAATGTCTATGAAAAACTGGTTAACGGGATTAGTCGTTTTGTTTGCGATGGTTATCGGTGTGATGACTTCAGGATCACTCGGTGTTTTGGCCGAATCCGACGTGGTAAGACAGAAAATCATGGAGGTTCAGTTGAACGATGATTACTTTAATCCAGAAACCATCACTATCCCGAGTGGAAAAACGACAACATTGATATTGAAAAATGAAGGTCAGAAAGAGCATACCTTCACAGTAGAAAAGCTCGGAATTGACGCTGAAGTCCAGCCTGGAAAAGAAAAAACCATTACCGTGAAACCACAAAACCCCGGTACATATGAACTGATATGTAGGTATCATTTTAATAGTGGAATGGTGGGGAAAGTGATAGTCAAATAACAAGCAGGGCCAATCGGTCTCTGCTTTTTGAAGTGAATATAGCATACTTTCTTAGTTAACATAATGGATTTTAAAGGTATAAATAAATCGTTCACAATTTCAAAAAAGTAATAAATATTTATTTCAAATATATACTAAATGAAGAAAAGGCACAGGAAAGTATAGAATAAAAACAGCATTTATATCCAGGTTATTAAAAAACGTATCCTTAATGAGCAATGAGCATTGTTTAATTAAAAGGAGGAATTTTATATGGGCGATAATCAATCAAATAATTTAGAACAGGTATCAGAGAACAATATAGAGGAAACCAAATTAGGTGATCTTGAGAAAGAGTTTGTAACAAAGCCTGCTAAGCCTTCTGATCCTTATCCGCATAAGTATTATACTGGAGACACTTCTATGGTTTCTAATGCTGTGTCAAGAAACGATAAAGAATAAAAGTTTCTTTTATATTAATATATAAGAGAAACTTTAGAACATTTAAGCTTAAGCTCTGTATTTTTTCAGAACCAAAATACATCTCATAAAAAACTGTTATATTTCATTTATTATTTTAAATTAAAAGTAATCGCTTTCATTTTTTACTTTCTCGAAATCATTTGATAGGTTATAATAAATATCTACAAAAATATTAAATGATATGTAAGTAACAAGCAATTACACCCTTAATATTTAACTAAAAAGAAAAACTCCCTTAACGCACTAGGGGAGTTTTTCTTTTTTTTTCGATATCCAATATCTTCTGTTCAAACTCGTCAAAAAAGAAGTGTTCACTATTTTGAAGCCTGTTAACCATTCTACTTCATGGTTAAGCGATGTAATAGAGTTATAACGAATTTTTATTTGGTCTTCAAAAGCTAACTTTGCTAAAGTCCCGCATCCAACTCCATCTAAATCGGTATGGGATAACAGTTTATACATATCTTTCACCCCGAAATCATTATGATACGAGAGGGAGGTTTTTAACCACTAAAGCTTTAGATTGCTGAAGATCACTTAATAGAATTAACTTTTCATTGGTTAAGTATGTGAGCTTCTAAGGGGCATAACGTATAAACATTTCTTCTAATTGGTCTGGCTGAATATAAGCTTCTTAATCATGTTATAGGAGTTTTTAGTTCACATAATTTATCTTTTAGATATTAAAATGGAATGAAAAAGGAGTGACTTTTGATATTGAACAAGGGTAACGTGGCCCACAAGCGACAAATGTACGTAAAGCATAAGAAACCATAGTAAAAGCTATTTCACTCCGGCGCCAATAAGATTGAAATAGCTTTTTTGTTTTCATATTTTTATTGTAGGTTATATATACGAAAAAACTTACCAGCATAATAGGGCGAACTCATTTTTCAATTCTAACTAATGTTTTTTCCCGCATGTCAATATCGTCAATGTCAAAGTAATGGATGTTTAACGTCAATTTCCTCTCTTGCTCTTCAGCTTCTTCTCCTACCCAACAACTATACTGATGTTTCTTTATGTTCAATCGATTTCTTTCATCTGAAAAGCAACTCCCAATAGTAACTAAATCATCTAATTCCTTATTAATAGGTAATTCTACGTTCGAACCTATATAAGTAGCTAAACTCATTTGTATTCACTCCGTTCTCATCTAAATAACCCATTAAATTTTGTGGAACTAACCTAGGTTGTTAATATCCTAAGAAATACATCCTGTTATCAAAAAGGTTTTTCACTAAACTTTATTACAAATAATCGAGTTTTATTCAAGGTTCACTATTATTCTACTTAATATATGAGTAGGCTACGAAATGTTTATATACTTGTAAATGGGGGATTTACCATATAAGAACATTAATACTTAATTGGAAGGAGAATGAAAAATGAACAATAATACTGAAACCGTTGAAAATAAAGTAGAGGATAAACTAAATGAAATGAGTCAAGAGAAGAAAGACAACATCCTTTCTAGTTTTAACGAATTTAAAAGTTACTTAGGAGATAAAGTCACAAAAGGTGAGAAACTAGGGTTAAATGATAATCAATTAGCTCTAGCAGCTAAAAAAATAGCTGATTATCTCGCAACACATGAGGAGCCACAAAATGAAGAGCAATACTTGTTACATGAGTTATGGAAAGTTGGAAACGAGGAAGAACAACATCATCTTGCTCATATGCTTGTCAAATTAGTTAAAGAATAATCTAAATCACTTATAGATTGCTTTTTTCCATTATTTATTAGGGATTCAAGTGTATTCAATCAACGTAGCAAAGAGCCACTTGCGTAAAACAAGTGGCTCTTTATATTCGTTATGTGTTAGGTAATATCGTTGCAGAAGCAAGAATAAGCCGAGATTGAAATATGTTATCTGCAACCCCTTCTATTGACAACTTATTAAAAATGTATAACTAAAGAAAAGAAATAAAGATCGGTTATTTTCTTCCCTCTTTATTCATTTTCTTTAGAATCTTCCTGGTAATGTTCATTTAAGTATGGGTTATCTGTCGTAGCAAAATTAACAGATTGAAGGCTAGTTTCAGGATCCATTCCATAATAGCCTTTTAGTTCCGCATTTTCTAGCTCGCCACTTCTGAAGTGTGGTTCTTTTTTCTCTTTCATGCTACACCTCTTTTTCTTATAAATAAAGCTTAGAGAAATATGGTATCAGTTATTGGGTTCTATTTGGAGATAGAAGAAAAGAATGTAAAAAGACTACATTCTTCCTTTCCAACTTTTTATTTTTCTTCTAAATCAAGGACTGGAACCATACGGTCTTCATCATGTGTTCCTCTCGCATGAACGGTAGCCATACTTGATGTTTCATCTACACTTTTAATCCAAATAGGAACTCCGTGGTAATGAACATCAATTTCCTTGGGTGAAGAAAGAATTTGTTTAGCTCGATTTATTTCCATATTATCACCTCATTTTTTAGTATGTCCCTGCGCTGCATCAATTAAAAGATAAAGATATATTTCCCCAACAATAATTTGACTACACGCTATAACTCATTCCCTTAAAAATGAATCTACCCTCTAATCTAACAAAACATCTATTAATAGGAGGTTTGCAGTTGCCAATAAAAGAATCAATATATTTATTCCGAAAATCTTCATATTTTCCCCTCAATTAAGTCAAAGTAAATATATTATTTGTCAAAAACAAGGTTTTTAACAACAAACCTGTATAAACAAAGTGGTTGATAAAAGGAATTTTCACCCAATATAATATGTTAAAAGAGGATATAATACATAAGCCATAATTGAGAATATCTAAAGTAGACAATTTAAAGATATACACCTTTTTATACAAACAAACGCAAATGAAAAAACAGTAAATGCTAAAAATTAGGAAATATCTATTTATACAAAGAAGATATAGCATTAATTTTATATTAAGCAATAATTAAATTTATATCATACATATAAATAATGATTAGCTTATTTTATTAAAAAGTTACTTTCACAGATAGATAACAATATTGAAAATAAAGTTTTCAATATTACATTGACAAGAATGCGAATCCTGCTTACAATTGAAAACGATTATCAACATCAAGTAGGAGGAGACACCGTTATGTCTAAGGGTAAAATTAGTCTGAAAATTAAGTTAGCTTCTATGTTTATTTTAATTTTGTCAACATTATTAGTTGGTTGTTCAAATACTAATAATCGGGAATCAACATCGAAAGGCGGTCATGATAATATGCTTACGATTGCTTGGCCGAGAGATGTAGGGGAAATGAATCCACATGTCTACAACCCTTCACAATTATTTGCTCAATCTATGGTGTATGAACCATTAGTAAGCTATCAAGCGGGCGGTAAGATAAAACCAAATCTAGCTAAGTCATGGGAAATCTCTGAGGACGGTAAAGTATACACGTTTCATTTGCGTGAAGGTGTAAAATTTTCTGATGGGACAGATTTTAATGCAGAAATTGTTAAAAAGAATTTTGATACTATTTTGAATAATGCCGAATTACATAGTTGGTTGGGTTTCATTACAAAAGTATCTCAAACAGAAGTAGTGGACAAAAACACTTTTAAACTAACATTGACTGAGCCATATTATCCAACAATTCAGGAGCTAGCTGTAGTTCGACCAGTTCGTTTTTTAGGTGAAGCTGGTTTTCCTAAAGATGGTGATACTTCAAAAGGTATTGTTAAACCCGTAGGTACAGGTCCATGGATTTTAGAAAAGTATAAAGCTGACGAATATGCTATTTACAAACGCAATGAAAATTATTGGGGAGAGCTTCCAAAATTAGAAAAAATCAAAGTGAAAGTTATTCCGGATGCGGAAACGAGAGTACTGGCATTTGAAAAAGGTGATTTGGACATGATTTATGGAGAAGGAGTTATCAGTCTAGATACGTTTAAGCAATTAAAGTCTACTGGAAAATACGAAACTAGCGTTTCTGAACCAATTGCGACAAGACAGCTTGTTATGAATACAAAAACAGAACAGCTTTCAGATGAGCGTGTACGTCAAGCGCTACATTATGGTTTTAACAGAGATGCAATGGTTGAAGGAGTTACTTCAGGTTTAGAAGAGAAAGCAGACCATATCTTACCTACAAATTTACCTTATACTAAAGATGTGGATATTACGTCGGTAGGGTATGATGTAGAAAAAGCAAAGACATTATTAGACAAAGCAGGATGGAAACTTCCTAAAGGAAAAACAGTTCGTGAAAAAGATGGAAAGTTACTCGAAGTTGAGCTAATGTATGATTCAGCAGAATCTATCCAGAAAGCAATGGCAGAAACTCTTCAATCTGAGTGGGCGGCAATTGGAGTAAAATTAAACATTGTGGGAGTTGAATTAGCAGATCAAGTCCAGAGATTTAAAGATAATAAATTCGATATTAATTTCTTTAGTAATTATGGTGCTCCTTACGATCCTCATACATTTTTAAACATTGTCGCATCAAAAGGGTTTGGGTTTAATGAAGCTATTTCAGCATATCCAAATAAAGATGAGTTAATCAAACAAATGGTGAAGGTGCCTCAAACAACAGATGAAAAAGAACGTCAGCAGCTCTATTCGTCTATTTTAAAGTCACTACAAGACCAAGGAGCTATTATTCCTGTTTCGTATATTAAGAAAACAGCCATTTATCAAAAAAATGTAACGAACTTTAATTTCCCTGCTAATCGTGACGAGAATCCATTCACAGGAATTAGCATCAAACAGTAAATAGCAGGAGGTTTTCATGGGCAATTATATACTAAAACGAATTATGTCCATCATTCCAGTTTTTCTTTTGGCTGCACTTCTCACGACTGGGATGATTCATCTTTCACCAGTGGATCCAGCTGAAGCTTATTTAACGGCAGCACATATCCAGCCGACTGATGAGATCTTGGCTCAAAAAAGACATGAGTTTGGTTTAGATCAGCCGTTCTTTATTCAATATGTAAAATCTATTATGAAGATATGCCAACTTGACTTTGGCATATCTTATGTTTCAAATAAGCCGGTTTGGAATGAAGTTATATATCGAATACCAGCTACCGTTCAACTAGCTATAGCAAGTATATTGATAGCGGTGTTTGTCAGCGTGCCTCTTGGGTTTCTGGCGGGAGTAAAGAAAGGCAGCGTTATTGATCATTTTAGTCGTTTACTCTCCTTTTTTGGTGCGTCTATTCCAACTTTTTGGCTGGGCTACATACTGGTTTTTTTCTTTTCTGTTAAGCTTAATCTTTTTCCAGTAGAGGGAATCGGAACATGGCAGCATCTTGTACTTCCTTCCATTACGCTAGCTCTTCCTTTAATAGCAATGTATACAAGATTGTTACGTGCGAGTGTTCTTGAAAACTTGCAACAACCGTATGTGCTATTTGCTCGAACTAGAGGACTTAAAGAAAAAACGATTATGACAAAACATGTGCTGAGAATTGCTATTTCCCCAATGATAACTGGGCTTGGAATGAATCTTGGGAAATTACTTACGGGCACAATTATCGTTGAATCGGTTTTTTCTTGGCCTGGATTTGGGCGTTATTTCATTGAAGCTATTTTTAATCGTGATATACCTGTTATACAATGCTATGTGTTAATAGCGGCTAGTTTATTTATTTTGAGTAACTTAATTGTAGATATAGTTCAGATGTATGTAGACCCGCGTATTTCCAGGAAAGAAGGACAGCATCGATGATGACAAGTATACGTACGATATTTAAAAGTCAAAAAGTAATTCCCATATGTTCAACGATATTAGGTATTCTTTTTATCATCGCCATATTGGCCCCTTGGATTACACCAAATGATCCCATTGCCGTCAATTTAGCTTATAAATTGCAGCCTCCAAGCTGGAATTTCCCACTAGGAACCGATCATTTAGGAAGGTGTAACTTGTCACGTATTTTACATGGGGCACGCATCTCATTAGGTTTTGCTATACTTATTTTCATTTCATCGTTAGCAATTGGTTTAATTATTGGAACGTTTTCAGGTTATAAAGGTGGCTGGATTGATCATGTTTTAATGAGGTTTTGCGATGGTGTTATGGCTTTTCCAAGCCTTATCCTTGTACTAGGATTGGTTGGTATATTTGGACCTGGACTGTCACAAGTAATCTTAGCGCTGATGCTTGTACAATGGGTTTATTACGCGAGAATGTTCCGAGGAATGGTCCTTAGTTTGAAGGAACAGAACTTCATCTCCGCTGCGAAGATCAGCGGTTCTTCTCAATGGAAGATCATTAAAAATCATATTATCCCCAATGTGTTACCTCCGCTTGTCGTAATGGGTACATTGGAAATGGGATGGGCTATCATGGATATATCTGCTATGTCTTTTCTGGGATTAGGAGTTCAGTCTCCTACACCTGAATGGGGAGCAATGATTCACGAAGGAAAATCATATATTCGGACAAATCCAGAACTGATGCTTTATCCAGGTTTGTCTATTATGCTTGTTATTGTTACATTCAATCTATTAGGCGAAGCTTTATCAGAACGTTACGGTGTCAAACGTCGATTTTGAAAAGGAATGAAGAAAGTTGGGAACAGAAGAGTCAAAAGTGTTACAAGTTAGAGATCTACGTGTTCAAATAAAAACAAAAAATGGTGTTACAACTCTTGTTCAAGATATAAACTTTGAACTGAAGCCTGGGGAGATTCTTGGTCTTATTGGTGAAAGTGGTTGTGGTAAAACCGTTACAAGCATGTCCATTCTTCAGCTCCTCAATCGTAAGGAAACAACAATTGAAGGGAGCATAATGCTAAAAGGCCAAGAATTAAATGGTTTAGCTGAGAAAGAAATGCGTAAGATTCGTGGTAAGGATATAGCCTTTATTATGCAAAACCCGATGAATGCTTTTACGCCAGTTTTTACTATTGGACACCAATTTATTGAGACTATTCGCTCTCATACGCGTTGGAATAAAAAACAGGCAACAGAGCTTGCCATTGAGTCAATGAAACAAGTCAATTTACCCGACCCTGACAAGCTTTTGAAATACTATCCTTTTCAACTGAGTGGGGGTATGCTTCAGCGAGTAATGATTGCTATTGCCGCAAGCTTGCATCCAGCTATTATTATTGCTGATGAACCGACAACCGCCTTAGATGTAAATAATCAGAAGAATGTACTACGTCATTTGGATACAATTCGTTCTGAATATGGTTCAGCAATTTTATTAATATCTCATGACCTAGGAGTTATCTCTGAAATGGCAGATGAAGTAGCCGTTATGCAACATGGAAAAATAGTAGAAAAAGCAGGTGTATTTCAACTATTTGATTCACCCAAGCATGAGTATACAAAGAAGCTGTTAAATGCAAGACCGACATTGTATTTAGAGGAACCTGTAATCAACTTAATTTGATATGTGAAAAGCATTTTATAAGAGGTGAACAAGTGAGTTTATTACAAGTAAATGAAGTCACTCATAGCTACGGAACTCGAACATTTTTTAAATGGCAAAATCGTTCTAAGAAAGTACTTTCTGATATCTCCTTCTCTATTGAAGAAGGGACATGCTTAGGAATGCTGGGTACGAGTGGGGCCGGTAAAAGTACTTTAGGAAAAGTAATTCTCGGCTTGGAAAGGCCACAGCATGGACAGATTCTCTTTCAAGGACATGATATCTATACTGTAGATAAGCATACTCGCCAAAAAATCCGGCGTGATCTTCAAGTTGTTTTTCAAGATTCATACTCAGCGGTTAATCCCCGAATGACCGCTGAACGTATTATTGCAGAACCGTTAGAAAACTATGAGAAATTAACATTAGCTGAACAAAAACGAACCGTGATTGAATTATTAGAAAGAGTAGGGCTTGGTGAAAAGGACTTAAAAAAATATCCGCATCAATTTAGTGGCGGTCAGCTGCAAAGGATTAATATTGCAAGGGCAGTCTCTCTTAAGCCGAAGCTCATTGTCTTAGACGAATCTGTAAGCAGTCTAGACATGGTTACGCAAACTCTCATTCTAGAACTATTAAGAGAGTTAAAAGAAGACTTTGGCTTATCATATTTTTTTATCACACATGATATCAAAGCTGCTTATATGATTAGCGATACATTAGGTGTATTAGAAAAAGGAGAATTAATTGAACATTATACTTCGAAAAATGAGTTTTTTACTTCAGAAAATCCCGTGGTAAAAGAGATGAGAGGTTCTATACTTGCCGAGCATCCGCGTTTTCGTTCAATTGGAGCAAGGAATAATCATATTTAATTTAAAGGTATACCTATATGTATTTAAAGGCCTCGATTTCATCCACATAATCGAGGCTATTGCTTTTATGTTCAACTCAAAATGATAGAAGGAGGCCAGTTGGATGAATCATCGTACGTATCTTACTTTGGCGATTCCCCTGACAATCTCAACGATGACTACGCCTTTATTAGGTGCGGTTGATACCGCTGTTGTAGGGCAACTTCCAGCTCCAGCTTATATTGCAGGAGTTGCGGTAGGAACTCTTATTTTTAATACGTTATATTGGGTATTTGGTTTTTTACGAGTTAGTACATCCGCCTTTGCCGCACAAGCAAATGGGGCAAACAATCCAGATCAAGGAGTACTTGCTTTATCCCGGCCATTTTTATTAGCTGTAATAGTAGGAATGCTTTTTATTCTTTTACAACGGCCAATTGAACGTGCGGCTCTCCTAGTAATTTCTCCCGATTCTTATGTAAGTAGGTTTACAGTAGAATATTTCAGAATTAGAATATGGGGAGCACCCTTTACATTGATGAACTATGTTATTCTTGGTTGGTTAATGGGAATGGCTAAGATTAAAGAATCTTTATGTTTACAGATACTTACAAATGTTTTAAATATGGTTTTAGCTATTCTTTTTGTCCATGTTTTTTCTTTTGATGTACAAGGAGTCGCTACAGCAACCTTGATTGCTGAAGTTACAGCCTTCATACTAGGATTAGTCATTATTTTGAAAGCATCTCCGTTTAAATGGAAGATGCCATCAATTCAGGCACTTATGGATACAGATGCTATGAAGAGGATGTTTAATGTTAACAAGGATTTGTTTATTCGAACTATTTGTTTATTGGTCGTTATTAATATGTTTACAGCCAAAGGTGCTTCGTTTGGTACAGAATTTCTAGCTGCAAATGCTGTATTATTTCAAATCCACTACATAATGGCTTATTTTTTTGATGGATTTGCTAATGCTTCCAGTATTCTTGTTGGTAAAGCAGTAGGTTCAAATGATAAAGAGCTATATAAAAAAATACTTACTTTATCTAGACAGTGGTCGGTAATAACAGCTGTTACTATAGCTAGTTTATATGCACTTTTTCAAGAGCAGGTTATAGGGCTATTTACAAATTTGCCTGATGTGATTGAACTTTCACTTACGTACGGAGTATGGCTTATCATCTACCCCTTTGTTGCTTGTTTTGGCCTTGTCCTTTATGGGGTTTTTACAGGAGCAACTGAAATTGCTCCCGTTCGAAATTCTATGATTTACGCGATGGTTGTCTATATCATTATACAGATTACAGCAACTCCTATCTGGCATAATCATGGCCTATGGCTGGCTTTCATCATCTATACTATCGGGCGATCAGGGTTCCTAGTTATGTACACTCCTCGATTAAATAAAAAATTGTTAGAGCTAAAGGGAGAGGGCTGAAAAATTTATAACAAAATAGTTCCGGTTCAGTCATGGAGGAATCCATCAAACGCCGATGTACTACCGGTGCTGCTACTCTCTTAAATAGATGGGGTTATTAAGAAAGAAAGCGGTCAGGGAGGACGGCCTTCTTTCTTAATAAAGGTCTGTTAAATGATTAGTAGATTTTTATTTAAGTAAAGCAAGAAATAAGCAAGCAGCCAAGTGCTTTTTTAAGAAAGCTTTGGCTTTTTTGCACGTTTCCAAAGCTTAATTCTCTTTTACAAACAATCGTCCTTCCTTAAAAAATATATAGATTTCTACTAAGAAATAAAAAAATTCGTTATCTGTCCACGACTGAATAAAAAAATTTCGTTCATCATCGTATAATAAATTTCTTTATTGAAAACAGCAATACGAATCTAACGGATTCGTATTTTCCGGTGACATTCAAAATACATCCTAAGCAATAGAAAGAAGAGGTTTTGCACGTTTATAATTAGGTTAAACATACTGTAACAATTATTTTTTATTTATTCTGTATATTTAAATTATTCGTTCGTAATGGTACAATAAAAGGATGGAAAGAGGATATGATGCTTCTTTCTTAATAAAGGATGAAGAAATATGGATATTAAGGCTCAGCAAACAAAGCTGGCGAATAATTTGGGCAAATTGTTACGAGATAACTTTGGAAAAGGCCCCGAGGCTGTTCATGTTACGATTTATGAACCTTATGTTGTTATTTATGTCAGTGGCTTCGTATCACCTATGGAGCAAGTACTGTTAAACCAGAATGAAGAACTTCAGGTTATGACTACAAGAGAGCTTTTAGTAAAGACTCTTGAACCTCAAATCACTGGGCAAATTAAAGGGATTACAGACCTTGACATACAGCACTTATATTATGATTGGAATTTAGATCATCACTCCGGAATTTTTGTGGGAGTGTGTCTGGACGATTTGAAAGCCGATTTGACTGAGGGTGACCCTTACCCAGGAAAACAAGCAATTCATGATCGAATTATAAAGATGAGTGAGATTGCACAAAAAGGACCTGAAAAAATCTCTTCATATAAATTAAGCGATCGTACATTGGTCATCGTACGCGAAGGAATACTGGTGGCTATTGAAAAGCAGCTAATTTCGTTGGGTTTTGATGACACCTTACGCATCTCTAAACGTCCTTTGGAAAAAGGAATCTTACGCCAAAACGATGACTATGATGAGATATTAAATGCAGACATTCTTGATATTTTTGTGGATTGGGATTTTGAAAAGGATAATAGTATTATTACGCTTATCCTAAAACCAAAAAATTAATGAGGCAGTAATGAATTGGACACACTGTGCCAAACATAAGCCGAGGAAGCAAAGGACATACCTTTTCTTTTTCGGCTTATTTTTGTTGTCTAAAAAGAGTAAGTCCTTTTGTAACGGAATAATTCCCTAAAATAGCACCTGAAAATAGGATGTGCCAACAGAAAGGATTTGGTCGGTATGGCTGATAATCATGAGATTGTATTGTTTATAAATGAGCTTCGTCGATTGTTGCAGGATTACCAAAAGTATGACAATGAAGTATACAAAGAAGAAATTAGCAAGGATATAATACTTTTAAGTACCATTATCTATGGAAGCAAAATTGGAATTTTAAATAAAAGAAGAATCTTTAAACACAGGAAATATAAAGGTAAACAGAAACCAATCTATTAAAGATATATTAGTATGCCTCGTTTACACCTTGTAAAAAGTGAATTCTTATTACTGAAAATGATCTTATGATGAAGAAGGATTTTTCATAAAACATCACGAATAGTATACCATATGAAACTAGAAACTAGGTGCACCATCTATGGATAAAACGAAACTGGAAAAAGAATTAAGTAGCTATATGGGAAGGTTACTTCGTGAAAACTTTGGAAGAGGTCCTGGAGGTGTATTCACCGTCATTTCTCCTCCTTTTATAACCGTTTATTTTAAAGCCTTTTTATTACCTTTAGAAAAGGCTTTGTTAGACAAGGGACAAGTTATCTATGTTCAAAAAACACGTGATTTGTTAATGGAGACTTTAATTGAAGAGATAAAAGGATATATACAATTAAATATACATTTAGATATTGAAGAATTTTATTATGATTGGAATTTAGAGCTGCAGTCTGGCATGTTTATCATGATCCATTCTGATAAAGAAAACATAGTTAATCATTCCTATAAAAATCAGAAATTGCTGCATAAAGAAGTTGAGGAAGTGACTCAAAAAGCAGAAAAACTCCCTCAAGATGTTTCTTCTTATTTATTAGATCAGAGAACACTCCTTATAATCAGGCAAGGTATTATGGTAAGTGTAGAGAAAGAATTAGTCCAATTAGGATTTGAAGAAAATCTTACATTGGCTAAAAGAAATCTTGAAAAAAGGCTACTTCATGAACATAGTCAATCAGTAGAAGTGATTTTAGATTCAAAGGTAACAGATATACTAGTCGCATGGGACTTTCATAAAGATAAAAGTACAATTCTTCTGATTTTAAACCCAACTTCATAACGGCACTGATAAGCTAGGCACTGAACTAGATGTAGGCCAAAAAGAAAGGTTATATAACCTTTCTTTTTGGCCTATTGTTTTTTTACTACTACTATTAAAATAAAGAAAGTGGTGATAATTATGCTATTTCAATCGGATGAAGGAAAGGAACCTTTAACTGTTGAGATACACACTGAAGTGGATATAGTAGAAGCGCGTCAGAAAGGGCGAATGTTCTCTAACTGCTTAGGCTTCAGCACACTCGATCAGGCCCGAATTATTACGACTATTTCAGAATTGTCCAGAAATATATATAAATATGCCACTACGGGAAAAATTATAATGGAAATAATAGAGAATCAACTTGGAATAGGAATCAAAATAATAGCTATAGATAAAGGACCAGGCATTGAAAATATTCAAAAAGCGCTAGAAAGTGGCTATACAACGTCAGGAGGGTTAGGCGTTGGTTTATCAGGGGTAAAAAAATTAATGGACGAATTCACCATATCATCTCAAGAAGACCATGGCGTTAACATCCAGGTTATAAAATGGAAAAAAAAGAAATAAAAGAAAACGTTTATCTAGATTATGTAGGAAGGGGTATGGATTTAGTAGCCGCTAAAAGAAGAAATATCTAGATAAAGAAGATGAAGGAAAACTGCATTCCCTCTTCACGAAAGAACCCTCTACTAAATAGCAGATATCTCCTGAAGAATATGATCCCCTTGGTTTACTTTGGCCTATGGTCTAAAAAAACTGTGATTAAACTAGTAACTCTATTCTCAGTTTTACGCTTTATCCTACAAACTCCCTTGGTTTTTATATAAGGTATGTATTACAGTCGCTGATTACAGACAGACGTATGTAAGTATTTGTTAAAAAAGAAATTATTTGCAGGTGGTCTCATAACCATGATTTCTGAAACAGTTCTCTATTTGTAGTTCATCAAAAGCTTTAGGAGAGCAATGGAGAAGATGGAGTACGTACGGACACTTACCATCACTTAACACAGTTATATAAACAAACAATACTCATATACATTTATTGAATGGCTTCTTTAAACTTGTCACGAAATAAAACATAATTCGATAAAGAGTACATAGGAGGAGAAAACATGTTTGTTTATATAGTTCAACCTGGTGATACCCTGTCTTCAATAAGCAGTAGATATGATTATCCCATTGCGCAGCTTAGGAGGGTAAATGGGTTAGAAGAAACAAATATTGTTCCAGGTCAAGCCTTACTTATAGCTTCTTATGTATACACAGTTCAACCTGGTGATACGATGAGGAGTATTGCTAAAAAAGCTTATGTATCCTTAGAACAATTAAAAAGAGCTAATCCTTCAGTCCATTATAATTATTTGCAGGTGGGAATGAAAATAAAAATTCCTAATATATCAGATTATATTGCAGGTACACTGGAGTATTATGCCGTTCGAAATCCAGAATTAGACCGCGATTTAATTACTGATTTTGCAACTTATTCCTCGTCCATTTCTATCTTTGAATATCATTTTGGCAGCAATGGAGATATTATGAATGATTTAAACGACTTAGTAGCAATTGAAACGACTTGGAAAAACCGAGTTACACCGTTAGTTACGATTACTAATCTAACTTCTGAAGGATTTAGTTCTGATCTTGCCCATCAAGTTTTAAATAATCCTCAGGCAAGAAACAATCTTGTTAATAATATTTTTTATTTAGTATCTAGGAAAGGATACGGCGGGGTGAATATTGATTTTGAACGTGTAAAGGCCGAGGATAGAGATCTTTTTACAGGATTTTTACGTCAGCTGGGTGAACGTTTAAAACCTGCAGGATACGTGCTGACCATAGCGGTTCCAGCGAAGACAAGCGAAGATATTCCTTGGTTAAAAGGATATGATTACGGGGGAATAGGTGCCGTTGTTAACTATATGTTCATTATGGCATATGATTGGCATCATGCAGGCAGCGAACCAGGGCCTGTTGTACCTATTACTGAAGTAAAAAGAACAATAGAATTTGCGATAAAAAGTGTTCCGCGAAGAAAACTTATCATTGGAGTCCCTTTGTATGGATATAACTGGTCAATTCCTTACAAGCCTGGTACTGTAGCATCTGCTATATCCAATCAAGATGCGATTAAAACAGCGATGAGATATCAGTCTCCCATCCAATATTCTAAGGAGTATAAATCCCCATTTTTTCAGTATAGAGATCAAGCGGGACAGATGCATGAAGTATGGTTTGAAGATGTAAGAAGCATGAGTGAAAAAATGGTGTTAGTTCGTAAATTTGGTTTGCAAGCAATAGGAGCTTGGCAATTAACACTTGGATTTACGCCAGGGCCTTGGCTTTTAAAGAAATTTTTCACTATTAGAACGGTATAAATAGCACTAGTTTTTATGGATCAATTTAGATATTTTTCAGTTAATAGTTATTTGATATATGTTGTTAACAATAAAAAAATTCTATTTATAGTAACTTATAAGAAGTTGGAGGTACTGCCATGGCAAAAAGGATAGATGTCTCAATAAAGCAGCATCAATTAAAACTATATGATGGAGCTAAATTAGTAAAGACATATCCTATTGCTGTAGGAAAAATGATCACTCCAACTCCAACTGGAAAATTTAAAATCATTAATAAAGATACTACTCCTCCAGCTGTATTTGGCCCTTTATGGATGGGACTGTCAAAACCCACATATGGAATACACGGGACTAATGATCCAGCTTCTATTGGCAGAGATATGTCACATGGATGTGTCAGAATGGACAATGAAGATATTCTAGAACTTTCCTCTGCAGTTCCCATTGGAACGCCGGTTTATATACATAAATAATAGTTTAAGAAGAGCACGACTGTTTACATGTAGCTAATTGTCGAGATCGAGGTTATCAAAGTTTATGTATATACTATACAATCATGGTTTTTTTGTGTAATAACAAAAAAGTACCCCGATTAACAGAGGTACTTTTAGCATTTTAACTTATTTTGATGCTGGAGACGTAGTAACTTCTGGAGACGTTACTTTGTCATAAAAATCTACGAATTTGTCACGATCCTCGCTATCACGGTAAGCCATAGCAACACGTGGGTGTTCATTCAGTACACCAGAAATCATGTAAGGAATGATATAGCCCCACTCCCACTTTTGACGCATTTCAAGCATATGCTTTTCAATCACGCCAAGAATCGGCTTCATCTCATAGCTTGGTTTTGGTATGTAGCTAACAAGTAGCTCTGTGTTACAGTTACCAGCTGCACGGCCCATACCATAAACAGATGAATCAAGGAATGTAACTCCATTGCGCATCGCAGTTAATGTATTAGCAAAAGCTAGCTGCATGTTGTTATGCGTATGAATCCCAAGCTGTTTGCTAGGAATCATGGCTTGGAACTTTTTTACTTGATGCTCAATATCCGCAGGATCTAGGCTTCCAAAGGAGTCAACGATATATACAACATCTACGGGGCTTTTCTTTACCATTTCAAATGCTTCAATAAGCTGATTTTCCGGTACGCTAGATAGTGCCATAATATTAAGTGAAGTCTCATACCCTAAATCGTGGAACATTTTTATAAGCTCTAAGCCTTTATCTACTTCGCGAATATAGCATGCCACTCGAATCATATCTAACATACTTTGTTCACGCGGTAGGATGTCATTCGGATCTACACGCCCAATATCTACTAAGGCAGATAGCTTCGTGAACTTTTTCTCAGGGATAATTTCTTTGAGGAAGTTATCGTCAAGAAATCTCCATGGATTGGGCTCAGTTGCTTGAAGAAGCTTAGGTGAATTTTTATAACCAATCTCCATATATTCAACGCTGGCTGCGCTTAGGCCGTTATATAAGTCTTGCACAAATTCAACGCTAAAATCCCAATTATTAATTAAACCTCCGTCACGAATGGTACAGTCTATAATTTTGCTATTATGTTCCATGGTGTTTATTTCCTCCTATGTATTCTATTTATATGAGTATTATTTTAAATTTTATCGCTTTTATGCTTTTAAGCACTAAACTCTCCTATTGTGTTTATACCATGACTGATTCAGAGGCGTCAATGTATTTTCTAAATGTGTCTCTGCTTTACTGTATTTCATGGGTAGGAGATGCTTTGGCTTTTCATCCGCTTGATGCTCTTAAAACAACATCAAGTTCAGCAGTACAACCCCTAGTATATACAAACCCAGCGCATCTTACATCACTACTTACTGCAATAAAGGTTGTTTTTAAGTGAAACTGTTTATTAGGGAGGCAACTACCATTAGTATCTAGGTTGTAGGTTTAGATTGCTTTATAATTAATCCATAAATTTGGGAAGAGGTTTAAAACATGAGAAACAAGAGACTTTTTTCACATTAACAGTTGTATAGGAAGTATTAGTTGTTGCTTAATCATTTCAATTCACTTGTCTTTACATCGTCCAAAATGTAAGGAACGATAAGAGTATAGAGGTAATAAACATCGCAATCAACGGCTTTAATGCTTTTGTTCGAAGAGCCTTCATGCTTACATTTAACCCTAACCCGACCATAGCCATTGTTAAAAGAAAGGTAGTTAGAGTTGAAATATCATTCATGATCGTTTTAGGTATGATAAGGTGCTTACCAACGACATAACTCCCAAAAATACTCATGATTATAAAACCTATTAAAAACCAAGGGAATTCAATCTTCGTATCTTTTTCAATTTTTCCTGTTCGCTTCATCCAGTACATTAAGATAAAGCTTAATGGCACAAGTAAGAGCACTCTGCCTAACTTAGCCAATAGGCCAATAGCTAGGGCGTCGCGTCCAGCCGGTGCTGCAGCTAGAGCTACATGGGCAATTTCATGGAGGCCTACGCCTGACCAAATTCCATATTGAATATCCGTTAAATGTATATAAGGTCTTAAAATGGTATATCCAATCGCAAATAGGGTCCCCACTAAAGCAATAACACCAGCTCCGATAGCTGTATCTTCTTCTTTTGCTTTTACAATTGGAGAAACAGCTGCAATAGCTGCTGCACCGCATATTCCTGTTCCTATCCCTAAAAGAAGGGATAAACCACTATCAGCCTTCATCCATTTGGCTAGAAAAACCGTTAAAACAATCGCAAATACAGCCGTTCCCACATCGTGAAGTAACAATCCTAACCCATGATGAATAACAACATCAATATTAAGCTTTAGTCCATATAAAACAATCGCATAGCGTAACAGCTTTTTAGAAGAAAACTCAATTCCAAATCTTATTTTTTCAGGGTACCCCCAAATTTGACGATAAATGACTGCTATTATAATTGAACAGGCTAGTGGACCAATATGATCGAATCCCGGGACTTTCGCTAATCCATAAGCAAGTAAAGCAAAAAGAAAAGTAAAAGCAATTCCTCCAGCCCATAAAGAAACATTAGATGACGTCTGGGCATTTGTTCGTGAGAATAGAGTCCGCTTTTGGGCTTTATTTATAGTTATCATACATTTCATCTCCAATATGAATTCTTATCAAGCGCAGCTTCACACAAGAAGTGTATACTTTAACTATAAAAGACGGTTTATTATTAGTAAAATATAGATAAATCATGATTATAATTAAAAATATTAATGAACAATACAAAAAAACAGCAATTTGATTTTCAGTGACTCTGAAGATCAACTTGCTGCTTTTATTGGTTTTTATCCCTCAATACACCTTTTGATATCTGATTTAAAGGTTGTGTGTGTTGGTTCATGTTTTTTCTCCTTTACTTCATATCGGTTTTCTTACATTTTTTTAGAGTAATATTAAATTAGATTGCCTTTTTAGTTATCTAATTAGATAAAGAAAGGACAACTTTTGCTTAAGAGCGGCCACTATTTCTTTGCCTAATTTAGTGTAACAGAATAGTCTCCTTAGAATTGTCAAAATTAAAATAAGATAAAAAGCAACCTCTGGTGATAGGGAGTTTGCTTTTTTATTTGTTCACATAATCCGAATGTTCCTAAAATAAAATAGACAATATATTGACTAAATTCTCAAAGTGTAATACTCTTATTTTAGACATTATATTGTCTAAAATGGAGGCTGAATATGGATATTTATAAAGAGCTTTTCTTAATGCAGCAAACTTACGCTACTTTATTTTCTCTGGCAAATAAAATCCAAGTAAAGGGTGATAAATCTCTTGAACTTTTAACATCAAGACAGCATATGGCGATGGTGGCAATTGCTCATTTACCTGAAGATGAAACAACATTGAATAATATCGCTAGAAAATTAGGAACCACAAAACAAAGCGTCAAACAGTTAATTACCATTATGGAAAAGAAGGGTTATGTTGACGTAGTTCCTAGCAGTAAAGACAAGCGTGCAGTTAACGTAAAAATTACAAAAGCGGGAAAAGAGGCACTGCTTGTTGTCTCAGAAAAAGGAATTTTCTTTTTGGAAGAACTTTTTAAAAAGTTCTCAACTGAAGAGTTGGAAATAATGTGGAAGCTTTTAAAGAAACTTTATAGCTTTGATGGGGAAGAACATGATGGATTTGAAGAAGAAGGCAACATCAAAATGGATGATGATCACAATGAATTACAGTTGAGAGTAATAAGGGAGCTTGAAAGTCGAAGAGTTCAAGCAATTGATAATATGAGAAAGAATATATAAAACAACTCGATAGGCTAATCTAACTTAAAGCATATCGTAATCCTTTTGAAATTTTAAAAATAAAGGATAAGGGAGAGCAATCATTATGTTTGAAATCAGCGATGAAACATTACGGTTAATTAATAAAACCTGTAAAGGAAAAAAACACTTAAAATTAACCGTTGGCTACTTAAAGGACAATGATCCTGTTACAAAAACTTATAACGAAGGCGGTGAAATAGATTCATCAAAAAAACATCATTATGAAATTGGTTCTATTACGAAAACTTTCACTGTATCGCTGCTCTCAAAGTATGTATCTGAAAACAAGCTGTCAATAAATGACTCTATACAAAAATACATAAAAGAAATTAAAGAAGACACGTATTATCCCACATTGCTTCGCCTTGCTACTCACTCTTCTGGATATTCAGGAAGCTTACCTTTAAATACACAGGAATATTTTAAAATAATTTTAGGTTTGATTTTTGGCGGAAGTGATTTGAACAAAAATAATCCGCTGCATATGGATTTTAACAAAATGAAGATGCTAATCGAAAGTAATAAATTGAAAGAAGTAGATTATTCATGGAAATATTCCAATTTCGGCATCTCACTTATTGGGTACGTGTTGGGAATGGTATCGGGCAGGGGATATTGGGATACTATGAATGACTTTTTTCATAATGAGCTTGGACTAAAGGATACTTGTTTAGGCAGCTCAAATAATAATCTACAGGGTTATGACCGCAAAAATAATAATTGTGGCAACTGGCAGTGGGACAAGGAAAATTTTATATCACCTGCCGGGGCGGTATCCTCAACCGCTGACGATTTACTTAAATACGCAAAAATAAATATGTATGAAGATAAACCATATCTTTCTTTTTGTCATAAAAAACACGGTGATGGAACAAAGAAGTTTGATATGGGTCTTGGATGGTTGCTTTTAAAGAAAAACAATAATGTAGTGTTGCACGGCGGTGGAACAGGATGCTTCAGCTCATTTTTAGGGATTGATAAAGAAAAGAAAGTTGCGTCCGTCGTTTTAGCTAATTATAGACTAGGTAGAAATAATGATGAACATATAGGAATGTCTTTATTAGAAAGCCTGCAAAAGTCAAAAGATATATAAGAATAGTCTACAAAAAAACGAAGAAAATTAGTCTATTACAGTTCACCTTACCCCTTTAATTTCAATTAATTGAGAGATTATCATCAATATACCCAACTTCAAGAAGCATAGATTACGCTTCTTTTTTTGATGAAACCGTGCTATTATCATTAAGGTTTGTGAAGAACAGAAGATTTTTGTTTTTATGTACATTCTTTTGGTATAGTGTTAGAAATAAGGAGTGGGTAGGTTGGTTTTTACTGAATTCTTCCAGCAGTTTCCCGTAAAGGTTTTAACGGTAGCGCTGCTGATTATACTTATTGTTTATTTTATCCGCAAATTTATTAAGCTCTTCTTTGACAAAACGAGCTTTTTAGATGAAAAACGAGAAGAGACGCTGATGCATTTTTCTAATCAGGTGACAAGGGTAGTAGGGCTGGCTTTTTTCTTTATTTATGTGCTTAGCCATTTCTTTGACTTCGGAAAGATTCTCACTAGTTCTGTAGTGTTGGCCAGTGCCCTGGCGATAATCCTTCAGCATATCATCCGTGATTACATAATGGGACTGACTTACTTGTTTGAACGCCAGATCCATCACGGAGATTATGTTATTCTCAACGGGAATCGCCAAGGGAAAATAGAAGAAATTACTATGCGCTACTTGAAGATTCGCCAGTATGATGGCTACCTCTATACAGTTTCATATAGCAACATTACGGAACTTCAGAACGGAACCCGAGGAAGACGCCGGGTAAATGAAAGTCTTATTCTCAACTATAGGCAAAACCCGGACGATGCGTTCAAAGTATTGGAGCAAGTAGCCCAAACATGTAACGAGAAGTATGGTCAATATTTGTTGAAAGATGTGAATGGAATTCCTATAGAAAGTTTTCGATTCAATCAAATTACTGAATTGAACGTAGGTTTTAAAGGTCACCAATATTCGTTATCGGGGCTTGTGAAGGAAGCTGATTTTGTGGAAGCGAGCCAAAAGGTGAGATATGAACTCGCAATGGCTGCCTACAAAAATGACCTAATGATGGCTGAAAGCTTCGACACAAGCCATTGAAAATAAAACTCGTACCTTGTTTATATATATTAAGATACAAACACCCTTTTAATTTTTTAAAAGGGTGTTTGTGTTTCTAAAGATCTCTATAAATACTTCCCTGGTCCGAATTAATTATCTAATGCAGAATCAACAAAACAAATTATTAGTACATATAAATTCTTCTTCTAGTAACATGGTAAAATTAAGCAAAATACTAAAGAAGGTAGAGGGGGAGTAACTATGTCACAAAAAGCTAGTTATACAAAAATTAACTCCGAAATGTGGGATGAATGGGCTTCAGCCGGGGGAGAATGGTCATTGGCTATTAATCATTAAGATTTTGTAAAGGCAACTGAAGGTAATTTTGATATCTACTTAACGCCTTGTAAACCTGTTCCATATAACTGGTTTATTCCATTTAAAGAAGCAAAAATATTAGGACTTGCTAGCGGAGGAGGACAGCAATGCCCAGTATTTGCAGCACAGAATGCAGAAGTTACAGTGTTTGACTACTCTGATAAACAATTAGAATTAGAAAAAATGGTGTCCACTAGAGAAGGCTATAGTATTGATTTAGTTAAAGGAGATATGAGTAAGACATTTCCATTTGAAGATGAGACATTCGATATGATTTTTAATCCTGTATCAAACTGCTATATTCAAGATGTTGAACACGTTTGGCAAGAATGCTTTAGAGTTCTTAAAAAAGGTGGCGTTCTGCTATCTGGCTTTGCAAACCCTGCTCTTTATTTATTTGGAGAAGATGAGAAAGCATTACAAGTGGTTCATAAATTACCTTATGACGGAACTGAAAGTATGGTAGAAAATGATGAAGAACTTATAAAGAATGGCGGTGTACAGTTTAGTCATTCTTTAGAAACTCAAATTGGGGGACAGCTAAAAGCTGGATTCACCTTACAAGATCTTTATGAAGATCATCACCACAAGGGGAAAATCACTGAATATATGCCTTGCTATTTGGCAACTAAATCTATTAAATAATAGTTGGTTATCATGTTGAATAAGCTACCTCAACTTTTTCTAAAAGAGGATCAAAAGGGGACAAGCAATCGATATAATGACAGAGCGGTTTCTTGTATAAGCTTAATGAATTAGTATTTGCAGCTGATGAATAATATAGCATGAAATTTGAGATACACAACTTTGTTCATTCCTATACCAGCGGAATAGATTAGAGGAATACATTTTAGAAAAGAGATTTCCACATAAACATAAGACAATAGAAAAAACTTTCTATTGTCTTATGTTAGGAGTTTGATTCTTCATTTGGATAAAGAACAAAATCATATAATTCGCCTCTTAACCGATCGTTATAAAATTCAATTTTACGATTTAAAATATCTAGGCTCTGTTGTAAAGTTTGTATCTCTTGCTGTACAAGGTGTTTGCGATTTTCAAGCAGATCTAGTCTCTCTTGGATTGTTTTATCACCTATTGCATGCCATTTAGTATATTGTTTCAACTCTGTTATTAACATACCTGAATCTTTTAAATGGAGAAGAAATTTCACCCATTCAATATCATCATCCGTATATCTTCGTAAATTATTCTCATCTCGTTTAGGTGTAAGTAACCCTTGTCTTTCATAATATCTTAGCGAACTTGCTGTTACACCAAGAATTTTTGCAAATTCTCCAATTGAATAAGCCATTGTATCCACCTTTTCTATCATTTATTTGTACTCATACCGAATGCTTAAAGTCAGTTATATATAATTGTATTTTCTTTAAAGTTTGTTTAGACAGGCTTTTTCTTTAGTATTGTCTCCTTATATCTATTAAATTTATCATTTAAAGTCGACTTCAAGTCAATGGTGAGTTTCTCATCAAAACATCGACATTTTTCTGTTGACTTAAACCTAAGTTTAAGTCTTATACTACCTGTTGTAACGACCAAAATATAAAGAAAGGATGGGAGAAACATGCCGGAAAAACAAACCGCAGGACGAGAACTATTAGGGGATTTTGCTCCAAAGTTTGGTCAGCTTAATGATGATGTGTTATTCGGAGAAGTATGGGCGCGAGAGAAAGAGTTATCTCCACGTGATCGAAGTATGATTACAGTTTCTGCCCTAATTGCGGGTGGAAACTTTGAGCAATTAACGCCGCATCTTCAAAAAGCAAAGAAAAACGGAGTAACCAAAGATGAAATTGTAGAAGTGATTACTCATCTTTCATTTTATGCAGGATGGCCCAAAGCATGGTCTGCTTTTAATATTGCTAAACAAATTTATAACGATTAAAAGAGGAGAGAATAAAGATGAAGCATGAAGAATTAAGTAATAGCACAATCTTTCCATTAGGACAAAAAGTGAAAGCCAACTTTATTGGAGACGCCTATTTAAGAATGGTATTTACAGACGAAAAGCCGCTTAACACATCTATTGGAAATGTAACTTTTGCTCCAGGAGCTCGTAATAACTGGCACTCTCACAAAGTCGGACAAGTATTATTAGTAACAGGTGGGGAAGGCTGGTATCAGGAAGAAGGTAAAGCAGCACAATTAATTAAAAAAGGTGATGTCGTGAACATCCCACCAAATGTGAAACATTGGCATGGCGCCACAAAGGATAGCTGGTTTGTGCACTTAGCAATGACACCAGGAGAAACAGAATGGCTAGAACCTGTCGATGATGAATGGTTTAATATGTTATAAGCATAACGTATATATGCCGTTTTAAGAAACTGATCACATGATTACTCGCTTTTCTGCTTTCAAACTCAATATCTTATTTCCAACTAAATGATTTTGCAAAAAAGTAAAGAAACTAATTGTCTTTAAGCATGTTTAATTGTGTGCTAGCATTTGTAGAATTCTATAAAATGTGGAGGGGTATAAATGTCGGATGAAAAACAAGTTGCGCTTGTTACAGGAGGCAATCGAGGAATTGGATATGAGTTGGTCAAACAATTAGCTTCGAGTGGATTTAAAGTTATTTTGACTAGCCGAAGTTCAGAAACGGGCAATAAAGTTACGGGAGAACTTAGAGAATTAAATGTGGATGTTTCATTCGTCTTAATGGATGTAGATGACCCAAAAAGTATCGAGCAAGCAGCTACTAAAGTGTATGAGCAATACGGAAGAATAGACGTATTAATTAATAATGCTGGCGTGTATCTGGATGAAAATAAACACTTGTTAGATATGGATCCCTCTGTCATAGAGAAAACAATGAAAACCAATTTTTTTGGTCCACTCTATGTTATGCGCTCTTTTATCCCGCTCATGGAAAAGAGAGGGTATGGAAGAATCATCAATATATCTTCAGAATATGGAGAAATGAGAGCGTTGTCCAGTCAAGGAGTGGGCGCTTATAAATTATCTAAGTTTTCCTTAAATGGATTGACCCAATTGATAGCTGCAGAAGTAAAAGGAGATATTAAAATAAATGCTGCTGATCCGGGGTGGGTCAGCACGGATATGGGAGGCCCCTCTGCTCCAAGAACGCCTGAAGAAACGGCTAAATCTATTTTATGGCTAGCAACAATTGGCTCTGAAGGACCCAACGGAAAGTTTTTCAGAGATAAGAAACAAATCGATTGGTAACACACGTGAGTAAAGATCAAAAAGGATTTATAAAGAGAAAAGCTGTATGTAAAACTAAATTAATTATTACTTAAAAACCAAGCCCTTTCTCCAGAAAGGGCTTGGTTTTTAGATAGCTCATTTAGAGAGTTTTTGTACAGGTGCGAATCTGTAGACTCTTAGAAAGATAGTTATTAAGCTTAGGATTAACGATAGAATTCCCACTAATATAACGTATTGGGTACCTAATTGTGAAATAAACACTCCACCTACAGCTGTACCAACTGTGGTTCCTATATTAGCGGATGTTACAAATAATCCATTAGCAAAATCCGGAGCTTCTGGAGCTGCAGATGTAATCCAATACTGATTAATGTTATTCCCGATACCAGCGAATATTCCCCAAACTAATGTAATGATAACCATGGGTACAGTGAATTGTCCTGTTAAGAAAAGAATAATATAAACGATTCCTAATAAGAATGGGTAAGAAACAACAGGCTTGATCACATCTTTTGTCAGTAATTTTCCTGCCACAATATTTCCTATAATGTTTGATAAGCCAAATACCACTAATATTAAACTAATAATAGTAGGAGACAGCTCCGTAACCGTTTTTAGATACTCGGCAAGGTAACTATATACGCCAAATATGGCTGAATTGATTAAAACAACAGTTCCTATAGAAAGCCACGTGATTTTTTTGCGTAATACACTCACTTGTGCACCGTAAGAAAGACTTTCTTTAACAGGCATGGAAGGGAAATGTAGTAGTGTAGCCATGAATGTTAAAGCATTCACAATAGCGAAAAACAACATAGCTGTTTGAAGCGAAACGCTACTTGCTAAAAAACTTGCGATTGGCACACCCAGTACCATACCAGCAGAGACGCCCATAAGTACCTTAGCAACAGCTTTTGGAGATTCTTCCTTCTTAACCGTGTTAGCAGCTATCGTAAACGCTGCAGAAAAATAAATAGGGTGAAAGATGGCTGGGATGACACGAGCAATTAGTGCAACGGTAAAGTTTGTTGCAAATAAAGAAACAATGTTACCTACGAGAAAAATACCGAGTACAAGTAGCATAACCGTCTTTCGATTTATTTTTGAAAATAATAGCGGCATCGTTGGCCCGCACAGTGCAACAGTAAGTGCAAAGGCACTCACTAGCCAGCCAGCCTTGGAAACACTGATATCAAAGTGTTCAGCAATGGCAGGTAGTATTCCGATTACTCCCATCTCGGTATTAATGATTCCAAAAACTCCTACGGTCAATATTAAGATAAGCAATTTATTTCGTTTAATCAAAAGAAAACTCCTCTCATTATCTATGTGTAATATAGTATCAGTGTTGATACATATTCTTTTTCAAACATGACATCTGATCAAAGCGTGAATCTATTCAGCGTTAACCTCTAGATAGCGGAAATAAGAATTTATAAGCATTAAGAAGTTGTAAAAAGAAAGAGTCCAATTTCTCAGCCTTAAGGTTGAGAAATTGGACTTTTTTATCGTGCCTTTTAATTATTACCAAGGTTGGCTTGTCGGTCCAATTGTGAACTCATTTACGTTCGTATCTTCCGGCTGATCAATCGCAAATACAACAACATTGGCAACACGATCTGGTGAAATACCATATTGTTCGTACAACGCAGTCATACCTTCAGAGCTATTTTTATCCGTAATGGTATCCAACAATTCCGTGTTGATTGCGGCTGGATAAATCGTTGCGGTGCGGATATTCGTACCTTCTTGGGCAGATTCCATACGCAAAACTTCCATCAAATCACGAACAGCCCACTTTGTTGCACCATAAACTGCTCCGCCTGGATAAGCTTTAAGACCTGCTACTGATGAAGTAGTAATAATATGTCCAGATTTTTGCGATGTAAATGTTGGTAACACTGCTGCAATACCATTCAATACACCTTTAATATTAACGTCGACCATACTGTTCCATTCATCCGTTTTTAATTCTGAAAGTGGTGAATTAGGCATTAATCCAGCATTCAAGAAGATTACATCGACACCACCGAAAGTGTCTTTAGCTAGTTGAACAAGATGCTTGCTATCCTCTGGATCAACAACATCTGTGACGCGATACGCAACTTGACCGCCATTCGATTTGATTTCTTCAGCTAATGTTACTAAACGCTCTTCACGTCTCGCACCAAGTACAACTTTTGCACCTTTCTCAGCTAACAGCTTAGCTGTAGCTTCACCAATACCTGAACTTGCGCCTGTAATTACAACTACTTTGTTTTCAATTGTCATTTCGTTTTTTCATCCTTTCAAACATTATTAATGTCGTTTTAGTAAATCTTCCTCTTTGAAGTAACCACTACTTCAAATTCTCGGTAAAGAATGTCTCCAGCTTATCGAATGGAATAAGGTTCGTTTTATCGTATAAGTCAACGTGTCCTGCATTTGGAACAACGTATAGTTCTTTAGGTTCTGCTGCCATTTCATACGCATCTTCACTAAAATAACGTGAGTGAGCCTGCTCTCCTATAATGAATAAAATCGGTCTTGGCGAAATCGATTTAATATACGTCATAAGAGGGAAGTTCATAAATGACATGCTGCTTGTCATAGTAAATTGCGTAATTGAATTTGGATGATATCCGCGAGGTGTAGAATAAAAATCACCAAACTCACGACCGATAGGATCTGTATTGTCGTCAAATCCAATTGGTGCTCCTCTTGGGGTCAGCACTGGTTGGCCGCCTTCAAACTCCGCATAACGTTGTTCAGCAATTGCATCAAGCATCTCGTTACGCTCTTTTTCAGTTAATGTATCGTTGAAACCTTGAGATTGCGCACGAGAGATATCGTACATGCTAACCGTAGCTACAGCCTTGATTCGTCTGTCAACCTGCGCTGCACTAATTGCAAAACCGCCGCTTCCACACATACCGATAGCACCAATTTGATTTCTATCTACGAATGGACGTGTACCTACATAATCAACAGCTGCACTAAAATCTTCTACGAACAACTCCGGTGAAGAAAGGTGTCTAGGCTCTCCGCCACTATATCCGTTATACGATGGATCAAATGTTAGAGCGACAAATCCACGCTCTGCCATGTTTTGAGCATAAATACCAGCACCTTGTTCTTTAACGCCACCATAAGGCGAACCGATAATAACGGCTGCATGCTTTTTTGAATCATCAAAGTCTTTTGGTAAGTAAAGATCTGCTGCAATGTTAATTCCAAATCTGTTCGTGTATGAAACAGACTTTCTGATTACATTCTCGCTTAGTTCAAAAATATAGTTCCCTGTCGATGCCATAGTTTACAACCCTCTTCCTTTATTTTTTTGTTTCATCTAGAATGAACACCTTTGTTCATACCATCTGTCTATGAGATTGTTTATTCAGCTACTATCATATTTATCTATACGGGTTATGGTATATAATTTGTGTATACCAGGTCTACAATCTGCTTGGAGCTTAGAGCTTAGAAAGTACGAATAAAGGGTCTCATCCCAAAATAAGTAGTATATTCAGTTGATAAAAGGTGACTAGTAGTGCTCTTTCAGCTGTAGCCCCATATGCGTACTAATGAATCCAAAAACCCTTTAAAATAATTTGCTGGTTGAGCCGAAGAAAACATTTTTCGTCTTTTATGCAACTTTTCTAGTCACTAAACAAAAAATACAATTGATGCTTTAACAACATCTGTCTATAATTTATAATACAAATATACGCAAAACAAGGGATGAAAATCGTTGATTTCATTGGATTTGTTGCTTAGACAACAAATGAATAAAAATTGTCGACTATCTTGAGAAAGAAAGGGGATTCACAATATGGTGAAAGTAGATAGAAGAATAGCTAGAACCCAAGAAGCGATTAAAAAAGCGTTCCTTGAGTTAATGTCAGAAAAAAATTTCGATAGTATTACAATTCAAGACATTGCTGATCGAGCAAATATCAATCGGGCAACTGTTTATCTTCATTATTTAGATAAATTTGATCTGTTAGATAAGGTTATGGAAGAGCATATTACAAACATGAGTGATTTTTGTGAATCAGAAGCTGAAATGGATTGGATTGAATCAACTGTACACTGCATGGAATATCTTGAAAGCAACTATTTGTTTTTTTCAACGATGTTAGCAAGTGAAGGCGCTCGGTATTTCCGCAGTCGGTTTGTTCAACATAATATCGAAGAGTTTAAAAAAGATGTTGATATAACAAAAGGAAAAAACTTAGGTCAAAATGAAGAGATAGTGGTTGAATTTGTTGCTAATGCGTACGTCGGCGTAGTGGAGTGGTGGCTCAAAAATGAGATGCCATATTCACCAAGAGAAATGGCAGAAAAAGTAGGGGAGCTTTTAGAAAGAAACTTATAAGCTTAGGTTTAGTTGAACAAAAGCTTTAAAAGAATAAAATTATCCATCTCCTATTCTTAATTATAGTATCTTTTTTGTTTTAATTTGGTAATAAAGGGTAAATGTTCTAAGAATCACCTAAAAATAGGAGGAGATCAAATGAGAAAAGCGAAACAAGCTGTTGTAGCTTCTGCTGTAGGTTTAGCTGTGTTAGCGACGCCATTAGCTCTACCGAATTTAGGAGGTTCTGCAGGCTCCGCAGAAGCTGCAGAAGTTGGAGGAGACGTAACAGTTGATCCCGTAGCCATAGGACAAGCGATTGCAGATGCGGCTAAAACAGCCGACAATCGAAGTGGGTTCGTTAAGGGAGCAATGGAAAAAGCATTCTTTGAATCAGGTCAACAATATAATGTAATGGTTATGAATTTGAGCCAAGGGTATAATTCAGATCAATTACAAGGTGTTCAATATTTTGATACCGTAGATTATGATGGTATTACGTATGGTGTCTGGGTATTTGAAGAAGGAACATTTATTAATGAAGGCGATGGAGGTTATGATAACTGGGCTTTCAGAGGATGGTTTGAACGAACAGGAGATGACGAAAAAACAGTCGATTTTCATAGACCTTAATTAAAAATAGAGATAAAGATAACAAGAGATTCCCATTAGGGAAGAGCGTATGAAGAGCCTTTACCGTCATGGTAAAGGCTCTTCTCATTTAATAAGTTTTCGTTTTAATTAAAGAAGAGGTGGAGTTAGTATAGTTTCATGGACACCACTTAATTAAGTCCTTACATTATAAAAAACAAGGCATCATTAAAAAGAAGTAAAATATAGTTAAGGAGTTTATTTAAAGCGTTAAGATTTTTTTAATTCTTCTTCCTGCTGACTTATATAAGCATTGCCCCACTTCTCTAAAGATTTTAGTATTGGAATAAAACTTTCTCCAAGATCTGTTAAATAATATAAAACCCTTTTAGGGTTATCGTTTGTTTCTTCCCTTTCAATCAATCCGTTTTTTTCCATATCCCTAAGCTGCAGTGTAAGGATGCGCTGGGTAATACCCGGTATTTCACGGCGCATTGCATTATAATACATGGGTGATTTTGATAACAAAGATAAAATAATACCTTTCCATTTACCACCCATAATATGCATCGTTAACTCAATTGGACAAGCATGTTTTACAGTTAACGTACAAGGACCGTATTGATCACTTTTAAAGTCTGACATTTTCTCACCTCAATGGCTAGTAACAAAATTGTGCCTTCTTGTTACGTTTATTTTTTCTTACTAAACTTATATTGTCAAATAAAACAAAAGAAGGTGCATCAATTGGAATTTGTCCAAATCTCTAGACATATTTACAAACTTACTTACAAAACCATTGTGGGAATTCCAGTCAAAATCAATACATGGTACGTGCTAGATGGTGAGAATGTTTATATCATTGATACTGGGATGGAAGACTATGCACATATTCAGTTAAGCATAGCAAAATCTTTAGGTATCCCCAAACGTATCTTACTGACACATGGCCATTTGGATCACATTAATGGTGCCAAGTATTTAAAAGATAATTTAAATGTTCCTATTTATGCGCACGAAATTGAAACGCCGTTTATCAATGGTGAAAAGCCATATCCAAACAAGGCAGAAAAGGAAACAACAGGCGTGGAACATCAAGTTGAAAGTTTAAGTGATAACATCATTAAAACTTTACCTTTAGATGTATATTTAACACCCGGTCATACACCAGGGCATGTGATATACCACCATAAAGATGACAATGTGCTGCTAACGGGAGACTTATTCTTTTCTAATGCTGAATCCTTACATCCACCGATTCGAAAATTCACAGTTGATATGGGCGAAAATGTTAATAGTGGGCGAATTATAGATGAAATTAAACCGTCTATTATTTCTTCATCACATGGCGAAGATGTCAAATACAACTGTGATTTATATCCTATTTATAAATTTATATATGAATAAGAGGGAGAAAAATGAAAATACAATTATTTCAAATGGAGATTATAGAAGGAGAAGTTAAGCAAAACGAAAACCGCATTGAGTCCTTATTTGAAGAAAAGCTGGATATAGATACTGAGATTGTAGTGATACCTGAAATGTGGAATACAGGTTATGATTTAAAAAATGTAGCAGAAAAAGCAGATATTGATTTAAAGAGAGCTTTTCCTTTTATTCAACGTTTAGCAATCAAACATCAAGTGAATATCATTGCAGGTTCAGTTTCAAATAAAAAAAATGAAAATATTTATAATACAGCCTTTGCTGTATCAAAAACGGGTAAGCTGCTCTATCAAAAAGATAAGATACATCTCGTGCCGATGTTGGATGAACATCATTATTTAACAGGTGGAGATGAAGTCCCAGATGTCTTTGAGCTTAACGATATCAAAGCCAGTCAAATTATATGCTACGATTTACGTTTTCCAGAAATCACACGCTACCCAACGTCTCAAGGTGCAAAAGTCATATTCTACGTTGCACAATGGACTGCCAAAAATATAAACCATTGGAGAACACTACTAAGGGCAAGAGCTATAGAAAATTGTGTCTATGTCATTGCATGTAACAGTGTAGGAAATGTAAATAATAAAAATCATGTCGGCAACACATACGCGGGGCATTCAATGGTCATTGATCCAAATGGAAACATTGTAGAAGAGGGGGCAGATCAAGAAGAGATTATAACATCTGAAATCCATATACAAAAAGTTACAGAACAACAAAAATACATTCCAATATTTGAAAGCCTGAGACCGGATGTTTATAAGTATGCGGAATAGAAATTTGTATATCATATCCAGCCTAAAAACAGAAAAAATGGGTTGCAAATGCCCAAGGTCGGAAGGCATTCTAATTGTATTTTGTTCCAAAATGTACTAACAGCAAATAAAAAGTAAATCCATGAAAAAAGAAAGCAATCTCATTCACAGGTATTGAAGTAAGGTTGCTTTCTGATCTATTAACGGATTAATCCGTTAATAGATCATCATCTCAATTTTGAGTGTTATCAGAATATCTTATGAAAGTTTACTAAAAAAGAGGCAATTTCATCTGGAAATACTATATTTTTTAAAATTAACATATGTATAAAAGGTGCACTTCTTATACATTAGTTTCTCATCCACCTACTGAGAAAACGTTGATCAGTCAACAATGTATAAAAAGCTGCATACTCCGGAAAAAGGGCCCTTGGCAGAACCGTCCTTCATCAAGGGTTCTTTTTTATGATATTTTCTGGAAGAGTGATTATATTAACAAATTATGTATGAATTATACATACGTTTTTACAAGGATTTTAATATATAATTATGGTTAAAAAAGAATTATTTTAGGAAGAGGAAAATGTGTGAAACATAGTCGATTGTTGCTTTTATCGTTAGTTAGTAGTTTGTTAGTTATTGTAGTGTCATTGTTCCAGTGGGATCTGGTTGATATTATAACAGAATTTTTAATGTTACCTATTTGGTTATTTGTATATGCTTTTTTTATCATAATGACTATATGGACATTGATTCATCTTTTTAAAAATAGAAAGTGGCAGCCGTTTGTTATTCAGCTCATTACTATCTCATTATGGTTTTTCTTTCCATTCAATCAAGTCAACTTAGATCTCAACTTTAAAATCCATCAAGATAAGAGAGAAGAGGTTGCAACTAAAATAGAAAATGGTGTTATTAAACCTAATGTACCTGATAGTCCATCACTTATTCAATTGCCTGAAGAGTATACTCAATTGTCTAAAGGTGGCGGCGACATCGTAGTAGAAACAAAAGGAAAGGCTAAATCAATTCTTTTCTTTACATACCGTGGGATGCTAGACAATTATTCGGGATTTGTATATAACCCAAACATAATAAACCTTCAAAAAGCGATTTTAACGGAGATTTTAAACAAATAAAAAAAGTACATAAAAACTGGTATTATGTATCTTCTTATTAAAAAGAACCTGCTGTTTTGATAGCAGGTCCTTCTTGTTACTTATTTCTTTTTTAACCTTTTAACAACTTTAAAAGCTAGGAATCCTATTAAACCAATAATTATTAAGAATAATAGCAATCCTGTTGGACTAAATGTACTCATAATACCATCCTTATGATTTCTATAATTTACAATGTTATCATATTTAAATGGTTTGCACATTTCTCCTCCAGGATTTTTCACCCCTATAGCAGAAGCCCAATTTCATTCTTTCTTCTTTTTTTAGTGACCAGGACTCTTATACTAGTTCAACCTTAGTTTTTATTTTTGGTTTGTAAATATTCTTTTTGAAACATACACATTCTTATAGCGTTATGATAGCTTCCATCAACAAAAAATTCATCTTTTAACTCGCCTTCAATAGAAAAACCAACCTTCTTATAGATATGAATTGCTTTTTCATTTTCCTTGTCTACAATTAAGTAAAGTTTATGCATATTCAATACCGAAAAGGCATAATTCATTGCTAGGTTTGTGGCAACCATGGCGTAACCATGACCTTGATACGTAGGGTCAATGATAATTTGAAACTCTGCTCTACGATGAATATAATCAATTTCGACTAATTCCACTAATCCAAGCATATCCCCGTCCTTTTCAAGTATGAAACGACGCTCACCTTGATCGTGAATATGTTTATCATATAAGTCCTGTAGCTCTACAAAAGCTTCATAAGGCTCTTCAAACCAATAAGACATAATGTTTGCATCATTATTGAGTTCATGGACAAATTTTAAATCTTCTCTTTCCAAAGGACGTAACTTAAGTTCCTTATTCATTTCTCAAACCTCCACATTCTAGCATTACTTTAGCACTTTCCGTTTTAAATGTAAAAATTGCTGTAGTATTAAAAAATAATAAGACATAGTGCGATTATTTACATCCTTATTAAAAGAACTATAGTACAATTTAAAAATCTTGCAAGTGAAATTCATTAACTTTAAGGAGTATCTTATGAAAAAAGCAGTTGGTATTCTTCTTATTTTACTGTGTTGTATAAACCAAAGGGTTGAGGCAGCTAATCAACCTTCAGCAGCTCCTATAATACATCATGAAATTTATGTTTCTCCTACAGGGGATGACAAAAACCTAGGTACTAAAAGCAAACCTTTTAGAACATTAAGAAAAGCAAGTGAAATAGCTCAGCCCGGAACTACCGTTTACATCAGAGGCGGTATCTATTATGAACAATTAATTATTAGCCGTTCAGGTACTAAACAAGAGCCTATTATCTTCAGGAACTATAAAAGTGAAAAGCCCCTTATTAGTGGAGAAAAAATAAAAAGCCGTTCTACAGATGGAGGGCTAGTTAGCATAAAAAATAAGAGCTACATAACAATTCAAGGTTTGAATATAGGTCATTTTTCTACTTCTAAGAAACAAAATACACCATGTGGTATTTTAGTAGAGGGAAGTGGAAAGAACCTTCGAATTATTAATAATCATATTTTCGATATTAAGACTGCACATAAAAATGGAAACGCTCATGGAATAGCCTTTTATGGATCCAAAGCGCCGCGTTCATTACAAAACATTGAAATATCGCGAAACCTACTTGAAAACCTGACCTTAGGTTTTAGTGAAGCGCTGACTCTAAATGGGAATGTTAAAGATTTTATGGTCAATGCCAATACAATTCGAAACGTTGATAATATTGGGATTGACGTAATTGGCTTTGAAAAAGTAGCTCCTATTGAGAAATATGACCAAGCCCGTGAAGGACTTATTAGTGAAAACCATATTTACAACGTCAGCAGTTATTCAAACCCTGCTTACAAACATGAATACTCCGCTGGCGGAATCTACGTAGACGGAGGAAAAGATGTTATTATCGAGCATAACGTTTCAAGTCATAACGATATAGGAATAGAAATTGCAAGTGAACACTATGGTAAACAAACTAGCAATGTTCAAGTTATACGGAATATGATTTATAAGAATCGGTTTACAGGAATTTCAATTGGAGGCTATGATAAAAAACGTGGAGGAACGATAAATACTCTTATTGAACATAATATTTTATATGGAAATGATACGATGAACATGGATGGTGGTCAATTACTGATGCAATATCATGCAAATCATAACACTATCAACAATAATGTTATGGTTTCAGTAAAATCTAATTTGCTTCTGGCCAATCTTCATTACTCAAATAAATATAATCAACTTAATCATAATGTGTATCTAAATAAAAGTAGAGATACAGCAAATCGATGGATATGGAAGGGGCAAGAAATAGAAAGTCCTACTATCCTATCCCCTAGGCTTTTTTAATAAGAATTTCTTTTCAGAAGATATTCTTTATTGAGTTGCTTGCTGGGATTCTATTTGAGGCTGGAAAATTATTCACTGCACTATCTGCTGGTTATACTTTTTATTTCATTGATTATAAATAATTAACTTGTTTATAATCGGTCTATTAATGATTTTTTATATTTATCATAGGAAATAAAGAGAAAGAGGCGTTCGTTGTAAATATACCAATGGATTGCAAGAAGATTTACGCTGTTTCTCTATATGAGTTGCGCTTATTTAGGTGCAAATCAATAGCCTTGACATAAAAACACTCCAATCATTAGAGTTTTTTTATCTAATAATTGGGGTGCAGTTCAAGCCGTGGGAAAGGTGTTTTATGCTTTTATTGGTTTTCTTTTTCGCTATCATTATCGTTGTTAGTATTATTACTATATTTGAAATCAATAATTCTTTTTCTAATTTCTTCTCTAATTTCAGGGTTTTCTTTTAAGAAAATCTTAGCATTTTCTCGTCCTTGTCCTAAACGTTCTTCATTGTAAGCAAACCAAGATCCAGACTTTTTAACAATATCTACTTCTGAACCGATATCTAAGATTTCCCCTTCTTTTGAGATACCTTCTCCATACATAATATCTACTTCAGCAATGCGGAAAGGAGGTGCCATTTTATTTTTGACTACTTTAATTCTTGTTTTATTACCAACTATGTCATTTCCTAGTTTAAGTTGTTCAGCGCGGCGAACCTCAAGACGAACGGAAGAATAGAATTTTAGTGCTCTTCCACCTGGCGTTGTTTCCGGATTTCCAAACATAACGCCTACTTTCTCCCTGATTTGGTTGATGAAGATAGCGATGGTTTTAGACTTATTGATTGCTCCAGATAGTTTACGAAGAGCTTGAGACATTAAACGAGCTTGTAGACCTACGTGAGAATCTCCCATTTCTCCTTCAATTTCTTTTTGTGGAACTAATGCTGCTACTGAGTCAACAACAATAATATCTACAGCACCACTTCTAACTAATGCTTCAGCAATTTCAAGCGCCTGTTCACCAGTATCTGGTTGAGATAACAGTAACTCATCAATATCTACACCTAGTTTTCTTGCATAAACTGGATCAAGCGCGTGTTCAGCATCAATAAAGGCAGCTCGACCTCCATTTTTTTGTACTTCTGCAATTGCGTGTAAGGAAACGGTTGTTTTACCTGAACTTTCGGGTCCGTAAACTTCCATAATTCTTCCTTTGGGATAACCATTAATTCCAAGAGCTATATCTAAAGCTAATGAGCCTGAGCTAGATGCCTCAACTTTTGTATGTGTGCCTTCTCCCATTTTAATAATTGATCCTGTACCGAATTGTTTTTCAATTTGTTTTAGAGCCATATCTAGTGCTGCTTTTTTATCATTCATAATTTGAAACCTCCGATTGTTATTACATTTACAATAAACGACAATGTATTTCGATAAATAATAAGAATTGGCTCAAATGTTTTTGCTTCATGCGAAGACATTTTGTGTTTAACTGTCTTGGTTTGTGCTGTTATCCCTTTATTCCGCTCTAAACCCTTATTATCGAACATTTGTTCTTGAGGTGTAATCATACAATAAACGCATCTAGTTGTAAAGGCAAAAGTTTTCTACAAACTAGCTAAAAGAATATCTTATATTTATAAAAAGTAAGTTTATACTTTTACTTTTATATAAGTTAAATTAAATAAGTAACAATAAGTGACGTTTTTTATATCAATGAACTATTTTTACAATTTACATTTAGTGACGACAAACGATGTATTTGTCGTCAGTAAGAGTATATATAAAATACTTTAGCAATTACTTATCAAATGATAGAAATTAGGGGAAAGGTAGGTTTTTATATAAGTAGAATCGATTACAATCTGCATCTTTAAATTTGTATGTATATGAATCTACAAATCTGGTTAGACTGATAACGTAATATTCCTAGTTACTATAAAACAGATTTTGGGAAGAAATAAAGCAGTCTACACAAATAGACTGCTTCTTGATTAATTATTTACCAGTTTCAACAAAACGTTGAATACGTTCAGCGATTTCATCACGGACACGCTGGAAAAACGCCCATTTTTCTTCTTCTGTTCCTTCAGCTTTTGCTGGATCATCAAATCCCCAGTGTTCACGTTTAACATGGGGAGGCGTTACTGGGCAGTGATCTGCTGCATGGCCACATAATGTAACTACCAAATCCGCATTATTTAAAATTTCAGGGTCAATGACATCAGATGTTTGGTTTGAGATATCAACGCCAGCTTCTTTCATTGCTCTTACGGCGTTAGGATTTAATCCATGAGCTTCTAACCCTGCACTGCGTACATCCCATTCATCATTACTTAGATATTTTTTTGCCCATCCTTCAGCCATTTGACTGCGGCAAGAGTTACCTGTACATAAGAAATAAAGTGTTTTTTTAGACATGTGTAAAATCTCCTTTATAATGTGTTATGAAATAATTGATAACCAAATATATAAACCAACAAGCGTAATAAACAATGTTGGGATGGCTAAGATAATACCTGTTTTAAAATAAGTTCCCCAAGAAATTTTAACTCCTTTTGTCGAGAGAACGTGCAGCCATAAGAGCGTTGCTAGGGAGCCAATAGGTGTAATCTTTGGCCCTAAATCCGAACCAATGACATTTGCATAAATCAAGGCTTCTTTAATCGTACCTGTTGCAGAAGTTGCATCAATAGCCAAGGCATCAATCATCACGGTGGGCATATTGTTCATAATCGATGAAAGTATGGCTGCAATGAATCCCATACCAATGGTTGCCGCAAACAATCCATGGTCAGCCGTTGCTTGGATTAGGCTTGCTAATACTTCAGTTAGCCCTACATTACGTAATCCATAGACAACAACATACATACCAATCGAAAAGAAAACAATCGCCCACGGAGCTCCTGCCAACACTTTTTTAGTGTGAACAGCCGGACTCTTTCTTGCTATTCCTAAGAATAAAATCGCAATAATACCTGCGATAATAGAAACAGGAACATCGAAAAACTCACCAATAAAGTAACCAAGAACTAAAATGAATAAAACGATTCCTGATAAACGGAACATTTTCTTATCTTTAATGGCCTCAACCGGTTTCTGTAAATCATCTAGATTGTATTTCTTAGGGATGCTTTTACGAAAGTACAAATACAAAACAGCAATACTTGCCAAAAGTGAAAATAAATCTGGCACAATCATGCGTGATGCAAATTCAGAAAAACGAATACCAAAGAAATCAGCTGATACAATGTTGACCAAGTTACTTACCACAAGAGGTAACGATGTTGTATCCGCAATGAATCCACTGGCGATAATAAAAGGAAAGACCATTTTATCTTCAAATTTAAGTGCTCGCACCATGGCAAGTACGATAGGTGTTAGAATTAAGGCTGCCCCATCATTAGCGAACAGTGCGGCTACTACAGCTCCAAGGAGGGATACATATACAAACATGCGAACGCCATTACCTCCTGCAGCTCGTGCCATATGTAAAGCTGCCCACTCAAAAAATCCAATTTCATCTAAAATTAAGGAAATAATAATAACTGCAATAAACGTCAACGTTGCATTCCATACAATTTGAGTTACATTTAGCACGTCATGGAAATCAACCACACCTGCTAAAAGAGCTAAAACTGCGCCTCCACACGCTGACCAACCAATAGACAAGTTCTTTGGCTGCCAAATGACAAAAATCAATGTCACTAAGAAGATGAGGGAGGCTACTATAACTGATATCACTTTACAAACCTCCTACTATTAGCAACAACTAATGCGTAATCCTTGCTTTTCTAGTTCTTTTAATCGTTCATCTTCGCTTGGTAAAGATTCAAGTATATTCAGGACAAACTGATAATAGCTGTTTTCTTTATTTAACGAATAGAAGATCCAATGTCCTTTTCGTCTTTCACTTACAAGTTCGATATCTCTTAATTTACGTAAATGTTGGCTAATAGCCGGTTGACTTGCTTTATAAATTTCAACTAGCTCACAAACACAGCACTCGTTATTTTGGAGCAGTTTCATCATAGATAATCTTGTCTTATCGCCAAGCAGTTTCAGTATCTGTGCTGCTTTCTCCATTTCTATTTGCACTTTTACATCCAATCTAACTCACCTCCTTGTTTCCGAATATAATTATATAAGTATTTTATTATACATTCAATAAAAATATACACTGCCATTAATCAAAAAAAATTGATTAATGTCTTGATTTATCTAAATTTCCCAGATATGATGAATACATCAAAAAAAATTGATTTATAAAAGTGAGGGTGAAAGCAGTGAGAGTCAACAACTCTGGAAACTTATCTGTTACGTACTTTCGAGCCTATTTTCATTTAGTTATGAACACTCAAGGGATGAACCATAAGGAAGCACAAAGCCTAATCTTTCAGCGTTTTTTTCATCAAGATCCTATGCTAAGAGGGGAAACTACATATAGTAACTTTAAAAAAGCTGCCGAAAGCTTTGAACTTTAAATCAAAAAAAATTGATGAAGGGGAATGACAATGGAAACAGTTAAGGAAGAAAAGCACCCATTTAAACAGTACGAACAAAAATTTAAAGCTCTTGCTGATCAAAAGAGATTAGAAATTATGTATGAGCTCTGTCAGCGAGGACAGACATGCGTATGTGATCTAACTGAATTCTTTGGGATGTCTCAATCTAAACTTTCCTACCATTTAAAGATTTTATTAGAAGCAAGCCTCATCACAAAAGAAACAAAAGGGACATGGAGTTATTATGATTTAAATGATAAAGAGGTGAACCATCTCTTATCAGAAGAACTTTGCTGCTTGTTTAGAAAAGATGCAAGTAAAAGCGCTCATGCTCTTAATTTAATACATTCAAAATAATATTGTTTATCATACAAAGGAGGAAGTGTAAATGAAATATGTTCACGTAGGAATTAATGTAACGAATCTAGAGGTGTCCATTGATTTTTATCAAAAGGTATTTGGCGTTCATCCTGTGAAAACGAAAGTAGATTATGCTAAATTCTTATTAGATGTGCCAGGATTAAATTTCACTTTAAATGTACGGGACGAAGTAAAAGGTAATCAAGTGAATCATTTCGGCTTCCAAGTAGAAACTCCCCAAGAAATCTATTCCCATAAATCACGATTAGAAAAAGAAGGCTTCTTTGCCCGTCAAGAAATGGATACAACTTGCTGCTACGCTGTGCAAGATAAGTTTTGGGTAACAGATCCTGACGGGAACGAGTGGGAATTCTTTTATACGAAATCTGATAGTGAGGTTCATAAGGGTGAGGATAGCGTTGGGCCAAATGAAAAGCTACCTGTAAATAATGCTTGTTGTTGATTCTCCATTTAAAAATACAGATCTTATTAGAGAAGATTACAAATTTGATTCTTGAACAAACTGTCCAAGATGCTCCAACGCGTCAACCTATATGATAGATAATTCTTGTAGTAGAAAAACTCTCTACGGAAATAGGGAGTTTTTTTACTTTTGAAGTGAATGTCATCTACAACTTTGGTTAACATAAAACCGATTTTAGATAACCAAAAGGAATATAAAATTAATAAGTCATTGTCTATTTGCTAAATAAAGACTCGTATGTTGTAACAACCTATTGTAAATCAATCAACTTTTTTATTAATTAAAAGGTGTAAGATTACATGTGATGAAAATAAAACCCTCGCCACAAACATAGATGTGACAAGGGTTTTATTTTTTAGCCGATTAAATTTTTTAAATGATATATTAGATCACACTGTGGCATATAAAACATCATTAGCTTTCATAATCACTTTTAAGAAGTAATTCTTTGGGAATTTCTGTACCACGTGAGCCTCGAATATCTGTTTCCTTCATTTCTGTTGGGTAGAACACGATGAAGTTCTCAAGATTCATTGAAGCTAGCTTTTTAGGTAATGTTTCTAATTCCGGGTGCCATGCCACAGTACCTTTTCTAGCACTTAATAAAATCACAAGATCAGTTGACTTAATATCATTCAAACCATTTTTGTAAACGGAATTCCAGCAATCAATGGATTGGAACTCGACTTCGACATTAGGGTGTACCTGTTCCGAAGCTTTTCTATAAGCTTCTAAGTCATCACGAATGACAAGGCCTTGAATTGTCGCATTGAGTTGGGATACAATACCTTTAATAATTGCAATTGAATCTTCAAATCCTGGCTTGTGTACGATATTATTTGGCAGAACAAGAATCACTCGTTCTATCGTATTCAACGGATGCTTAATTGTTGTAATGAGTGAGCGTTGATAGGTATGTTCAAGGAAATTATCAATAACTCTACCGAAGACCTTTTGGCTTCCTTTCACTGAACCATCCCATCCCACGATAATTGTTGTGATTCGTTCTTCTGTAGCAGCACGTTCAATACCCCATCCAATATTATGATCTACGCGTGTCAATAACCTAACGGGAACATCTGCTCCTGATGCATACGTGAGAGCGTGTCCAAGCATTTTTTCAGCTTGTGCTACTTCATGATCTGCTTGCTTTAAATCCTTTTGAATAACTGTTAGGGGATAAATCGGTTCTTCTGTCTTTTTCGCCTTCTTAAGAACAAATCCTAAATCAAGTAAAGATTCCATTGTGTCTGAATTCGTAATGGTTATTAATATACGTTCTGGAAGTGTATCATCCAGTGATTCTTTATCTTGTGCAACAGCTAGTTTTCTTCCATGTTTTTCACACAAGTAAGGGCCAAGAATACACGTAACTAAAATAACAATAATTACAGCATTGATGATCTGTTGGTCAAATAATCCAAATTCATATCCAACCAGTGTGATGGCTAGTGTTGCTGCTGCATGAGTAGTGGAAAGACCAAATATAACGTTACGTTCAGTCTTGGAATAACCATATACTTTACTGGTAACCCAACTGGCAAGTAGTTTGCTTCCAATTGCTACAATGGTAATTAATGCGATGGTTAACAATGTTTTGGGACTGGATATAAGAACGCCAAGATCCATCAACATACCTACAGATAACAAGAAAAATGGAATAAATAAGGCATTTGCCGTAAAACGAATTCGATTCATTAACGGACCATGGTCATAAATGTACCGATTTAAAGCCAGACCAGCCAAGAATGCGCCGATAATTGGTTCTAATCCAACAAATAAAGAGATTGCTCCTGCAACAAATAAAATGGCTAGAACAAAATTAAATTCTGTTGTTCCTTCATTATTAGAACGTTTAAAGAACCACTTTGTCAGGTAAGGAGTTAAGAATAGAACAACTACCGCAAAAAGAGCCGTTGCAACAATCAAGTATACAAAAAATCCAACTGTTAAATGACCTTCAGACGCCCCCGTTATGACGGCAAGAAAAAGTAATGCCAAGCTATCGGTTAATAATGTACCGCCAACTGCTGTGGTGACAGCTTGGTTTTTCGCCACGCCTAGCCGGCTAATGGCAGGATATCCTAAAAGGGTATGGGTAGAGAAAATACTACCGAATAGAATGGCTGAAAGCATGCTGAGATGAAGCCATAACCCTATGAGTACTCCAAGAACTAATGGAATTAAAAACGAGAGCATTCCAAACAAAATGCTGCGATTTCGGTATTTTTTGAAACCATCAAGATCCAACTCAAGCCCTGCTATGAACATGATAAACAGCAATCCAACTGTTCCAAGCAATTGAATAGTCGAATCTCGTTCTAATATTTCTAGCCCATTTGGTCCAACGATAATACCTGCAATAATGGGACCAATAATAGCAGGTATTCTTAATTTCCCCATGAGTATAGGGAACAATAAAAAAATTAATACAGCAAAACCAAATATAAGAACTGGTTCCTTAAGAGGGAAGTGCATAGATATTTCGACCTCACTTTCTACTTCCTCACTTTATCATGAGCTTTTTCAGAAACACCAATAGTACTATATATAATTTAAAAGTTCTAGTCTTAAAACTTATTTTATAAACATTTCTTTTTCTCCTTAACTTCTCCTAGAAGTATAATTTTATTTATAAAATTCAATGTCTTGAGCAAACTATTTGGGACGCTGGGAAGTGTCTATTTGGAAATCTTCATTCTGTTTTCGAGTTGACGACATGCATTCATTGCAAAAAAAGCCACTGATATAGGACAGTTGCTTTTTTCTTCTTAAAATGTAAATACTATATATTTTTAGTTAACATAAAACACGATATAGGAACCAAAAAAGCCATGAATATGTAGATTCTTGGCCATACTTTTAATAACTTCACCCATTGTAAAAGGGGGAAATAAAAAAGTTATGATCTGTCATAATGTATTGATGTAATTGCTGCAGAGTAGTATCCAAAGTACAAGATAAAGAATCAGCAGCATATGCACAAACTGAAACCATACCTTCCTCCTTAACAAAATTATCGGCAGTTGATTCAAATTCTTCTAGTAAAAGAACATCTGGTTTCTCTGAAGCCCATTCTACGTGAGCCCATGTTTTTATCATTGTATTTTTCATTTTCAACATAGACAAATCTTCTTGAAAATGAGTAAGAATAGTTTTGGTGTGAAAATCACCATTTGCCAAGTAATAATCAAAATTATTAACTAAAGGAAGTAATAAAGAAAGATAAGATGTCAATAGATACTGTATTTGAAGTAGGCGGAATTATTGATCCTCTTCTCGATCATGCAGCTTATTCCTTTAGTTTAAGTTATGTGCATTTCTATCAATTAACTCTTGAACGTGCGCAAAGTACATTTCTTGAATTATCGGTTCCTGTGGTACCTTTAGCCAAAGAAACCGCTGTGTTACCTCTTATTGGAAATATAGATACGGAAAGAGCCAATTATCTAATGGAAGAAACGTTGAAATCAGCAAACAGACTGCAGCTTCAACGTTTAATAGTAGATTTGTCGGGTGTTTATATTATAGATACCATGGTAGCAGATCAAATTTTTAAAGTGATAGACTCTTTAAGATTTCTCGGTGTAGAAACAATTTTGACAGGAATTCGTCCGGAAGTTGCACAGACCATTGTAAGTATAGGTATTGATTTTAGTAGCTTGACTATAAAATCAAGTTTACAAAAGGCGATAGAAGATCTACTTATTCGTGTCAAAAACAATAAATAGAGAAAGCAAGAGATAAAATGACTAACTAAACGTATTCATGAATAAGAAGATGAGGAAGTGACAATTATTGAAAGGGATTATAGGCGTTGCTAGATACTTAAATGATAACGCAGAAATGTTAGCAAATGAAATTGTTCAAAAAATTTCTCAAAGCCCTAACTTTGAGGCTCTAAAGGAGGAACTTGAACAAGCAATTATCGTCTATACTGAATTTATTAGGTTTTTAGGAAAAAGTCTCCATAGCAGTGAAAACAACGTACCTGAAGGACTTGTTGAATGGAGTAAGACCAATGGTAAGCGTACAGCATCTCAAGGGGAGAGAGTCTCTATTATTATTACACGCTATCCTCCTACGCGCCTAGTCTTCATCGATTACCTTACTAAAATAAGTATAGAGCATGGACTTTCTTCAGAAGAATTTGTATTTATTAATAAACGATTTAACTATTTGCTCGATATAAGTATTAATGAAACGATTGTAGTATTTGAACAAGTGAAAGATAAAATTATTCAAAAGGCGCAACAAGAAGTATTGAAATTATCTGTTCCTGTGGTCCCCATTCAAGATAAAACCGCTGTTCTCCCACTAATTGGCTCTATTGATTCAGAAAGAGCTGAATATATCTTAGAGAATGTTATCTTGAAAATTATTGAAATGAAGGTAGAGTATCTAATTGTTGATTTTTCAGGTATTTTAAATATAGACAGTATAGCTGAACGTTACCTCTTTGATATTTACAGTGTTCTTCGCTTACAAGGTATTGAGGTAGTGATGACAGGTATACGACCTGAACTTGCCCAAACAGTTGTTAGAAATGGCATTGATTTCTCCTCTATTAAAACTTATGCAACCGTTAAACAAGCAATAGCAACTCAAGAAAGCTAGGGGATTAAAGTTCCTAGCTTTCTTGAGTTAAGTTGATTTAAGATATATATCATATAAGAGATTAGTTACCATAATGTAAATTATCAGAGATCATGTGTCAATATGTGTCGAAGGGGTAATGTAAAAGATATAACATCAGGAGGGGAGGAGATGCTCGATAACTATGAACGTTTCCTATTGTATAGGGAAATTAAATGTTTAATTGCGGATTATGATAAGTGTAGGCATCTACCTACTAAGAACGAGTTATACAATCAGATAGTATTTTAAAAAAAAGTACTTAAATATGGATATGAAAAGAGAATATCTAGATAGTAGAAGTTATATATTTGTCGAGAAAAACAATTGATCTTTAAATAATGCTCTCAAATCATGATCAAATACAAGTCCTTGCATTAGTTTTGATTTCGCTAAGCAAAGAGTTTTAAAATTAATAACTTCATGTAGATCCAATGACTCATGATCGGCTAATTTTTGAATATCCATTTCTGATTACCCTCCTTTTTACGTAAATACAATGTTATTGTTCCGAATATAGGAGGAAACATTCTATAATGTTTTTTATAGGTGAATTATATTAAGCAGTTGTAATATCTATATAATTCGGAAAATTCATTTATTTGTGATAGCTGAGGCTGACCGCTGCGATGGCCTTTTTTCTTGTTAGCTAACTGTTAGTTGAACAAGAACTCTTTTGATTTAAATTTGGTATGGCAGAAGGTTAGGCTAAAAAGTATCAAGGGGAATAGTGGGAGGTAAAAAGTGCTGAACTTGAAGCTCATGCTTTAAATCCTAATGCCGTAAAAACAATGAAAGAAGTAGGAATCGATATCTCAAACCAAACATCTGATGTAATAAATCCTGAAATTCTTAATAATGCTGCTTTAGTTGTGACACTATGCGAACACGCAGTAGAGCTTTGATCTGTAACTCCTCTACATGTGAAACGAGTTCACTGGGGCTTTCATGACCCGTCAAAAGCAGAAGGAACAGATGAAGAAAAATGGCATTCATAATTCGATGCTTTTATGTAACGCTCCATAGAAGGATTAACCACATAAATATCTTTCCTTTTAAGAATGTCAAAAAGACGACTCCCTGTTTTGATCCCTTCCTTCTTTAATAAAGGCGTGGCAGCCCCATGGGTAAGTATTGTTAGACTAATCAATATAGTGAAGCTTATAATAAGAAAAGTATAATTTGTAAAGCGATTACAATAATCATTAGAAATGAATAATCGTTTTCAAATTAATCTTCAAGCACTGTAAAGAACGTAAAGTAAGGGATTTCATCATATAGAATCCATATTATATTTTTTTAACTAACTAGGGGCGAAACAAATGAAGGATTCCAGATATATTTCACAACCAGGCTTTACTGATACTGGGATGATTTTTAAGTTTGTACAAAAAAGTAACGAGTTTATTCATACTTTTGCCGAGGGAGAATTACTGTATAGATTGGGGTTTAATCGAGAGGATGTCGTCGGAAAGACGCTTCATGATTTTTATTGGGATGATATTGACACTGCCGATTTACTAAACGGTTATTACAAAAAAGCATGGGAAGGACAGTACATTGAATATGAAGGTGAATTTAGAGGTATCTATTATGTAATTTATTTAAGACCTTTATTTTATAAGGATAAAGTAGCTGAAGTAGTCGGAACTTGTGTGGACATTACTAACAAAAAGATTATGGAAGAGGACATTCTTCAAAAAGAACAAGAACGAAAATTAATGAATTCCTATGCATTCCAGCGTAGTTTGATTGATCGGTTAGAAAGTGGAATTGCAGTAACAGATTGTAATAAAAAAATAAGGCTCTTAAATAAGAAATTTTATGAGCTTTTCCAGTTGAAGGGGGAAATTGATTGCCATATTGGGATGCATGCGCCGGATTTACATTATCTTTTTGATAAGGAAATCAATAAAAATAAGATCAAAAATACAGAAAAACGAACGAGAACTACGAAAGAAATTAAAATAGATACAGGTATGACACTACGCTACAATTGTTTTCCTTTTAATGGGGAAAATGATTTTGTAGGCTACTTGTGGGAGTTTGAGGATATTACAGAACGAAAAAAAATGGAAAGAGTCATTATTCAGGAAAAAGAAGAAGCTGAAAAAGTGAACATGGCCAAATCAAGTTTTTTGTCTAAGATGAGTCATGAACTGCGTACGCCGCTGAATGGAATTCTGGGTTTTGCTCAGCTATTGGAGATGGATGAATCTTTAAATGAAGAACAGCGTGATTTTGTACAGGAGATTTTAAATGGAGGAAGCCATTTATTAAGTTTAATTAATGATATTTTAGACGTGTCAAGAATAGAAACAGGAAATTTAAAAATTTCTATAGAGGAAGTTCATCTTCTAACTGTCATTAAGGAATGTATCAATATTGTACAACCATTGGCTAAGAAGAAGAATATCAGCATTTATAGTCAACTGGATCAATGGGAAAGTATGATAGTTCTTGCTGATCCTATACGTCTTAAACAAATATTGCTGAACCTACTTGATAATGCTATTAAATACAATCAAGAAAATGGAAAAGTCATCGTTTTCTGTCGTTTACAAGAGAATAAGCAGTACATTCATATCGTAGATACAGGTGTGGGTTTTTCTATAGAAGAATATACTAAAGTGTTTGTTCCATTTTATCGAATTGAAAGTACAAAAGAAGAAGGTACAGGCATTGGATTGTCTTTAGTTAAACAGCTCGTGCATCTAATGGGGGGGGAGATTAATGTAACAAGCAATAAAGGAACAGGAAGTGAGTTTTGCTTTAGCCTTCCTCTTCCAAATGATTTAAAGACTGTCATACAATGGGGGGAACAAACTGAATTTCCTTCAACAAATAATAGTAAGGAAGATAACTATCGTTTGCTATATATTGAAGATAACGAATCCAACTTGCACTTAGTAAGTAACATCATTAAATCGCAGCCTTCCTATACGCTCTTATCAGCCCGCACAGGAAAAGAAGGAATAGAAATTGTAGCAAACGAAAAAATAGATTTGGTTCTTCTTGATATTAACCTCCCGGATATTAGCGGATATGAAGTATTTGAAATTTTAAAAGCAGGCAAAGAAACGAAAGATATTGCTGTCATCGCTGTAAGTGCAAATGCAATGCCACAGGATATTCAATATACATTGGATAAAGGATTTGATAACTATTTAACAAAGCCCATTCATGTACAAGAGTTTTTGACAATCCTAAGTGAAACGCTAAACAATACAATTAATCAAAATATTCCAGATCATAAAATTTTAAGTACAGGACCACATGGAGAGGAAGCTGTCTCAGCAAAAACACTTCGGTTATCTTTGGAAGAGCTAAAAAAGATTAAGAAAAAGAAATATAAGGCTGCTATTGCCATGCATTATACTGGAAGTGATTGGTCAAGGTCTCAATTGGAAGGAATGCAAACTACTTTTGAGAAAATGGGCATTGAGGTAGTAGCTGTGACAAATGCAGAATTTAAATGGAAAAAGCAAGTAGCCGACATTGAAAGCATTTTAGCCCAAAATCCGGATATCCTGGTGAGCATTCCAGTTGATCCAGAATTGACTGCAAGCGTATATCAAAAAGCGGCCCAAGCTGGTGTGAAGCTGGTGTTTATGGACAATACACCGAATGGTTTGCAGTATGGGAAGGATTATGTAAGTATTGTTTCTGCTGACAATTATGGAAATGGCATTGAATCGGCCAATATCATGGCTGAGAAATTAGGTGGAAAAGGTAAGGTTGGGATTATCTATCATGATGCTGATTTTTTTGCAACCAAACAAAGAACGGAAGCATTTGAAAAAACTATAAAGGAAAAGTACCCTGACATTCAAATTGTCGATCGCAGGGGGATTACTGATTCGAATGATGGAGAAAAAGTGGCATCCGCTATGATTGCTGAACATCGGGATTTAAATGGTATTTTTGTTGTATGGGATGTACCGGCTGAAGGAGCTTTGAGGGCAACTCGTACTGCAAGAAAAAGCAATTTAGTCATTACGACAATGGATTTGGGTATGAATGTCGCCTTGGAAATTGCACAGGATGGACCTATTAAAGGACTAGGTGCCCAGCTACCATACCAGCAAGGAGTCGCCGAAGCGATTCTAGCAGGGTATGCCTTACTTGGAAAGCAAGCACCACCTTATGTAGCCGTTCCGTCTCTAAAAGTAATGAAAGAAAATATAATTGATGCTTGGCAGCTCGTTTATCATGAGGATGCTCCAGATATTATTCAAAGTGTTGCGAAATCAAGAAACGCTAGGGAAAAGGGGGAACAACAAGATGAAAGTATTGATCGCAGACGATGATGCTACCTCAAGAAAATTGTTAAGGTACTTTATTGGCAGTTTATCCAAATATAAAATTGTCGGAGAGGCCGCCAACGGTGAAGAATTGATACACTATGTTACGAAGGAAAAGCCGGATCTTGCTTTAGTAGATATCGGAATGCCTTTATTGAATGGAATGGAAGCGGTTAAAGCATGCAAAGAACTTTTCCCGCCTTTACAAGTTATTTTTATTACTGGCCATGATGATTATGCGCTTGAGGCATTTAACGTAAAGGCAGTGGACTATATTTTAAAGCCAATTGATAGAAATCGTTTATATGGTGCTTTAGAGAGGGTCTTACAAGCGTCTACTTCACCAGTTGATAAAGAACATTCATTTAAAAAGGATTTAATGATTAAACAGCAGAAAAATATAATTTTTATTCCTTTAGAAGAAATTATCTTTATTGAAAGACTTGATCGGAAATCTGTCATTCATACTAAAAATGGTAAATTCGAGACAAATGAAGCTTTAACTAGCTTAGAAGGTGCCGTTGATTCTAGGTTTATGGTATCTCATAGATCTTATATTATAAATGTGGAACTTTTAACAAGAATCGAAGCAACGGGTCAGATGTATAAAGCCTATTTTAAAGATTATAAGGAAAACGCAAGGATTTCCAAGCATAAAGTAGACAATTTGCAAAGGTACAAATTATTATAAAACATCGAGCTCAGCAATAAGTGCTGAGTTTTTTTAATTTGTTGTTTTTTTGTTTATATGGATAAAAACGACGCTTAAAAGGAAATTTAAAGAGTTTGAATCTCAGAAAACATTGTCTGAATCCAATTAGACAATATTTTTGTATGCGATTACAATTCTATTATAGAGAAAGAACAAGAAAAGAGAGTCGTAAAATGGTGCGAATAATAGATGTAGCAAAAAGGGCAAATGTTTCAACTGCTACAGTGTCAAGAGTACTAAGTAAACCTAACACTGTAACGGAAGAAACGACTGAGAAAGTATTACAAGTAATTAAAGAATTAAACTATCAGCCAAATGCATTAGCTCGCCAGTTAAGAACATTAGAAACCAACACCATTCTAGTCATTGTACCTGATATAACAAATCCTTTTTTTTCTAAGGTACTAAGAGGAATTGAGTCTGTAGCCGTAATAAACGGATATCAAGTTCTGCTTGGGGATACGGGCAATGATTTGGAAAGAGAAAATGGGTATTTAAACATACTTCTCCAAAAAAAAGCTGATGGAATGGTTTTACTAACGGCAAGAATGAAATCGAAGAACATTGAGGAAATGGCTCTCAAATATCCTGTAGTTTTGGCATGTGAATATATAGAAGGTTCAGCCATCCCCACCGTTTCTATTAATAATATCAGTGGGGCTCAAAAAGCAACAGAATATTTGGTTAAGCTGGGACATAAAAGAATAGGATTTATATCAGGTCCTCTAGGTGGAGTGATAGGACAGGATCGATTAAAAGGATTTTATCAGACAATGGCCCGATATAACCTTACAATTGAATCCGTTCTAGTGCAGGAGGGTAATTTCTCTTATGAAAGCGGTTTTAATATAATGAACCAATTTTTAGCTCTTAATCATCCTCCGACAGCCGTGTTTGCAGCCAATGATGAGATGGCATTTGGAGCTATAAATGCTATTTCTTTAAAAGGATTAAGTGTTCCTCATGATATTTCCGTAGTAGGATTTGATGATATAAAATTTTCATCTATTTTCAAACCGGCTCTTACAACCATCTCGCAGCCAGCTTTTGAGATAGGCACGATGGCAATGAAATTACTTATAAAGTTGATGAATAAGGAAGAAATTGAAAGACATCAATATCTGATGGAAGATCAACTTATCATACGTGATTCATGCTCAACACATACTTCATAAGGGAATAAGAGTTCTTTTGAAAATGTATACGGTAATTTAAATCTTCTTGTTTTTTTAAAATTAAGATGTAATCGATTACAAATGGTTAGAAAAAGAATTGTTTAATATCCGATTAAAAAGGGACTTTTAGTCTGGATTTCCGATAAGTACAATTGATTACAAGTACAGGCAGTAAAAACACCCTCTTCTTCTAATAAACAAAAAAATATAGTCTTTGTCTAGAATACTTTGTAATCGATTACATGTATTTCGGTTCAATTATTTCTTTTCTAAATTATTTTAGGGAGGTGATGAAATCCCAGTATTAATACACCATGTACTAACAAGTAATCTTTAAAGATAGGGGAGAAACCATGAAACTAGGATATCAAACAAATACGTGGGGCGGGGTAGTAGGGCACCCTGCCGGAGTCACTTCGATAAAAGATCTTTATTACCTTGCAAATGGATCAACAGAAGAAGCTTTAAAAGATATTGCAGAAGTTGGATATAAAGGGTTTGAAATGTTTGACGGAAATCTAATGGGATTTAAAGATAAAAAAGAAGAATTTAGAGCGTTGCTGAACCGTTATTCTTTAGACTTTATTGGAGTTTACACTGGAGGGAATTTTATTTTCCCGGATATTTTGGAAGAGGAATTATTAAAAATTGAAGAGGTTGCAGCTCTTGCTTCTGAACTAGGAGCGCAGCATCTAGTAATTGGCGGAGGAGCTATCCGTGCGAATGGTATTTTAGAAAGCGATTACGCTGATTTAGGCAATGCTCTTAATCGAGTAGTAGTAATTGCAGATAAATATAATCTTATTCCAAGCTATCACCCGCATTTAGGAACAAACGTAGAGGCCCCAGACCAGCTGGACAAATTAATGGCACTAACAACGATTAATCTATGTCCGGATACAGCGCATATCGAAGCAGGCGGAGGTAATCCGGTAGAAGTAATTAAAAAATATGCAGATCGCATTAAATACATTCATTTCAAAGATTATTATAATGGAGAATTTCTTCCTTTAGGAGAAGGACATCAAAAGTTTGACCAGATGATCCAAGTGCTGGATGGGATTGGGTATGATGAATGGCTTACAGTAGAATTAGACAGCTATAATGATCCGAAAAAAGGAGCAGAAATCAGCTTTAACTTCTTATTAAGTTTTGAAACGGCAAATAAGTCTTAAGGTCAAGGAGAAAGTAACAGAGATAATATATTAGAAACTTGGAATCTGATTTACCATAACGATATAGCAGATGTTATTTAAAAGATAGTAGATCCGAATAAATAGACTACTTTTATAGGAGGAGAATAAAAATGAAAAAGTTAAACGTAGGTATGATTGGCGGAGGATTTATGGGGAAGGCGCATGCACTTGCTTATGCAGGTATGCCAATGTTTTTTTGGCCGGCACCAGCAATTCCTCATCGACACACAGTCGTTGATGTGACCGAAGAGTTAGCAAAAGATGCAGCGGAACGTTTAGGATTTGAAAACTATTCATCTGATTGGAGAAAGGTAGTAGAAGATCCTGAAATTGATATTATTGATATTGTAACACCAAATGACTCTCATGCAGAGATTGCCATCGCAGCTGCCAAAGCAGGTAAACATATCATTTCAGAAAAACCGTTAGCACGAACTGCAGCAGAAGCAAAAACAATGCTTGACGCAGTAAAAGAAGCAGGTGTTAAACATATGGTGGCATTTAACTATCGCAGAACACCAGCCGTTGCTCTAGCAAAAAAATATATTGAAGAAGGAAGAATTGGAAAAATTTTAAACTTCCGAGGTACGTACCTGCAAGACTGGTCTGCGGATCCTAACTCACCTTTATCATGGCGCTTCCAAAAAGAACGAGCTGGTTCAGGTGCATTAGGTGATATCGGAACACATGTGATCGACTATGCAAGATATCTTGTGGGTGACATTTCAGAGGTAATGGCTGTTGCAAAGACATGGATTGGTGAAAGACCGATTCAAAGTGGCGGTGTAGATAAACTAGGAACAGTAAAAGCAGAAGCTGATGTACCAAAGGGTAAAGTTGATGTAGACGATGAGTTTTCAACTTTAATTAAATTTGATAACGGCGCAGTAGGAAGTATTGAAGCGACTCGTAATGCCTGGGGTCGCAACAACTTCTTAACATTTGAAATTCACGGAGAGAAAGGTTCATTATACTTTAACTATGAACGCCGTGATGAGCTTCAAGTATGTTTCTCTGATGATCCAAGTGATAGCCGCGGATTCAGAACGGTTTATACAGGACCTGCACATCCATATGGAGAAGGTCTATGGCCAATCCCAGCATTAGGGATTGGCTACGGGGAAACAAAAATTATTGAAACATATGATTTCCTCAAATCAATCGCTGAAGATACAAGCGTATCACCAGATTTTGAAGACGGTTATCAAATCGCTGTTATTTCAGATGCTATCCTTGAATCAGCTGAAAAAGGTGTATGGGTTAATCTTACAGAAAATTTAGTGAAAGCTTAAATAATAGTTTAGTAGTGGCTAGTCCTAGTAGACTAGCCTTTATTAGAAATAGAGTTGTTGATTTGTGATTCGGATCAATAAAGACAAGTCAACAAACAGCTATAAAGGTTTTAATTCTCTTTTTAGCTACTACGTAAACAACAGAAATTATAGAAAATACAGTTTATTAAGGTGGAGAAAGAAATGGAAAAAATAAAAGTTGGAGTTATTGGGACAGGGTTTATTGGACCTACTCATATTGAGGCTATCAGAAGACTTGGTTTTGTAGAAGTAGTTGGATTAGCAGAACATGGTCAAGAAGTAGCGGAACAAAAAGCGGTTGAACTTGGAATTCCGAAAGCTTATGGGGATTATCGTGACATGTTAAAAGACAGTGATATTCAAGTTGTTCATAACTGTACACCTAATCACCTTCACTTTCAAATTAATAAAGAGATTATTCAAGCAGGCAAACATGTGTTATCGGAGAAACCATTAGCTATGTCTAGTGAAGAGTCGGCCGAGCTATTGAAATTAGCTAAAGAGCACCAGGTCGTACATGGCGTAAACTTTAACTACCGACAATTTCCGATTGTAAAACAATTAGAAACGATGATCAAAAACGGTGAGTTAGGGAAAGTCAACTTAGTGCACGGAAGTTATTTACAAGACTGGTTATTGTTCGAAACAGACTTTAATTGGCGTTTAGCTCCCGAAGTCGGAGGGAAATCACGAGCGGTAGCGGATATCGGTTCTCATTGGTGTGATACAGTTCAATATGTAACAGGTAAAAAAATTGTCGAAGTTTTTGCTGATCTAGCAACTGTTATACCAGTAAGAAAAAAATCTACTTCTCAAGGATCTACTTTTGGGGGACAAAAAGGACAAGAAGAAGCATATGAAGATGTTCCGATTAACACAGAAGACTATGCATCTGTTCTTGTACGTTTTGAAGACGGGGTAAAAGGCTTATTTACTGTGTCTCAAGTAAGTGCAGGGCGAAAAAATAGGCTAAGTTTCGAAATCGCTTGCAGTCAAAATTCTGCTTTTTGGAATCAAGAAGAACCAGAAAAGCTCTGGATCGGCTATCGAGATCAACCAAATCAAACTCTTCTTGCAGATCCTGCTTTATTTAATCCTGAAGCAAAATCGTCCATTCATCATCCGGGGGGCCATAATGAAGGCTGGCCAGATGCATTAAAAAATGGATTGTTGAATTTCTATACCTTTATTCGAGAAGGTAAAAATCCTTTAAGTGATAAAGCCACTTTCGCGACATTTAAAGATGGACATATGTCCATGTGCATTACCGACGCCATTTTAGCAAGTCATGAACAACAAAAATGGATGAAAGTGAAGGTAAAGCAGGAGGTACGTGCATGAAATTAGGTGTGTTTACAGTTCTTTATCAAAACTTGCCTTTTGAAGAGATGCTGGACAAACTATGTGAAATGGGTGTAGAGGCCGTTGAATTGGGCACAGGCAATTATCCAGGAAACAGTCATTGCAATCCGGATGAATTACTAGAGAACCCGGAAAAATTAAAAACATTTCAAGTTGCCCTTACAAGTAGAGGACTTACAATAAGTAGTCTAAGTTGTCATGGCAATTTACTGCACCCAAATAAGATGGTTGCCAAAAAGGCTCATGATGTGTGGAGAAAAACAGTTTTATTAGCTGAACGTTTAGAAGTGCCGGTGATTAATGGATTTTCTGGGTGCCCAGGTGACCACCCAGGTGCCAAAAATCCGAACTGGGTAACCTGTTCTTGGCCGCCGGAATATACGGAAATCCTAGATTGGCAATGGAATGAAGTAGTCATTCCTTACTGGAAAGAGGAAGTGAAATTTGCAGAGTCACACGGTATCCATCAAATTGCGCTTGAAATGCACCCGGGTTTTGTTGTGTATAACCCTGAAACTCTCTTGAAATTAAGAGAACATGCTGGGCCAAGTATTGGAGCTAATTTTGATCCAAGCCATTTAATTTGGCAAGGGATCAATCCAGTAGAAGCCATTAAAAAACTTGGTCGAGAAGAGGCTATCTTTCATTTTCATGCCAAAGATACGTATTTGGATCAGGCAAATATTAGTGTTAATGGAGTATTAGATACAAAACATTACAGTGATACTTTGAATCGTTCATGGACATTTAGATCAGTAGGATATGGTCAAAATGAAAAAATATGGAAAGATATGGTGAGTGCGCTTCGTGCGGTAGGATATGATTATGTGATATCCATTGAACATGAAGATATGCTAGCTTCGTTAGATGAAGGATTAAGTAAGGCCATCTCTTTATTAAAAGGCGCACAATTTAAAGAACAATTAACTGAAATGTGGTGGGCGTAAGAGTATATTTCCTATATAGTTAATGATAAATACCCGGTTGGGTATTTATCATTAAACATTGAAGAGAACCATCTAATGAGTAAATGTGACTATCAGCATTGTTAAATATATAATTTTGAGGTGATTAAAATGAATGCGATTTCAAAAAGAGAGCAAAACACCAAAGGTCTTCCATCAGCTATGATTTGGGGCTATATCGCAACTCTAATTTTTATGGTAGGAGATGGTCTCGAACATGGTTGGCTTTCACCGTATCTTATCGAACATGGCTTAACCGTTCAACAATCTTCTACTCTCTTTGCAGCATACGGAGCTATATTAGCAATCGCCTCCTACTTTTCGGGTGTCCTTACAGAAGCATGGGGACCGAGAAAGGTTATGATAGCAGGCTTGGTTATCTGGTTAGTTGGTCAAATTCTTTTTATTGAGTATGGTCTAAAACCGCATAATTATGCAGTTATGTTACCGACTTATGCTATTCGAGGATTTGGTTATCCTTTATTTTGCTATTCGTTTTTAGTTTGGGTTACGTATCGCAGTCCTGACCGTATTTTAGCTACGGCAATAGGGCTATTTTGGGCAGCATGGAGTGGCGGTCTTTATGTTGTTGGAAGTTATTTTCCAGCGTATATGATTCCGAAAATCGGATATATCGGATTAATGTGGAGTGCGGTCGTGTGGGTGTTAATCGGTGGATTAATTGGAGTTGTTGTTGTAAAAGGCCAAGTACATGAACGTGAGGGTAACGGCAAGGAAAAATTGAAAAGTTTACTCAGTGGACTAACTATTTGTATTGAAAATCCAAAAATCGCAATAGGAGGAGTTGTTCGTATAATAAACTCGACCGGCGTAGGTGCTCTTCCAATCTTTTTCCCTCTATACTTGTCCTCTGAATATGGATACAGTACAGAAGAATGGTTACAAGTATGGGGAACTATGTGGGTGGCCAATATCTCTTTTAACTTAGTCATTCCCTATATCAGTGACAAATGGTTAGGTTGGCGAAAGACAATTATGTGGATTGGCAGTGTCGGTTGCGGTGTAATGACTCTGGTTATGCTTTATACTCCTCAAATGTTCGGGCATAATTTCTGGGCATTAACTGTGGTAGGCATATTTTTTGGAATCGTTCTATGTGGTTATGTACCACTCTCTGCTCTAGTAAGTTCATTAGCACCTGAAAAGAAAGGCTCAGCTATGGCTATTGTAAGTTTTGGGGCTGGAATGTCTTACTTTATTGCACCTGCAATTGTGGGAACATTCATTGGTAGCATGGGTGTACACGGAGTCATGTGGATATTTGCTGGTTTGTATTTTGTTAGTGCTATTTTGATGGTATTTATGAAATTACCAGGTGAAGAAAAACAAAACAAAAGCAGTTATTCATCTGAGAAACAAGTCGGTTGAAAGTAAGGACAATCTTTTCCTATTAAAACATTGTTGTATACTTATACTTAGATAAAAAAATAAACCTACTCAGTTAATGACTAATTAATTAAAGGGAAATTGTATAGGTTTTAGATCGGTAATCTATTTTATATACAAGAGAAAAGACAAAAACTAACTTCTGAAAATTAATATTTTACACTTTATTCTTTATGACGACAAATACATCCTTTTTTTACGTTATATGTAATAATCAAAACTTATTTTAATGAAACATTTTAATCCTTACATTGATTAAATATCCAACCCTTTCGACTGAATAGAAGTAAAACGTTGAGTGCATCCTCATGAAATAATGTGAACATGAGCATACTAAACCTATCCAACCCAAACTAGGAGGTACATGATGAAAAATCAGTCTAACAATTCTCAGCCTGTAATAGGGGATGACAGATTTAACACTGCTGGATATACTTCTGATGAAGCCAATATCAATATCAATAATGTTCATGGAAAACATCTACCTAACTTCAAAGAGAAAGATTCTACCCCTGAGAATGAGGGTGCTTCTTCTACGAAATAATAAAGTCCTTTCAACGAGAACTTAAAAGGTTTCTCGCCAGTCTGAAAAGAAGGTTAATATTTATTAACCTTCTTTCTTTATTATTATTAATTATGACAATACCTAAAAGTATACTTTTTAGTAGCAAGATGAACTACTTATTACTTATAGATTTAGCATAAAGAGTGGGTTTTTCACCATAGTTATAATAAGGATAAATTACATCTATTAAGCAACCTAAAGGTGGTGAGTTTTTATGAAAAACAGGGATAAAAGACGAAAAAAGAAACGTGATTTTTTAAAGGATTACTTAAAAAACAAGTTAGGAAATTGGAAGCCTAGACTTGGCAAAGAGCCTACCTCTAACTCTAAGACGACGACTCAAGAAAATAGAAACCTTGATTAGATAATATTTAGGTGGAGGTATTTAAAGATTTTTCACCATAAAAAATAGCCCCCTTTAGAAGTCTAGCTCTAGAGGGGACTTGCTTATAAGGAATATTTATTTAACAGCTTCTTTTAATTCTTTTCCTGGTTTAAAAGCAGGAACCTTTGAAGCCGGAATTGTCATTTCCTCACCTGTTTGAGGGTTACGACCTGTACGAGCTGCACGTTCACGTACTTCAAATGTTCCAAATCCAATCAACTGAATTTTTTCCTCTTTCGCAAGTGTGTTAGAAATCGTTTCAAACAACGCTTCCACAGCTTTTTTAGCATCTTGCTTTGATAGTTCTGCTTGTGTTACAACTGCATCTACTAGTTCAGTTTTATTCATATTCAAACACCTCATCCTCTTATTTTTAGATAATATGTAGAGATGCTAACATATCATAGCTTCTACAAGCTTGTCACTTAATAAGATTAGATAAAAAGAAGAAGAATTCCTATTTTTCCGGGAATCTTCATACTAAGATTTGCTCTGTGGCGAAATGAAGTCCATTATAAAAATAATAAACGTTAGATAATTTTAAAATAACTTGTTAAATGAATCTTTAATACCTTTTAATTTTAAAATATAGATAATATTTGTTGTTACATTATTCATAAGAGTAAATAATAATATAAGTAATAGTTAAAAATAGTTTAACTATTACTTATATTGTCGAAAAACAATATATTTGTCGTCATATAGAGTAAACGATAAAACTATAATTTTTATAACGTTTATTCATTTACTCCTTTCTCTGGAAGACGTTTATGCATTTTAAAAAAAGCTCTCCATTTTATATGAATGGGGATGAGTCGGGGAAAAACCAAAGGTGATGGTGATCCTCATACATTGGAAAGTCTGCAGAAACAGGTTGATGGCAGTTATATCGAGACAATCAGGTTAGGAGCTGGGATTGTCCTTATCATCGATGAGGAAGGGAAATTGAACGGCAGCAAGCCCAATTTTGACATCATTGATGATGTTGTCATGGGCGATGCTTTCTTTGTTGGTGAAGGAATGGTGTATAGCGAAATGGATTTCATCGATTTGAAAGATTGGCAGATTAAATTGATTCTATCTGAAAATGGCATCAAGTTTGATGAACCGAAGAATGAACCTGATTTCAGTTTTGATTTTATATCATGGAAATAATCAGCAAATGGACCAAATGGGGGCTGAAAGGGATGAAGAGATTGCTAACGGTGGTGAATCATAGGGAAGCGATGTTTATTATCGATACAAGGTTTCCTCGCGACTTATTTTTAGAGCCATCGGGAGGATGTTGGATTGGTATCGATAATTCAACAGGAGAAGCCCGGACGGAAGAATTCAATTCGCTACGGGAGTGCGTGGCATGGTTAAGGGGAGAAGATGAGGAATGAAAGAGTTAATCGGATTATTGGGGGATTTGGTACCAGAAGGGAAAACCGTTATCTGTCTGGATAATGAAACAAGGGCTCGTCTGGACGAGATTTATGAGGAAATGAACGAATTACTTATATCTGCCGATGAAATCAATGCAGAGAGGGGCATGAGTACGGTCGCTATGGGCTTTAGTCCCTATTATATAGAGAGAATTCAGAACGGATCCTTGGTTTAATTCATGAGGTTGAGAACAGCTCTAAAAAGTTGAATGAAATGATGAAAATAACCTATCCAGATTATTGGGATATCGATGATGAGGAATTACCATTCTAGGGGGAAATATAGATGATGAAAAAATATAGTGAAAGAATATACTTAAAGTAATGGGGCAGGTTAGTTGAAGAAGAAATTCTTGCCTTGGCTATGGATAACAGATGTTATAAAACTATGCAGAACCCGAAGGAACAAAAGCGGAAGCGTGTAGATGAGAGGCGTGAGTCTAGACAAGCTGGCGAGAAGGTTTGCTCTTTAGTCTTCTTGACGGATTGGCTTATAACCGCGCTGGAGCTGGACATCTCATAAAATATAAAAGAATAAGCACAGGGACAGCTCTACTTCTTCAAAGAGGAAAGAATCCGTCCCTGTGATTAAAAACTTATTTTCTTTTGAGAAGCCAGTCTTGAAAATCGGTGGCAACTATTCTTTCACCTGTGATTCCCTCTGCAGCAGCTGATGCTAAAAAAACAATCGGCTCGGCCATAACCCTTGGATCTAATAGCTGGAATTTTGATTCAATCTCTTTTCGAACTTCGTCCGGAATCATCCCGGTAGTAGTGGCACCACCCGGTAAAAGCATATTCACCATAATTCCATATTCCTTTAAATCTTCGGCCATTATATATGAGAGTGATTCAGTGGCTGCCCTTGATGGTCCATAAGGTACAAAACCCTTTCTTTTCATAGTCTCATGATTCATAGAAATATTAATGATTCGCCCATGACCTTGTTCCATCATTAAAGGAGCAAACCCTCGAGCTACTAAAAAATATCCTGTGAGATTGGTATCAATTAAATCTCGAAACCCCTCTGGTGTTACTTTAAAAAATGGCTGAGGCTCGACTAAAAAACGCGGGTTTACTGTCCTCATCCCAATTCCCGCATTATTGACGAGAACATCGAGCTTCCCCCATTCTCTTTTCACCCATTCGATCGCATTATTGACGGATTGTTCTGATCGAACATCCAAAGGAATTCCAACAGCAGGATAACCCTCGCGCTTTAATTTCTCTACTGCTTGATCCAATTTAGTTCCAACTCTAGAAGCTAACGCCACCGTGGCTCCAACTTGAAGCAAAGCCTCCGCCATGGAAAATCCCAGGCCGCTTGAAGCACCTGTTACGAGGGCATGGATATTTCTTAACTCTTTTGTATTCATTGGCATTTTTCCTCCGAAATGTTATTAAACCACTGACTGATACAGTATTCTAGGTAATCATCACTTTATACGAAATTTCTTTAAAAAGCAAAGCTATGATAAAAGAGTAGTGGACTTAAATTGCTAAAGGTTGAAGTGCTTATTGTGCTAAAGAGGCAGTTTAGCTTAAATACATTTCTTCATAAAGTTAAAAAAGAAAATTTTCCTAATTTCTTATTTATAACAGCTTAATGTTGATTCGGGAATATTGAACTTCGCTACCTGCTAATTGAATTCTACTTCATCTGGAGACCTTTAAATTAAAATGTTTCCTTTCTTCTGACAGACTTATTAAATTTCGAAAACAATCAATTCAATCATCTTTTCGTATAGAAAAACTTATTAAGAAACATGCATTAGAAAAAATATAAACCATATAAATGAGATATCCCGTTTGAATGTTTGAGGAGGATATTATGAAACCTATGTTACCTAGTGAAAAATATTTCGGTAATTTAGAACTAGTTTATGCATTTTATGGGGCTATGCCTACAGGTGTTACTGTTTCAGAAACCGGTCGTATTTTCATTTGCTTTCGGAAATGGGGAGACGATGTTAAATTTACAGTGGCGGAAATTGTTCAGGATAAATTGCAGTCTTATCCTAATTTACAAACCAATTTGGTTAACTCCGAAAATATCACAATGACTTTCATCAGTGTCCAAAGTGTAGTTGCTGATGGAAGGGGAACGCTTTGGATATTAGATACAGCGGCACCCAATTTTTCTGAACCTATTAAAGGGGGAGCCAAATTAGTCGCTGTTGATTTAGAAACCAATACAATAAGAAAAGTATATACCTTTACAGAAGATGTTATTCTACCTACAACTTATCTGAATGATGTCCGTTTTGATTTTCGTGTTGGAAAAGCAGGTTATGCCTATATAACAGATTCTTCTTCAAGAGGACCAGGAGCTATTATTGTCGTAGATTTATCAAATGGAAACGCGTTTAGACGGTTAAATGGAGCAAAATCAACTTCACCCGATCCCTATTTTTTACCGAAGGTAGAAGGTGAAATTTTGATGAATAGAAACATAGATGGCTCAACTTCCCCATTTAGATTGGCTTCTGATGGAATAGCAATTTCTCCCGATGGCAAAGTTTTATTTTTTTGTCCACTAACCAGTCGTCATCTTTTCTCGATTTCAACAGAAGTTCTAAGAGACCGAACTATACCAGACAAAGATTTAATTTATCATGTGGAGTATTGGGGAGAAAAAGGTGCGTCTGATGGAATGATCACCGATGCAAAGGGAACTGTTTATGCTGGAGATTACGAAAACAACAGTATTCGTAAGATATTGCCAAATGGCATAATGGAAACTATCGCACATGATCCGAGAATTTTGTGGCCGGATACTTTTTCAATTGGCCCGGATCAATATTTGTATGTCATTGTAAACCAATTACATCAGCAGCCTAGATTTCATTATGGAAAAGACTTACGAGAGAAACCTTATAGTTTACTTCGTATCAAAATTGATGAATTTCCTGCTCCAACCTTTTCATAATAAAAATAGTCAATTAATTGTTTTCATTATATAGTGTAAAACAAACACGAGTAAGCAAGAAGTATTAACTTTATTTACTTCTGCCAAATAAAATCAAAATGGTTTAATAGAAACAGTTTATTTGGTTAGTGTTAAACTGTTCCAGGAAATTTTTCATAATATCGGTAAATTCAATGCTGTATTGATATTATTTAAATCCAAACTGATCTGTTCGTTTGTATCCCAAGCATGGTAATCCTTATAAGCTTATTTAATAACATGAATACCGTATACATATCTAGTTAACATAATCACCATTTATCGGTAGTTACTTAATCCTGTGTTTGAGTATGGATAGGTCTGCACAGTTTCTCCACATCTATTTGATATAAATAGTGGACAGCAGTACTTATTACAATGAAAGGGTGTATATATGAAAAAGTTCCTATTTGTCGTGGTATCTCTCTTAACTATGATTGCTTTGGTAGCATGTAATAAGGATTCTGAACATAAGCAGATGAAACACGACATGGCAAACATGGACCATAACGATTCTTCAAAAGAAAAACAACAAGTTGCAGTACAAACCGATTGGAAGTTTGAACACTATCCTCAGGCTAATACAACCAACCACTTAACAATCACAATCAAAGATAATAAAGGGAAGCCTATTTCCGAATTTGAGGTAAATCACGAAAAGAAAATGCATCTGATTGTTGCAAGCAAAGACTTGTCAAAATATCAACACATCCATCCTACTTATAAGGGAAAAGGTGTGTTCACAGTACCTGTTACGTTTACTCAGGGAGGATCATTTCAGTTAATTGCTGACTTTGTACCGAAAGGACAATCGGATACAGTTCAAATGCATACGGTTTCTGTTAAAGGAAATACACCACCTCCTGTTAGCCTTACACCTGATAAGAAATTAGTAAAAACTGTTAATAGGAATCAAGTGTCTCTTAAAATAGATAGCCAGCTAAAAGCGAGTCAGGAAACTATGCTAAATTTTCATTTTGAAGACGCTCAAACCAAACAGCCTATTCAGGATTTACAACCATACCTTGGAGCTGTAGGACACGTCGTCATTCTAAATCAAGACGCAACAAAATATCTGCACGTACACCCGATGGATGAAAGGGTAAAAGGATCTAATGCTATGTTCCATACAACATTCCCTTCACCTGGCGTCTATAAAGTTTGGGGAGAGTTTCAGCGCAGTAACAAAGTCTTTATAGTTCCATTCGTAGTGGAAGTTAGTAAATAACTAAAAAAGAATCTATCTCTGTGAGTTATTCGTCAATCATTCTTTCTGTATAAACTACTTCAGATAAATTAGATCATCCAAAATACATTTATATTACAGCAAGGAACTACTGTTGAGGGACAGTAGTTCCTTCTTTTTTTTGACTCTATAACCTATGAATGTTCAGTTAACATAATGCCTCTTTCCGGTACACAACCCAAAAAGAACTCTTTGTGCCATAAGGAGTTTCAGATAGGATGACTACTTCCTTTATGTAGCTTTTTATACATCCTTAATTTATCAGGCTTTTTATTAGGAGGATCAACCTTTTTAACGAATAAAAAGCGCACCTTTTATTCGTATGTAGCCATACATTAAGAATAGTCTTTGATTACAAAAAAATGGTAATATAAATATGTTTCATACTTCGAATATGTATGGACAAACCCTGATGAAAAAGCAACCTTGTCTGCCATACCAAGGTTGCTTTTTATTTTATTAACGATAATAATTACTTTAACATCTTGTAATAGTTTTAAAAGTCAAGTCCGTAAAAGTATAAGTTTCTAGTCCATAAAAGAACAGGAAGAATACATGATATAAAACACCAACATATTTAAATTGAACTGTACTCTAATCATTAGAAATAACCTAATGATTAGAGTACAGTTTTTTAATTTATTAAGGAATGTCTTCCTCCTCTTGTTAGTTAATATAAAGTTTCTATTACTGTATAGAGTATTTCTATAATCTATCCCATAAAACAAAACCTATAATAAAGAAAAATAGCTCAAACAAACTAACCCTAAAGAACAAAAGTTTACTAAATTTTCATTTTAAAATAATTTTAAAAGTGGTGAAGATGATGCAAAAAGTAGTAGGAATTATAGGTGGGATGGGGCCGTTAGCAACAGTAGATTTGATGAAGAAGGTGATTTTGCATACACCAGCAACAAAGGATCAAGATCATATCCATATCATTGCTGACAACTTTTCTCAAATACCTGATCGAACAACAGCAATTTTAGGGAAAGGTGTAGATCCTTGCCCATACATGATCCAGTCAGCGCAACGTTTGGAAAAAGCAGGCGCAGATTTTCTAGTAATTGCATGTAATACAGCTCATTTCTTCTTTGAGTCAGTAAAAAAATCTGTTCATATTCCTATTTTGCATATGCCTGTAGAAACAGCTAAATATCTACAAGAAAATCATTTTAAAAAAGTAGGGTTGTTAGCTACGGATGGAACCATTAATACAAAATTGTATCAACATAGCTGCCAGAACTATGCTATAGAGGTTATGGAGCCAGATATGATCATGCAAAAAGAAGTAATGGAAGGAATATATGCTATTAAAGGTGGAAAATCAGCAATAGGATTTATGAGCCTTTCCACAGTAGCTAACAAATTGATAGAAGCAGGCGCGGAAGCTATTATAGCAGGCTGTACGGAAATTCCTCTTGTACTTAAATCCTCTGGTGAAATGGTTATTATTGATCCAACAGAAATTTTAGCTAAAACCATTATTAAAACAGCTAATGAGACAAGTAAGAGGGTTGAATTAGTGTAATATTTAAAATTGCTTCCTCTCTTTCTTTTAAGTATTGTATGGAGAAGTGTTATAGTAGATAAAAATAATGATGAACGAAACTAAGGAGCAGTTAAAGATGAATATTGAAAATATTGAGGCTTTCATCTATGTATGTCAACTAGGTAGTTTCAATAAAGCAGCAGAAGCTCTTTATTTAACTCAACCTTCTGTAACAGCACGGATTCAGTCCCTAGAACGTGAAATTAACATAAAGCTTTTTCATCGAAATGGAAATAAAATTTCTTTAACTGAAAAAGGGGAATATTTTTTCCCACATGCACAAAAAATTCTTCAGTCTTATCAGGAAGCAAAGTACGGTTTACAACAAGTAAATATCCCTTATGAGTTGGTGATTGGAAGTGCTTTGTCAATCTCTAATAATATTCTTCCGGATATTTTGCCAGCATTTATTTCAGAATTTAAGGACGTTCGAATAAAGATTTTAACAGGCCATTCTAAAGATATTTTACACAAGGTAATTAATAAAGAGGTGGACTTTGGCATTGTACGAACAGAAACCCATCCTCAAGTAGAATCAATTCGTCTTTATAATGATCCAATCAGTCTTTTCGTTCCTAAAAATCATATTTTTTTAAAAGAAGAGAGTGTAACAGTTGAAGATGTAAGTAAGCAGCCACTTATCTTTTTTGATTATGGATCGATAGATTGGCTTGCCATTCATCGCTTATTCTTGAGTAAGGGGTTAAATCCGAATATATACTTAGAAGTTGATAATATGGAAACAGCAAAAAATCTTGTACTTCAAGGCGTAGGCATCTGCTTTTTACCTGAGCATTGTGTAAAAAAGGAATTAGAAAATGAAGAGTTATTCCGAGTAGAAATGACTCCTCCTGTGAAAACAAACATTAGCATTGATTTCATTTATTTAAAAGGGAAACCTACATCTGTTTTCATGGATTTCTTAAAAGAGAAAATGTTTGAACAGCACTAAACCCATTAACACTCAATGGGTTTAGTGTTTTTTTATGTAGAAAATGATTACTTTATCTACCTACAATTAATATCTTCTATAACCTTATAGCTTTCTTCTATAACTTAACTTACTAAAAGGAATTTATAATGATTACATTGGATGATTAAATTTAAAGAAAATTATGATTATTAACATTAAAATTATCCAATATTCATCATAATCATTATCATCACTAAAAGAAGGGGTTGACCAATAGTTATATCTATACTGGAAATTATTGTTGCTAGTTAAACGATAAGTTAAGTGATAAGTTTTATGGTGAAAGTCCTTGCTTCATCAAGAAAAGTAAAAATGAAAGGGGTTTCATTTATGAGAAAGTTTGGATTAGCTACACAGATATTTATTGGGCTTGCTTTAGGTATTATCGTAGGTGCAGTTTTCTATGGTAATGAAACAGCGATGTCTATTCTTCAACCAATGGGTGATATCTTTCTTCATTTAATCAAAATGATTGTTATTCCAATTGTTGTAGCCGCCCTTGTGGTATCAATAGCAGGTGTAGGTGATATAAAAAAATTAGGAAAACTAGGTGGAAAAACGATTCTTTATTTTGAAATCGTTACTACAGTTGCATTAGCGATTGGTCTACTTGCTGCAAATATATTTCATCCAGGTACTGGAATTGATATGGGGAATCTGGAAAAAGGTAATATCTCGACATATGAAGAAACAGCTAAAGCAAGTGAAAGTGGTAGTATTGCTGATAAATTTGTTCATATCATACCAAGTAACATCTTTCAATCGATGGCAGAGGGAGATCTACTTGCTATAGTCTTTTTTTCTGTACTGTTTGGAGTAGCTGTTGCAGTTATCGGAGAAAAAGGAAAGCCTGTTTTAAGTTTCTTTGATGGTGTATTAGAGGCCATGTTCTGGATGACAAACTTAGTTATGAAGTTTGCTCCATTTGGTGTATTTGCATTAATTGGTGTCAACGTAGCAAAGTTTGGAATTGGTTCATTAATACCTTTAGGGAAACTGGTATTAGTTATATATGCTACAATGTTTTTCTTTGTATTTGTTGTACTAGGGATTATTGCGAAATTTGCTGGTACAAACATATTTACCCTTATGAAAATTTTAAAAGATGAGCTAATTTTAGCATTTACAACTGCAAGCTCAGAATCGGTATTACCAAGGTTGATGGCTAAAATGGAGAAGTTCGGATGTCCAAAGGCTGTTACTTCCTTCGTTATTCCTACAGGTTACACCTTTAACCTTGATGGATCGTCTATTTATCAAGCAATTGCTGCAGTCTTTATTGCTCAAATGTACGGCATTCATTTATCTATTGCAGAACAGATTACACTTTTACTCGTATTGATGTTGACTTCTAAGGGAATGGCAGGCGTTACAGGTGCTTCGTTTGTAGTGGTGTTGACAACACTCAGCTCAATGGGTCTTCCATTAGAAGGCATGGCCTTCATTGCAGGGATCGATCGTATTTTAGATATGCTTCGTACATCTGTAAATGTAATAGGAAATGCATTAGCTACTATTGTAATGTCTAAATGGGAAGGCGAGTTTGATCAAGAAAAGGCAGCACGTTATACAGCATCTATAAAACAATCTGATGTCGCATAACTAGTGGTAATGACTAATAAATAGGAGGAAACATCGTGGTGAATACTGAAGTAAAAGAACAAAAAGATGTACGAATTGAAAAAGATTTTTTAGGTGCAAAGCAAGTTCCAAATGAAGCATATTATGGAATACAAACACTACGTGCGGTTGAGAATTTTCCAATAACAGGTTACAGAGTGCATGAAGAGCTTATTAAAGCTTTAGCCATTGTAAAGAAAGCTGCGGCTCTTGCTAATATGGACGTGAAACGTTTGTATGAAGGACTCGGTAATGCCATTGTAAAAGCTGCCGATGAAATCATTGAAGGAAAAAGAAATGAAGAGTTTATTGTTGATCCTATCCAAGGCGGAGCCGGTACATCAATGAATATGAATATAAATGAAATGATCGCTAATCGTGCTCTGGAGTTACTTGGACATGAAAAAGGATCATATGTGCATCTAAGTCCAAATAGTCATGTAAATATGTCGCAATCTACAAATGATGTATTCCCGACTGCGATTCATATAGCAACGCTCAATTTACTAGAAAAGCTAGTAAAAACCATGGGCGAGATGAAATCTGTATTTCAAAAAAAGGCCCAACAATTCGACCATATTATAAAAATGGGTCGTACTCACTTACAAGATGCTGTTCCAATCAGACTCGGTCAAGAGTTTGAAGCATATAGTCGTGTTTTAGAGCGTGATATAAGACGTATCAAGCAATCACGTGAGCATTTATACGAGATAAATATGGGAGCAACAGCCGTAGGAACTGGGTTAAATGCAGATCCTCGTTATATCGAAAATGTTGTGAGACATCTAGCTTATATTAGCGAGTTACCATTGCAAGGTGCGGATCATCTTGTAGATGCTACTCAAAATACAGATGCTTATACAGAAGTCTCTGCTGCCTTAAAAGTTTGTATGATTAATATGTCTAAAATCGCAAATGATATTCGGTTAATGGCATCAGGTCCTCGTGCGGGATTAGCTGAACTTATATTACCAGCTCGTCAACCTGGTTCATCTATTATGCCTGGAAAAGTCAATCCAGTTATGCCTGAAATGATTAATCAAGTGGCTTTTCAAGTAATAGGTAACGATCATACAATATGTCTAGCTTCGGAAGCAGGGCAGCTTGAGCTAAATGTAATGGAGCCTGTTCTCGTGTTTAGCCTACTTCAGTCAATCAGCATTATGAATAACGCATTTCATGTTTTTACAGAACATTGCTTAGAAGGCATCGAAGCAAATGAAGAACGTTTAAAAGAGTACGTAGAAAAAAGTGTAGGGATTATTACAGCGGTAAATCCACATATCGGATATGAAGTAGCAGCACGAATAGCTAGAGAAGCTATATTAAATGGAAGGTCGGTACGAGAACTATGTTTGCAATATGACGTATTGACTGAGGAGGAACTTGAATTAATTTTAAATCCGTATGAGATGACAAACCCAGGAATCGCTGGTAATTCTCTTTTTAGCAGAAGTTAAATAAACATCCGCAAAGCAAAGGAAGCCTTTTTCAAAAGGCTTCCTTTGCTTTGCGTACAAACAAATATAGCTTTTTTTAAGATTAATGAAATTTACTTTTTTCATTTTTACTTAGGCTAAATTAATTTCAATAATTCACAGAAAATCTTTGACTTTATTCTTTTAACATTTTAAAACAGAATCAAATCAGATTTCCCTAAAAGTATAACTTTTTAGAAACACGAAAGCTACAATAAAAGAAATAACTGTAAAAAAGCATTGGTATTCTCTGATTCAGAAATCAAATAAATTGTAGAAAAAGAACTGATTTTTCTACATTATTCCGTTGAATACGGAAATCCCTTGCCTCTAAAAGCAAAGGATTCTTTTTTCGGGTTAAGAGCATTTTATTATAAGCTTTAGTATTCATGTAGAGTTGAATTCACTAAAATGATAAGAAGTATGAAGAACCATAATATTAACTTATAATTTATCTACATAATTAAATTGTATTTAAAAAAGATTGAACGAATGGTATAGCAGCCCCGATAGGAACTCCATTTTTAGGTGAACGGCTAATATGAATAAATGACTCATTATTTGGAAATGGGGTTTTATCATAAACTTTTTTATGAAGAAATTCAATATCTTTTTCTTTTAAGTAAGGAGAGATATGTCCACCTAAAATAAATTCTCTGTTAATAACAAGATTAATATTATTGATTGAAAATGCTAAATCATCTAAAAATGAGGTCCACCTCTCTTGATAAGAAGCGTTCCCAGATCGTAATTCTTCAAAGAAAAATTCTAATGATTCATCTTCTTCTAGCAGGGCACTAACAGAACAAAATGTTTCCATACATCCTTTTTTCCCACAGTAACACGGGTCTCCATGAGGGTCGACCGTCATATGTTCTACCGTACCACTATGCCCTTCTCTTCCCATATAAATTTGATTATTTATAATAAGAGCCCCCCCAAGATGGGTACCAATTGACAAATAGATAATGTCTCCAATATCATTTCTAATCCACAGTTCTGTAGTAGCTGCACACTTTGCATCATGGAAAAACACACAACGATAATCTAGGTGCTGTGAAAATACCTCAATATCTAAACCTGTACAGTTTAATATTTTTCCATATGTAATACTCTTCCCATCAGTTGATGTTAAAGCTTGTACTGCAAAACCAATACCAAGGACTTGTTCCTTTTCTACATTAAGAGATGAGATAAAATCATCTACAGCATTGCTTACTTCTTTGAAATAACGATCTGTATTTAAATATTCAATTGATAGTTCTCTCTTTGCAAATGCAATACCAAGCAAATCAATTGCTAAAATGCAATCATTGAAAAAATGAGATTGGATGAAAAGAAAATCTTTGTCACAGGTGGAGCAAGGGGTATTGGAAAGAGTGTTGCAATCGCTTTCGCTGAAGCAGGAGCCGATGTAGCGATTGTGGATCTGGATTTTGAAGCAGCTCAAAAAACCGCAGCTGAGTTAAAAGAACATCATGAGGTTGAAACGATTGCTATTGAAGCCGATGTTACAAAACCAGAAGATGTAGATGGCATGATTGAAAAAATACTTAACGTTTTTGGTCGTATAGATGTTGCCTTCTGTAATGCTGGAATCTGTATGAATGTACCTGCAGAAGAAATGACTTTTGATCAGTGGAAAAAGGTCATTGATATTAATCTAACTGGTGTATTTTTAACAGCTCAAGCAGCTGGAAAAGTAATGTTAAAGCAAGGTGGCGGTTCTATTATTAATACGGCTTCTATGTCAGGCCATATTGTAAACGTGCCTCAGCCGCAGTGTTCCTATAACGCCTCTAAAGCAGGAGTAATTCAGTTGACAAAATCTCTGGCAGTAGAATGGGCTACAAGAAATGTACGTGTAAATTGTATTAGTCCAGGCTATATGGGTACGGAACTTACATTAAATTCTCCAAGTTTGCAGCCCTTAATCGAGCAATGGAATCAAATGGCACCTCTTAAGAGAATGGGAAGACCAGAAGAACTTCAATCTATATGTGTCTATCTTGCTGGAGATACTAGCAGCTTTACCACAGGAGCAGACTTTGTAGTAGACGGCGCCTTTACTTGTATTTAATAGTATAGTGGCTGATGCTCATCCAGGCATCTTAGTTAGTTTACTTAAAACATTGAATAATATTCATAGATAAATTTACCTTTTGTATATCTAGAAGAATAATAAAACAAGATATGGAGATGTTAAGCATGTGCATAGCAAGGAAGGTGGCACACTATAATGAATTTTATAAGGAGGATAACAATGGGTATTTTAAGTGGCAATCCTACAGACGAACCAATGCATTATGGTGAGGTGTTTGGAACATGGTCGTATCTTTCTACCTCAAAAGGGTTAGTGTCTGGCTATCAAACATTTCTAAATCATGTAGGAGACAAGGATCTACATAAGTTGGTACAAGAAACTATCGAGCAGTGTCAGCAAGAAATGAAAGGCATAGAAACGCTGTTAAAAGAAAATGGAGTAGGTTTACCGCCGACCCCACCTGAACGACCTGAAGCTTGTTTAGATGATATTCCAGTAGGTGCACGCGTTCAGGATCCAGAAATTGCAGCTGCAATTTCATTGGATATAGCTGCTGGTCTAGTGGGTTGTAGTCAACTGATTGGACAATGTATTCGTGAAGATATTGCAGCCATGTTTGCACAAATTCATATGCAAAAGGTAGCTCTTGGAGGAAAGTTTCTACGACTTAATAAAGAAAAAGGTTGGTTAATTCCGCCACCTCTTCATAAGTCTAAAAAATCTGATTGTTAACGATTAGCATTCTATAGAATACAAAAAGGTGTTTCTTAGCAAATAGGGACACTTTTTTCATTTCCTATAGTCGACATTATGATAACTAAAAATAACTTATGCAAGCAGACTAAAAAGTATAAGTTGGGGCAAATGGTTATACTAATCCCATCTTTCACAATCCATTAGGAGGGATGAAAATGAATAACATTAACCATGAAACTAAAATTACTGCATCAGAACTTGCAAGTCTTTGGATGCAATATGAAAATGACAGTTTGTCACGTTGTATTCTTCTCTATTTTATAAATCATGCAAAAGACGAAAACATTCGTGAGGTACTTCAATATGCTCTTGAATTAGCAGAAAATCATCTTGAAAAAGTTAAACAATTTTTAACGCAAGAAAATTATCCGATTCCTATAGGTTTTACAAATGAAGACGTTACAGTAGAAGCACCTCCTTTATTTACTGATACATATATGATTGTTTATTTACAAATCATGGCTATTCACGGCATGACTAGATACTCTGGCGCAGTCAGCATCAGCATAAGAGAAGACCAGAGACAATACTTTATTAAATGTAGTTATGAGACGATGGAATTGTATAATAGAGCAACGAATATTTTGTTACACAAAGGGATTATCAGTAAACCTCCAACACTAAACAATAAACAGAAAATCGATTTTGTAAAGGAACAAAACTTTTTAAGAGGTTGGTTTGGTAAACGTAGACCGATTAATGCAGTCGAAATCAGTGCTGCCTACCTTAATATGCAGAAAACACTAATGAAAATAGTACTCGAGTTAGGCTTTAGTCAAGTTGCTCGATCTACAGAGGTCCGAGATTATATGGAACGGGGTAGGAAGCTTTGCGAAAAACACTTTAATATCCTAACATCAATGTTAGAAGAAGATAATTTGCATGCGCCAAGAACATTTGAGTCAGAAGTAACTGATTCAACAGTGCCTCCTTTTTCAGATAAGCTGATGCTGTACCACGTAGTGACACTACTTTCTGCTGCCATAGCTTATTATGGTGAGGCCTTATCAGTTTGTCAAAGAAGAGACTTGTCAGTTGATTACGCACGTATGATTACAGAAATGGGGCTATTAGCTGAAGATGGGGCAAATCTTTTAATAGATAATGGATGGATGGAACAGCCACCCACTGCCACAGATCGTGAAGACTTGGCAAAAAATAAATGATGTGAATGTTATGAAAAAAAAGGATAAAGTCGTGGAAAGAATTTTGTGGAGTATTGCATTACCTGGCTTTGCCCAAATATTAAACGGTAAACTTTTTAAAGGCATTCTTTTTATTGCACTTGAATTTATGATAAATGTAAATTCTCATTTTAATGAAATTATTCGTTTAAGTTTTATTGGAAAAATAGAGGATTCAATTACTCAAACAAATTATCAATGGCTTATGTTTTATCCTTGTGTTTACTTTCTTGCAATGTGGGACGCAATTAAAGATGCGGGTGGAGGAAAAGAACCTTATTCTTATCTTCCTTTTGTATTCTCTGCATGTTTTGTTACCATAGGAATTATATATTCATCAAAAATCACGTTGTTTGGGATTATGCTAGGGACTGTATGGTTTCCAATGATTTGTGTGATACCGGGATTAATTATAGGCTTTTTCTTAAAAACAATCATAAAAAAAAGGATGTATAACTAAGTCATCTTTGTTTATTGAATACCGAGAAAGGTGATTATGTAAAATAGCTTTGTATATAGTATACATCTTCATTTATTGAATTAGATGAATTAAACTAACAAATAAATGGGGGTAAAAATATGAATAAAAAAATCTTAGGTTCTTTCTAAGTGAAAGGAAATCAACTTATTGTTTCAGATCCGTGTTATCCAGTAGAAGATGCGTTTGACGAAAGTGACATATTATCTTGGGTATTGGAGCCAGCTAAAAGTGGAGAATGGGAATCGACTGTCTTCTTCACTGAAGATTTTACGATAACTAAATTAATGGCCTGTCACCGCGATATTGAACTGGGTTCAGAATGGATAGAAACAGGTAAAGATATCGGCGTTGATTCTGCTATGGCGGGTATATTTGATGCATCCGTTTTCGGAAGAGATGAAGCTATTTCATATGAAGTAAAGAATATTTATGAGATAGAAATGGACGAAGAAGGCATGAAATATTATGTCGCGTGCTCAGACATCATCGCTTCTTCTGATGACGAAGCTGGCATCGTAGCAGGTGGTACAGTTTCAATGTCTGGTATAGGTGATGGATACTATCCCGTTTTTGTTCAATACAATGATCAACATGAAATTGTAGCTGTGTTGTTGGAATTTTACGTAGAAGAGGAAGAAGAATAGAATGAAGCAGTAAGAGACTTTCAATAAAGGAAGTCTCTTACTGCTATCTAGAATGGTGATTATGTTAACTAAAATTGTATACGATATACATAAACTTAGCGTCTCTTTTTATCATGATCTTTTTGAGTGTCTTTTATTGTTTTAGCCATAGCGAAAAATATAATTAATACTATAATCAGGCCAAGTACAATTCCTCCAAACAATAGGCCTACCCCTTCCTACCTTCCTATTTTTGTTAATTATATCATATAGGTTAATAAGAAGTTCTATGTCGCTTAGGCGCCGAGAAAAAACATTATGTTAATTTAGAATATATAGACTATACATCTTTAGTAAGGAGATTTAATGAGGAAATACATAATATTAGATATGCCTATAAATGATATTAAAAAAGTTATGATAGTGAAGATCAAAGACGAAGTAAATATGTTTCTTTACGATACGTTAGATGATGTGCCTTCAATTGGAGACTATAGTTTTGAAACATTACAAGAAGCTGAAGACTTTTTTAACAAGGAATTTTCAAAAGAAAAAGATAGTAAAGCTTCTTGGATTTATGTACCAAATCCAATCGAGGAGTGTCAGGAAGATATTATTAAACCAGTAAGAATTAAGGCTATAAATACTTGTACGCCTCAATGGGGAACTTATGAGGAATTCGTAAACGGAAAGTGGATAGACATTAAGTTTTAGCATACTTACTACCGATAAGCCGTTTTATGTTAAGTAAGTTTAAATCTCCTATATATTATAATTGGACAATATCTTCTTAAGACAGGACAAAATTGTGTCTTTTGCTTATGGTACAATCATTAAAGTCCAAAGGGATAAATTGAAATTTTTTAGAGTGTATCTCGAAATAATAAAAGTATAGGTGATAATAATGGCAACAATTGAGGATTTTTTTAAATTAGATATTCGTATTGGTACGATAGTAAAAGCCGAACCATTTCCAGAAGCAAGGAAGCCTGCAATAAAACTAGAGATAGACTTTGGTGAGCTTGGAGTAAAATGTTCTTCAGCTCAGATTACACGACGTTATAAGCCGGAACAATTAATTGGATCTCAAGTAGTTGCTGTGGTGAATTTTCCTCCTATGCGTATTGCTGGTTTTAAGTCTGAGGTGCTAGTTATGGGTGGAATTCCGAAAGAAGGAGATGTAGTACTATTAAAGCCTAGTGAGGTTGTTAAAAATGGTACACCCATTGCTTAATAATGTTATTATTTAGGCCTTTTAAATAAACAGTGCGGTATACGTGTAGGAATACATTGTAATGGGAAAATACGCCTATAAAGAATTCTGTCTTTTATTCAAAAAAGGTTTAAGCTAAAATCAAATAATATATGTTCATGATACTAGACTAAATTTGAGGTGAAATAAATGTTCTTAGCTCCATTATTTGAAAATGATGTACCAGTAGCACTTCTCCGTCCTTAATGGAGTAAAGTGACTACTTCTCTCCGTTGGGGCATACATTGACCTACTTTTTAAATACGGAGGGTACAAAAAATGAAAAACACCTTATTAGGTTCTATATATTTAGCTTTAGCTGCCAGCATTTGGGGCGGCATGTACGTTGTCGTTAAAGTTGTTGTAGCAGCTATCCCACCATTAGAATTGGTTTGGATACGATATGTAATTGCTATTCTTGCACTTGTTATCATCGGTTTGATAAAAAGACAATCTTGGAGAATTAATAAACGCCATATCCCTTTGATTGTCGTTATTGGTGTAATTGGTAATGCCATCTCAATTGTCACCCAAGAATACGGCACAATGCTATCTTCAGCGCAAATGGGGGCCATTATTACATCATCCACACCAGCTTTTATGGTGATTTTTGCTCGGTTAATTCTTAAAGAGAAATTGAATATGAAAAAAGGAATATCTATTTGTTTGGCTACAATAGGCGTATTACTAATTGTCGGAAATGGACACATAAATATGTCTAGCCAGCTTGGTGGTATTTCACTACTCATGGCGGCTTTAACATGGGCTTTAATGTCTATTCTTATAAAACGTGTGCCAAACAGTTATTCTCCAGTCGTCATTACAACTTATTCAATTTTAGTTGCTATTTTGGTACTCACTCCCTTTGTGTACAAAGGCTTAGGTGAGATTCATATTTCCAAGTTAACTGATCCGACTATCGGAGGAGGACTATTATATTTAGGTATCGTTTCAACAGCTTTAGCATTTATACTTTGGAATCGCGGATTACAGTTATTAAATGCTTCAAGTGGAGGTTTATTTTTCTTTTTTCAACCTCTAGTAGGAACGTTACTTGGCTGGCTCCTCCTAGGAGAAAGTATCGGTGGAACGTTTTGGATAGGTTCATTCTTAATTCTTAGTGGTGTTTTATTAGTTATCAAAGGAAAAACGAACTAATTTATAGTTAAAATAAAGAGCACCAGTTCAAAACTGGTGCTCTTTATTTTAATGTAAACCTTTTGTCAATAACTTCAATATATATGTGTAAATATTAAAGTATTAATAATATATTTATAGTTTCACTATTTACTTTCCCTTACGATAAATTGTTTATTTTACTTCTTATGGAATGCCCACCTATCTTTTAATTTCCTTCTAAGAAATTTTTATATTAACTATAACCAAACGGAAAATTTATAAATATTTAATGTTACTATATTTTTAATAATATATATTTACTTCTTTATACAAAAGTAATGTATTTTATATAAAGAAATAAAAGTTAAAACTACCTTATAAAAATTATGGTTTTAGCTTTTATTCTAAATGACGACAAATAGGGGATTTTTCTACAAACGATATAAATAATAAACTATATTTATAGAAAGTAAGTTTATACTTTTACTTTTAAATAAGTTACAATTAATAAGCAATAAATATAATAAGTAACTTTAAATAAATATTTAATTACGGAAACATTAAATATTTATTTAAAATAATTAGTAGTTTAGCTATCGTTAGTAACGCTATTATTACGTTTTAAAGGTTTTTTATCATCTATATACATATAAATACAAACTTAAACCTTACGTAGAGAAGAAAATATCTTAACGCAAGGAAGATCTATAAATAAGAAGACATGTTTTGCGAAAGGAGAGGTTTTATGCGAGATTTCTCATTAGTACATATAGGAACAGAAGTAAGGGAAAGAAAAGGGGATTTCAATAAAATCGTTTCATTGTTGCTAGATAGTAAATATTATGATGCATTAGAAGAAAGAAATGAGCATCACCAGCGAAAAAGTGAAGATATGTTCAGTGATTTTACGGATGAAGAAATGATGTACTACTATGTCCACCAGCGAAAGCATATTCGAAAGGACCGAGAACGAAAAGAAAATACAAAAACCGAATACGTACGGATTTTATTGCAGTTTTATCAATATGCTGTAGAAAGTGAATCGTTCTTACGACAGGATGTAGACAGTTATATAGAAGAAACTATTTTTAAAAACCTACGTCCTTGGCATATACGGAACTACCAGGATTATTTAAGCACCGCATTGTTAGGAAAGGGCGGGAAACCTTATTCACCTGCAACTTTAGACGCTAAAATGACGATTTTAAAAAGTTTTATGAAATGGCTACATGAAACGAAGTATATTCAGCATCCATTACATGAAGAAATCTTAAGCACGTCACTATCTGAGCAAGAAATTCCAAATCGAGATTTGTATTACCATGAAGTCAAACAGCTTCTAGACTACTACAAAGACCATCCTATCAACTATGGATTGTTAACGATGCTGGCCATGACAGGTCTTCGTGTACAAGAAATAGCCAAAGCTTCATGGGGAGATGTATATCTAGACAGTTTAAGTGGCCATTATCGACTAAGAGGAGTAGGTAAGGGTGGAAAGAAATTTGATAAGTTACTTCATCCATCGCTATATGAACGCATTCTTGCTTTTCGAGAACGACGTCATGTTAATACAGCATTAAATTCAAGTGATCAAGGTCCATTATTTCCAACTAAAGATGGAGACTATTATCAATATAAAAACTTAAGTAATTATATTGTTCGTATCATTGAACGAACAGAATTACCTTTTGTAAAAGAACGGACTGACAGGGTTACACCTCATTATTTTCGTCATTTTTATGCGATTTATAGTAGGCAGCAGGGAGCCGATATTTTCTTAATTCAAAAGGAACTTGGCCATAGTGACCGTAAAACAACCGAGCGTTATCTGGAGAAGGTTTTGCAAAGAGAACAAGAAATTGGGCTCATGTGGAAGGAAGAGGAATTCTAACATTTTCATCAAAAAGAGCAATACCACATCTTTAACATGGTATTGCTCCTTTTGATTATTAAAAAAACTACTCCCTAAATGAGGATACTTTCGATCTCTTTCTTAGTTGGAAAGGAATGTTGTCCACCTTCTTTTGTGACAGTTATTGCACCGATATGAGTAGCAAATTTCATACATTGATCAATAGATAAACCTTCAGACATTGCATAGATAAGTGCTCCAATAAAAGAATCTCCTGCACCTGTAGCATCTACAGCTTGGACATTTTCAGCAGGGAAGAAATTACTGTATGATTCAGTTACTACTACAGATCCGTCTTTTCCTAATGTAATGACAACCATCCCACCAGTTAGAGGGAGCATTTCTTTCCCTATATTAATTGCGTCAGAGGCAGAGTTTATAGATTTTCCTGACATAAAGGAGGCTTCCGTTTCATTCACCACTAAAACATCGACGCATTTTAATATATTTTCTTTTACTTTCCGAGCCGGGGCATTATTTAACACTATTTTTAAGTTAGCGCTTTCGTATTTAGTAATAATATACTCTATAACTTCTTCAGGAATTTCCTGTTGTAAGACTATAAAAGAAGAGGAATCTAATAAATGAGCTATTTCATCAATATCATTTATTGTAATTAAATCGTTTGCCCCTTTAACAATCGTACTATAATAATCGCCGTCGGGCATTACATGAACAAGACCCATACCAGTTGAACCGAGTTTTTTTATATAAGAAGTATTGACTCTTATGCTATTCCAATAACAGAGATAAATGAAGCTCTCTTTGAAGTTAGTGAGTATTTCCATACGTCGTGTCATCAATTTATGAAGGCTCTTGAAAAATCATCTTTACATAATTTAGACGTCTTTAAACCCTTTTACTACTGCTAGGTACAAAAAATGGTACTAGAGCAATTAAAATTGCCCTCTTCATAAATGAGAGTAATGATTTTATTATAGTCAATGCAAGTAGAATTTACTTTTACAAATAGTTCCAATAAAACTCAATAAGCATGACAAAATTAGTTGTGAATTTAATATTTAGGAAAGAAAGGAAGAATGTCAATATGAATAATACAATTGAATTACTTTGTAATCATACCTCTATTCGTTCTTTTATAGATCAACCACTGACAGAGGAACAACGAAATACAATCTTTAAGGCGGCTAACCAAACTTCATCATTCAGCCTACTACAAGTGGTTTCTATCATTAGAATTACTGATTCAGATCTTCGAAAAAAGATGACGCAACTATCTGGTAATCAACCGTATATTGAAGATGCTGCCGAGTTTTGGATTTTTTGTGCTGATTTTAACCGAAATCATCAGATTGCTCCCAAGGTAGACCTTGACTATATAGAATACCTTTTAATTGGTTCATTCGATGCTGGGCTCATGGCTCAAAATGCTTTAACGGCAGCTGAATCAATGGGACTCGGTGGTGTATATATTGGTGGAGTAAGACTTAATATTGCAGAATTAACTGAGGTATTAAATTTACCAAAGCATGTGGTTCCTTTAGTGGGACTATGCATAGGCCATCCTTCTGGAGAGAAACCTGGACTAAAACCACGTTTACCTCAATCAATGGTTATGTTTGATAATCAGTATCAACCACTAAATGAAGAAAAATTAGCAATGTATGACCAACAGATGCGTGAGTATTACCAAGATCGTCCTGTTAAAGCTCCTTTCACAGTAAAGAAAGTAAAGGGATGGAAAGATCATATTGAAGATCATCTTGAAAGAAGTAAACTGCCCTTTACGCTTGATTATTTAAACAAACAAGGATTTGCTAAAAAATAAACTTTTACAACTCACGTAAAATAAACTGGATTCCGGATTGTTACCTACTTTTTAATGTTATCTGGATTAGAACCTACTCACATTAAAGTAAAGGACTTTTGTACAAATAGAATTCGTTTTCCATAAAACTATATCTAAAGGGAAAGAAAGAGCGTGAGCCCAATGAACGACAAAGGTTTTACGCTCTTTCTTCTAACGTTTTTATATAAATTAGCATTCCTGCTTACATATATAAGGTCCTTCTATTTATTATTTCCCTCAGGTTTCTCCCCGAATTTTTTGCCGAAATTCTCCATCATATCAAGTATTGGGATAAATTCACACCCTTTAGTTGTTAAGGAATATTCAACACGTGGAGGCACCTCAGGAAAAACCTCCCGTTTAATTAGTCCATCTGTTTCTAGTTCTCTCAACTGTTTTGTAAGAGAACCTTGTGAAATGTCCCATAAAAAAGCTTTAATTTCGCTATAACGACGTTCTTTTGTTTTTAAAAACCAAAGGATAATATACTTCCAGCGTCCTGAAAGCATATTTTGAGTATAAGCAATGCCATATACTTCTCTTTGTTCCTTTATACACTCTTTGTTAAATCCATCCTTACATATTCTCGACACCTTTTCACCTGCTTTCTACTGTTAAGTACAAAAAAATGTACTACGGCAATTTTTATTGCCTACTTTAAAAAAATGAGAAATGATTTTATTCTAGTATATGTAACAGAAATACTCAATACGTGTTTAATATCTAATGAATATATGTTTACGGTTTGATAAACATATCATTGTGCAACTTTAAACAAAGCAATTCTTTTATATACAAATTCTTGAGGAGGAACAATAATGAGATTTGGAATTATAGGTGCAGGATCAATTGGTTCAATTATTTCTAAAAAATTAGTTAAGAATGGGCATGATGTCAAAATTGCAGATGCAAGAGGAATTGAACGTTTAGAAGGAAAAGAGCTTGCTGGAACACCTGTACGTGTAGAGGATGCAATTAAAAATATTGAAGTTCTTATAATATCTCTCCCTATAGAAGCAATGCCAAGCATTCGGAACATTATCGATCAAGTCGAGGAGGAAGTAATCATTGTAGATACTTCAAATTATTATCCTTTTAGAGACGGTAAAATTGAAGAAATCGAGAACGGGATGGTTGAAAGTGTTTGGGTTTCAAATCAATTAGGCAGACCTGTCATTAAAGCTTTCAACAACTTATTAGCCTATACTTTAGAAAATGAAGGAACATCCGAAGAATCTAGTGGACGAATCGCGATGGCGGTTTCTGGCAATGACCCATCACATAAACAAGTAATCATGGACGTAGTACACGAGCTAGGCTTCGATTCAGTAGACAATGGTTCTTTAAGTGACTCTTGGAGACAACAGCCAGGAACTCCTGCTTACTGCACAGAGCTAACAAAAGATGAACTCACGAAAGCGTTGAAAAAGGCAGATAAAGAAAAAGCACCATTACTACGTGATAAAGTGATGGAAAGTTTTGCAGAGATCCATGCAGAAAAAAAGGAAGTTGAATTTTCACATAAGGATGTTGTGAATCTAAACAGAGAAATATATAATTCATAAAAACAAAAGGTGCACTCAGTTAGAGCGCACCTTTTGTTATATAAGACACATCGTAATCGTCTACTTTCTGGAAAATGGCTATTTAAATTAATTTTATATCTAGTAAGTATCCGAAGGAGGCAGAAAGAAATGTTTTTTGGTATTTTATTTACGATTCTATGGGCATCTGGGGCGGTGTCTGTTAAATTTGGTCTTTTATCGGCCCCGCCATTAATAATGGGGACTATTCGCTTTCTTTTAGCCGGTAGTTTATTGTTAGTATATATTTATTTGTTTAGGAAAGGTAAATACCGCATGCCCCAAAAACATGAGTGGAAACCACTGATACTATTAGGTTTATTTAATACTTCTTTGTATCTCGGTTGTGGTTTTTGGGCACTAAAAACCGTATCATCTGGCTTTTTTAATTTAGCAGTCGTTGTTAATCCTTTTCTTGTTGCAATTCTGTCCTCAATTTTCATGAATCGTTTCATTCAGAAGAAAGAGTGGATGGGGATGCTTGTTTCAGCCATTGGCTTAGTAATTGCTACATATCCTTTATTGCAAGATGGACATTCTACATTGAGTGGAATACTCTTGCTCCTAATTGGCATGATATCCATGGCCATTGGCAGTATTTATTTTCAAAAACAAAAGTTGCAACTGCCTAGCTTAGTAATTAATGCCTGGCAGGTTTTATTTGGTGGAATTATTTTAATTATACCTTCTATGCTTTTAGAATTAGATGAACCCGTCCTATTTGATATGAATCTGGTTCTATATCTAGTGTGGTCCGTTTTAGGTGTTTCAATCTTTGCCATGATCCTATGGTTTTATTTACTTAAACAAGATGCCGTTAAAGCAAATATCTGGCTATTTCTAACACCTATTGCAGGTTACCTTTTAGCCTCTATCTTATTAGGTGAAAAGATTACAATATACGATGCTATTGCTTCCCTGTTTGTCTTTACTGGGTTATATTTATCAGGTAATTTACGGCTAAATAAATTACCTAAACCTCCATTAGAGAAAAAAGTGGAAGCATAGCATAGCAAAACTAATAATTTAATTAAGAACGCTTTTAAGAGATATACTTCTTAAAAGCTTTTTTAATTTCGATAAAATTCCATTATGTTAATTAGACTTGTTATATCGTATACACAGTGACTTTGATGTTAGAGCCGACTATATCAATCTTTGTTATTCAATTATTTTACCTGTAGCTAAAATAGGTTAGAATAAATGTATGAGGTGTTAAGAGAAAAGAGGGAAAGGGAATGAAACCAACAATATATGATGTAGCAAAGGAAGCTGGAGTGTCCATTTCAACCGTTTCTAAAGTATTAAATAATACGGGGAGTATTGCAGAGAAAACCAGAAAAAAGGTTAGGGATACCATGCATCAGTTAGACTATCAACCTAGTGTCGTAGCATCCGTTAAAAAGCGTATTCAAACTATTGGGCTTTTAATACCTAATATTGCTAATCCTTTCATGGCAGAAATAGCAAGGGGTATTGAAAATCATGTTAAGAAATTCGGTTTTAGTTTGATGATTTGTAGTACCGATAATGATTTAAAAAATGAAATCGAATATATTTCCATATTAAAGCAAAAGTACATAGATGGTATTATAATTGCTACAGGATTAAAAGAGGATAAAGCTATCAAGGAGCTGCTTAAAGCCGAGATTCCGGTTGCATTACTTTCCAGAGACGTATCTTCGCTTGCTGTGGATGCAGTATTAGTAGATGATTTTCTAGGAGGATATGAGGCTACAGAATACTTGATAAGCTTAGGGCATAAAAGAATTGCAATGATTACTGAAGACATTAAGTTTCCGACGATAAGAGCAAGATTTGAGGGATATAAACAAGCCCTTGAGAAAGCAGGATTGCAATATGATGAAAGTTTAGTGTCTCTCAATAATACTTCACTTGATGAAGGAAAACAGTCTACACGTAAACTTCTACATTTGCCTGTTCCCCCGACAGCTATTTTTGCCTCAACCGAATTTCTTGCGATTGGAGCAATACAAGGTGCGCGTGAACTTAAAATAAAAGTTCCGCAAGATCTATCAATTATTGGGTTTGACGACACTGTCCTTTCGACAATTTGTGATCCTCCTTTAACTACAATAGCTCAACCTATTCATGAAATGAGTAAGAAGGTTGTTGAACTATTAATAGAGGAGATTGAAGATTCAAAGGAGACGAAGCAACGAATCGTTTTATCTCCAAAATTAGTGGTTCGTGCATCTACTTCTCATAATAAAACGAATACATGAATGTAAATAAAATAATTAAACCTTGCAGTAATTAATACCGTTATTAAAGTTTAAATTTAGACATTTATGTATTGTATAATCAATTTTCAGAAGTAAAAAAGGCTACATAGCTTCCTTTGAAGCTATGTAGCCTTTTTTTGCTATCTTTTTTTAAAAGAAGAAAATCAATAATCCTAAATCATAAGAACATTTATAAATATCTTCCACAATATCTATAGAGAATTTATCTTGTTTGAGATGGTCTTGTGTTTCATTACCCCAACTAACGATGTATTAATCTATCACTACTTGTCTTTACTCTTCTCTAAAATCTTCGTTTGACATAGGTAAAATATTGCTGTTTATTCTATATAATGAAATCCATCTTACCAAAAAAATATAGTTATTGATGGGCAATCCATTTAGAGCTTTCCTATTAACTTTATTAATTTATCGTGGTAACTACTTATTGACTTTAAGGAAACCCCAAAAGGAAAGAACTTTCCTTACTTTCGAGAGTAACTGAATTTAGTTTACTGGTACTTATAAAAAAATATAGAATTGTCTTACTATTGTTAAGACGCTTAAGAGGGACATTTAATCTAAAAATCAAGTTATAAGATATAAGTTTGTGTTATTGTTTAAATTTTTAAAAAATTATTGACAATAAAAAAACTAAAAGATAAACTCATTATCAAGGAAAGTGCTTTCCTTAACTTCTAGCTTACAAATCATAAAAGGGTTGGTTAAACCAAAATATGAAAGCGCTACAAAAAAGAAATAGCAAGAGGAAGGTAACTTTATTTAATCTTAAGGGGGAAGAAAGATGAAAGAAGTTAGAATTGGTCTGGTTGGTGCAGGACGTATGGGAAGTTTTCACGGAAGAACAGTTGCTCGTAAAATCTATGGAGCAAAGCTTAACGCGATTGCTGATCCAGTTTCAGGAGCTGCTGAAAGACTTGCGAAAGAACTCGGAGTATCAAAGGCATATACAGATCCAAAGGAAATGTTCCAAGATCCACATATTGACGCAGTAGTTATTGCAGCTCCTGCCCGTTCACATGCAGATCTTGTTGTTGCTGCTGCTAATGCAGGGAAAGCAGTTTTTTGTGAAAAGCCAATGGCAATTACTCTAGAAGAAGCAGATAAAGCCATATTGGCAGCTCAGAACGCAAAAGTTCCCTTACAAGTCGGCTTTAATCGTCGTTTTGCTTCAGATTTTAGAGCTGCTCATAACGATATTGTTGAAGGTAGAATCGGAACTCCACAGTTATTGAGATCGTTAACGCGTGATCCGGGATTAGGGGATCCAACTCCAATTCCAGAATGGACTATTTTTTTAGAAACTCTAATCCATGATTTTGATACATTACTCTATTTAAATCCAGGTGCAGAACCAATTGAAGTTTACGCAGTAGCTGATGCACTTGTACGTCCAGATTTTAAAGATAAAGGTCTCCTTGACACTGCGGTTGTTAACATCCGTTTTGATAACGGAGCAATTGCAACAGCTGAAGCAAATTTCCAAGCAGTTTATGGATATGATGTTCGCGGTGAAGTATTTGGTTCAGCCGGAATGGTGACAGCTGGAGGTGTTCAACAAACAAATATGATTCGCTACACTGCAGAAGGAATAAGTAGCGATACATACCGAAAAGACACTGAATTATTACATGATGCTTACGTCACAGAACTCACTTCTTTTGTAGAATGTGTGCGTAATGAGAGTACTCCTTATGTAACAGGTAAAGATGCTCGCAGAGCTCTTTCAATTGCACTTGCTTGTATTGAATCTGTTAAGACAAATGCACCAGTGAAAATTAAGGAAAGTGTACAGTTGATTTAATTAAACTATCTCAATTACAAAATTACTATTTTATCTGACCTGAAAAGAAAGCGATAACATTAGGGATTTGATTCTTCTTTTTAGGTTTAGATTTCTGAAAGGCATCACTTCTAAAATAAATTAAATGTGTAAAAAGGAGAATAGAGATGAAATTTTCAATTTGTAGTTGGACTTTTGGAGATATTCCTTTAGAAAAGACAATGGAGTTTGTTGCAAAAACCGGGTATGACGCAATAGAAATTAGAGCTGCAGTAGATGATTATAACTGGCGCGATATTAAACAATTAGCGAAAAATTTAGATCTAGAAATAAGTGGTTTGACAGGTGATACTGGTTGGCCAAACGAAGAACAAGATTTAGCTAATCGAAGCGAAGATAACCGAAAAAAAGCAGTCGCATCCTTTGAAAGGCAAATTGAAGCTGTTAAAGAGGTAGGAGCAGAATATTTAGTTGTTTGTCCTTCTGCAGTTGGAAAAACAGCTCCAATGGGCAACACTGGAGAGGATTGGAAATGGGCTATTGACTCTGTACAAAGATTAACGAAAAAAGCAGAGGAATTAAATATTACTCTTGTAATAGAGCCTTTAAACAGATATGAGAGTTGTATTGTTAACACAGGAGCCGATGCTACAAAATTTGTTAAAGAAGTTAATCACCCTAAAGTGAAAATGTTGCTAGATTCCTATCATATGAATATTGAAGAGCGAGATCTTGAATTTCCCTTTTTAGATGCACAGGACAAACTGCATATTCTTCATGTAGCTGACAGTAATCGAAGAGGCATGGGGCGTGGCCACATAGACTTTAAACCATTTATCTCTGGAATACAGAAGATAAACTTTGATGGATATGTTGTAGTAGAAGCAACAGCTCCTGGTCCAAATCCTTTTCAAGCGAATAAGGGAGAAAATATGAATATGATTTATACGTTCGCGGAAGAAAGTTTATCGTTTTTACAAAATAATTTCAAGCTCGTGAAACAACTCTAAATAGTATTTCTTTGCTAAAAAAGATTCAACTAAAGGGGCGGATGGGTGGACCATGAATAAACAAAAAATGTATAGGTGGGTAATTTATTGTTTTGGTGCTTTAGGTGGGCTTTTATTTGGTTATGATACAGGGGTTATTTCAGGTGCTCTTCTTTTTATAAAAAAAGACATGGGGCTAACACCTTTTCTTGAAGGGTTAGTTGTAAGTGGAGTTTTAATTGGTGCCCTTGTGGGCGCAGCTTTTAGTGGACCTGTAGCCGATAAATATGGAAGAAAGAAAACAATTATTATGTTAGGTGTACTATTTACAATTGGCGCAATTGGAACAGCTATTTCTCCTAATGTACATACTTTAATTGCGTTTCGTATTGAACTGGGAATAGCAGTTGGAGGGGCTTCAGGTATTGTCCCTCTCTATTTAGCTGAAATGGCTCCAGCAAATATTCGTGGTAAGGTCTCTTCATTAAACACGATTATGAATGCTCTTGGTATTTTTATGGCCTATCTCGTAAATTACATGTTTGCAGCTTCAGAAAATTGGCATTGGATGCTAGGGTTAGCTGTTATTCCTTCTGTTTTACTAATGTTAGGGATGTTCTTTATGCCCGAAAGTCCAAGGTGGCTTTGGCAGAATGTAGGTGAAAATGAAGCACGTAGAGTATTATCTCTAACAAGGTATTCACACCAAGTGGAAGAAGAAATAAGAAGTATTATGCAGGTAAAGGCTGAAAAAAAGGTAAGCTTAAAGCTGCTCTTTGCACCTGGCTTACGCTCTATTTTATTTATTGGAATCGGTATTGCCGTATTTCAGCAGATCATCGGAACCAATACAATTATTTACTATACGCCAACCATTCTAAGTACAGCTGGATTTGGATCTACAGCAGCCATTGCCGGAACAATAGGTATCGGAGTTTTTAATATTTTGTTTACGATTCTCGGAATGCTTCTTATTGATAAAATTGGCCGCAAAAAGCTGTTATTAATCGGAAACATCGGTATGACGATTGCGCTTGGTACACTAGGAGTTGGTATGACATGGGTTGAGGTGCCTGTATGGCTATTACTAACTTGCCTTTCTTTGTTTATTGTTGCATATTCAGCAAGTTGGGGTATGGTCGTATGGGTCATTCTTGGTGAAATCTTCCCTATGAATGTGCGGGGCGTAGCAATGGGAGTAGCAAGCACAGCTTTATGGCTTTCAAACATCGTCATCTCAATGTCATTCCCAGTACTTGTTGAGGCTGTTGGGGTAGGAGTCCTATTCTTAACATATGCAGTTATTGGTGTTTTTGCTTTCCTCTTTGTTATAAAATATGTTCCCGAGACAAAAGGTCGAACGCTAGAAGAAATTGAATTAGAGATAGCATTTAAAAATAAACAAGCTGTTAGCTAATATAGGTTGATTGCCTATCAGGAATAGATTCAAAAATTAACAAGAAAATTTAAATTCTGAGTAAAAATAAGTCACGCCTTTTTATAAGATGTGACTTATTTTTGTATTTATATAATGTCTCTTAAAAAAAGCAGACAAAAGAATCCATACTGAAGGCCTCTAACAAGAGTTCTTTTGCTGGTGTATGAAACTTTTTATACACCCTTGATTTCTCAACCTTTCTGAGACAACCAAGCTCGAAATCTCTGGGGAAAAGTAGTTATTTTAATCACTCTAAATTAAAAATAAATTGCTTTCAGGTCTTTAAAGAGAAAACTTTTTCCTATGTAAATGTTATGAATTTATTTAAGTAGTTCCATCTTCTAAAAGCTTAACAGGCAGATATGTTTCAAGTTCTATATTGGTGAATTCGCCCTCAATCTCTTTAGATAAAATGTCAATTGCTACCTTTGCAATAGAATCAATAGGTTGTTGTATGGTCGTTAATTCCGGTAGTATAGCTTTTACTGTTTCTGTTCCATCGTAACCAATCACTTTTAATTGAGTAGGTATATCTTTTCCTCTTTTTCTAGATTCTGTTATGACGGCAGCCGCAATTAGATCATCACTTGCAAAAATACCGTCTACTTCTGGATGTTCATCAAAAAGCTTAGCGATTACCTCCTCCCGGCTCTTTTGAGGAGAGACTTCATATGTAATTGGTAATTTTCCGTATTCCTTCATAACATCCTCATACGCTTTTCTTCTTAAGTTTGCTGGTGTTTCCAGATCAAGTGGGCCATTAATATGAATAATATTTTCACACTGTTTCTTTATTAATAATTCTGTAGCTTTTTTCCCTCCATCATAATTATCGGATCCTACAACAGGAATCTTTTTAGACAAATAATGATCAATTGCTACGATGGGTAAATTTTGTTTATGATAATCTAGGACTCCTCGGTTGTATGTTACAACAATGACCCCATCTACCTGGTTTCGTATAAGCATTTCTAAGTATCTTTCCTCTTTATCCATACGGTTTAAACTGTTACAAAGCAATAATTTATAACCTAGTGATGTACAAACACTTTCAATATGAAAGGCAAGTTCACCGAAAAACGGGTTACTTGAATTGGGTATAATTAACCCTATTAAATTTGTTTTTTTATGAAATAAGGAACGCGCTAAATCGTTTGGGAAATAATTAATTTCCTCCATTGCTTTATAAACTTTATCCTTTGTTTTCTCACTTATGTAACCTCGATTATTTAAGACACGTGAAACTGTTGTTGATGAAACTCCTGCAACCTTTGCTACGTCATGGATATTAGGTTTCATTATCTTTCCTCCTATCCCACTAAATATCACTTGTTAATATTATATTAGGATTTTTTTATCTTTATTATTTAAAAAAGCTTTTATATTTTTTAGTCACATAATAATTTTTTGATTAGGTTAGGAAAATAGCTTGTTATACATTATGTAGACACTTTATAACAATTAAAATTAATTCCTCCTTTGATAGCTTTACAATTTCCTGATTAATAAAAAATTCATATTGTGAAATAGTTTATTTTGAGGAATACTTTAATTAATTAAAGTTTATTTGTTACGGACTTATTGTAGAAAATATCTCTAACATGTGCAAGAATTAGGGGTTAATTACTATTAGCTTATATCGAACAAACATTAACTTTTATTATGAACGAGATATTGATAATACATATATTCTAATATATTATACCTCCATTTTAAGGGTAGGAGCGAAAAGTTTGATATTTCAAAAAAAACATGTCAACCGATTGACATATGTAAACGGTTGACATAAAATACTCCTTGAAAGCGCTTTTATATATTTGTTGTGAATAAGGAAAAATAAGGGGGACTGGAACGTATGAAGAAATGGTTTTTAGTAGGTATATCTTTATTACTAATTCTTGCTGTAGCAGGTTGTAGTAAGGGTAAAAGCGTAAATAGTGACGGCAAACAAATGGTTACAATGTGGGTACACGTATCAGACGATAGTGAAGAAGGTAAGGTGTATAAAAAACGAGTAGACGCTTTTAACAAGAAGTATGCATCTAAAAATGTTAAAGCTAAAATTGAATTTATTCCACGTAGTGGGAACGGTGGAGGGTATGAAGATAAAGTAAACGCAGCGTTGACAACTGATACATTACCCGATGTTATTACGTTGGATGGTCCAAATACAGCTGCTTATGCAAAATCTGGCATCATTGCTCCACTAGATGATTACGTAAAAGATCAAGATGATTTACTACCGAGTATCAAGCAACAAGGAACATACAAAGACAAATTGTATGCGATTGGTGCGAGTGAATCATCCGTGGGAATTTACTACAATAAAAAAATGCTACAAGAGGCAGGCATTGATTTAAGTACGTTACCGACAGTTGATAATCCTTGGACATGGGATCAATTCATGACCCTTTGTAAAACGTTGAAAGAAAAATATAATAAACCGGCTATTGATATGCAATTACAATCAAAAGATGAAATGTTAACGTATGCACTAACGCCATTTGTATGGTCTGCAGGTGGAGAAATTCTCTCGAAAGACGGTACTAAAGCAAAAGGTGTATTTAATAAAAAGCCTAGTGTTGAAGCCATGACTTTTATTCAAACGATGTTAAAAGAAGGTTATACAACGCGTACTCCAGTCAAACAAGCTTTTGAAACAGAAAAGTACCCAATGAAGTTTAGTGGTGTATGGACAGTAACGGATATGGAAACAAACTTTCAAAAAGTTGATTATGGTGTTATGCCTTATCCAGTATCACCAAAGACAAAGAAACTAGTTTCACCTTCAGGAAGTTGGCAGTTTGCAATGACACAAAAGTCTGAAAATAAAGAATGGTCTGCAAAATTAGTGGATTGGATGACAAATAAAGATTCGAATTTAGAATTAAGTCGCACAATTGCAGCATTGCCAGTTCGTTACTCTTCCGAGAAAATACTTACAAAAGAATTTTCTGATCAAATGAATGTATTCATGCAGCAATTAAAGGAATCAGGACATGCAAGGCCGGTAACACCAGCGTATCCTCAAGTAACACGTGCTTTCCAACAAACAATTGATGACATCAGCTTTTATGATCAAAACAAAAATATCAAAAAAGTCTTAGATACACGTGCTACAGAAATGCAGGCAGCTATCGATAAGGCAAATCGATAATAGCAGCTAGAAGGAGGCATTATGAATAAAGTCGGAATGAAAGATAATAAGACTGTTTATATATTTCCAAGAGCAGAAAAAGGAACAAAAAACAAAATTCAGTGGAAAGAAAATATAGTGGCTTATACGTTTTTGGGACCGGCATTATTACTTTTGTTGCTGTTCCTCATTATCCCAGCTATTATGTCTGTCTACTATGCATTTACAGATTATTACCTATTAACACCCGATATGCGTAAATTTGTAGGATTAGACAACTTCATCAATCTATTCAAAGATCCTATTTTCTTGAAAAGTTTGGTGAATACCTTGAAATTTGTCGTTTGGGTAATTCCTTTACAGATAGGGGCAGCTCTTGGGCTGGCCCTCCTGTTAAACAAACAACGTAAAGCTAACACATTTTTTAAAGTAGCTTACTTTAGTCCTGTGGTGATGTCGCTCGTTGTTATCTCTGTTCTGTGGCTGTATTTGTTAAACCCAAATGAAGGAATCATCAACAATTTACTCACGTACTTTGGCATCTCAGCTCAACCGTTCTTAACAAGCCCTAAACAGGCAATGTTTACAATTGTTTTCGTTTCAGCTTGGCAAGGAGCTGGCTTTCAGATGCTAATTTTTCTAGCAGGTTTGCAGAACATCCCTGGAGATGTCTATGAAGCTGCACAGCTAGATGGAATGAATAAATGGCAACGGTTTATTTACATTACATTACCTTTATTAAAGCCTACTTCCATCTTTATCTTTATTACGACATTAATTGGTGCATTTAAACTATTGGTTCAACCAATGGTTATGACGCAAGGGGGGCCGGTAAACTCCACCATGACAGTTGTATATTACATTTATCAAACTGGCTTTACGGATCGAATGGTTGGATATGCTAGTTCCATTGCTCTTCTATTTGGAACAATTATTGGATTGGTTACACTAGCCCAACGGAAATTAGTGAAGGAGGAAGATGACTAATGAGACGGAAATTCGGGCCCTTAACAATTTTAGAATACATTTGTTTAGTTCTGCTCGCGGTATTATTTATATTTCCATTGTTTTGGATGATCGCATCATCGATGAAACCTGAAGCAGAAGTTTATAATAATATGAACAGTATCAAGGCTTTCCTACCTTCTATTCATCCGTCGGATTGGTTTATATCCTATAAGCAAGTTCTGTCACGCTTTCATTTACTTGGTTATATAGTAAACAGCTTGTTTTATGGTTTATGTGTAGCAGCAGGTTCTGTCATTATCAATGGGATGGCAGGTTATGCGTTCGCTAAATTGAATTTTAATGGAAAAAGAGTACTGTTTGGTCTTTTATTAGCTCTTTTAATCGTGCCACTGGAAACAATCTTAATCTCACAATTTACTATAGTTCACAAACTGGGATTAGTAGATACTCGTCTTGCAGTAATTCTGCCTGCCTTAGCAGGGGCATTTAATATCTATTTATTCCGAAACTTTTTTATGGCCATTCCAGCAGAGATTATTGAATCAGCCAAATTGGATGGAGCAAATACGTGGCAAATATTCCTGAGGATTATGTTACCAATGTCTAAACCGGCTGTTGCTACAGTTGGAACCTTAGCTTTTATCGGAAGTTGGAATGATTATATCTGGCCTTTGATGGTCTTGACGGACAAGTCAAAATTTCCGATCCAAGTAGCAATTACGGCAATCAATAGTACGGAGCCAGTTTACACGAATCAAGTTATGGCAGTGTTAACAATATCCACCATTCCATTAATTCTTATCTATATAGTGGCTCAACGTTATATTTTAGAAGGAATTGGTGGTTCCGGCACAGGCATTAAATAAGAAAGAAATTAGGTTACTGTTGCGAAAGTAATACCTATGTACGGATAATTTTTCACCTTAGTGTCAACCGGTTGACATAAAAATATTGACTTGTGAAACCGGTTGACATAAAATGAATCTGAAAGTGCTTTCAGTTTTTGTTTCAAAGATTTTACATATCTAGTTAAAGGAGCAACAAACATGAAAAGTTCAAAAGTTCTCTATTGGAAGTTAAGTGCTTATTTTTTCTTTTTCTTTTTTACTTGGTCTTCTAGCGCCTCTTTATTTCCTATTTGGTTAAAGCAAGAGTTACATTTAAGTGGATCAGCTACAGGTTTAATTTTCTCTGTAAACGCTATCTTCGCATTGTGTATACAGCCTGTATATGGTTATATCTCTGACAAGATAGGTTTAAAGAAAAATATATTATCTTTTATTAGTTTACTGCTTGTATTGGTAGGACCATTCTATATTTATATATATGGACCACTATTAAAATATAATGTAATTTTAGGCGCGGCTGTTGGAGCTATTTATTTAGGAGTTGGTATTTCTGCTGGTATTGGCGCCATTGAAACCTATGTTGAAAAAGTTAGCCGTAAATACGGTTTTGAATACGGAAAGTCTAGAATGTGGGGTTCGTTAGGGTGGGCATCAGCCACTTTTTTTGCAGGTCAGCTGTTTAATATTAATCCCAATATAAACTTTTGGGTGGCATCTGTTTCAGCAATTATCTTAGTTGCTATTATTCTATCTGTGAAAATAGAAGTCACAAATTATGAATTGGAAAAAGCTGAATCTGTGAAATTAAAAGATGTTGGACAACTTTTTCTCTTAAAGAAATTTTGGTTTTTGATGATGTATGTGATTGGGGTAACGTGTGTTTATAGTGTTTACGATCAACAATTTCCAATTTATTATACATCTTTATTCCAAAATGAAGCCATGGGAAATCAAGTATTTGGATATTTAAGTTCTTTTCAAGTATTTTTAGAGGCTGGAATGATGTTTATTGCACCTTTTATTGTAAATAAAATTGGAGCCAAAAACGGATTATTATTGGCTGGTCTTCTAATGGCACTTCGTATCATTGGGTCAGGACTTGTAGTGGGCCCAATTGGTATTTCCTCAATGAAATTAATACATGCATTAGAATTACCAATTATGTTGATTGCTATTTTTAAATATTTTGCAGCTAACTTCGATACACGACTATCTTCTGTTCTATATTTAGTTGGATTTCAGGCTGCCTCTCAAATTGGTGCATCTCTATTATCACCTTTTGCGGGTAAATTATACGATATGATAGGGTTTCGTCATACCTATCTTATTCTTGGAATAATGGTCCTTTGTTTTACTATTATTTCAATGTTCACTTTATTAAATCCTAATAAAAGTAAAGATTTAGAAGGAAATATAAAAGACATAAAACAAGTTATATAAGGAGATGTTAGAATGTTCACAATAAACAAACTTCAACAAGCGCAAGAAGCATTGAATGCTGCAAAAGAAAGAGTAAATAACCGTTATCGGTTAGGTTATCATATTATGGCCCCTGCCAACTGGATTAATGATCCGAATGGTTTGGTACAGTACAAAGGAGAATATCATGTATTTTATCAACATCACCCTTACGATGAAAACTGGGGTCCAATGCACTGGGGACATGTAAAAAGTAAAGATCTTGTGCATTGGGAACACTTACCCATTGCCCTTGCACCTGGAGATATTTGTGATGCAGATGGATGTTTTTCTGGAAGTGCAGTAGATAACAATGGTGAATTAACTTTAATCTATACAGGTCATCACTATATGGACAAAGAAAAAGATCTATTTTACCAAAATCAAAATCTTGCTGTTAGTACCGATGGTTTAACATTTCATAAGATTGTAGAAAATCCAGTAATTCCTGAACCACCTATGGATAGTAGTCATCATTTCCGTGATCCTAAAGTATGGAAACACAAAGATAGTTGGTATATGGTAGTAGGAAATTCAACAAAGGAAAATATAGGAAGAGTAATTTTATACCGTTCTCCAGATTTACGTAAGTGGTCATACATTGGTGTATTGGCAAAAGGAAATGAAAAACTCGGATTCATGTGGGAATGTCCAGATTTCTTTGAATTAGATGGAAAATACGTTCTTATGATTTCTCCACAAGGTATTAAAAAAGATGGAGATTTGTATAACAACCTATTCCAGACGGGATATTTAATTGGAGATTACAATTACGAAACAAACGAGTTTATCCACGGATCATTTAATGAGTTAGACAATGGACATGATTTTTATGCCGTTCAAACGTTATTAGATGAAAAAGGGCGTCGAATTGCTATTGGTTGGATGGATATGTGGGAATCAGATATGCCAACAAAAGAAGATGGATGGTGTGGAGCACTTACATTACCACGTGAAGTTACCTTAGGAGAGAATGATAAAGTTCTAATGAATCCTGTGGAAGAATTAAAATTATTGCGTGAGGTTGAACATAATACACTTACCAATGTGATTTCTAATAGTTATTTAATAGAAACAAACGAAGATTTGCTTGAAATAAAAGCTGTGTTTGACTTAACTAATTGTAACGCTCAGTCGGTTGGAATAAGAATTCGTGGAATTAACCAGGAAGAGACTGTATTAACGTATCACTTAGACAAACAAACACTGAAACTCGATTGTTCTAAGTGTGGTAAAGTTGAAGACGGTGTGAGAAATACCATTCTTACAGCAAATCAAGAGCTTTCCTTACGCATATTCATTGATCGATCCTCTATTGAAGTATTTGCAAATGAAGGACAAGCAACTATGACAAGTCGGATTTATCCAACTGAAGATAGATTAGGCATTGAAGTGTTTGCAGATGTTGAGGATGTAAGGATTAAGGAATTAACATATTGGAAGTTAAAAGATATCTGGAAATAAATTATGAATGAACAAGTGTACAAACACTTGTTCATTGTTTTGGGGTGAAGATGTTGAAAAGAGTTTTTTGTATTGGTGAAACACTAATTGATTTTATTCCTGTTCAAAAAGAAAAGTCTTTAAAAGAAGTTACTAGTTTTGAACGTGTGGCTGGGGGAGCTCCTATGAACGTTGCAATTGCGATTGCAAAATATGGAGGGAATTCTGTTATGCTAACGAAAATAGCTAATGATAGCTTTGGTGATTATTTAGTAGATGTGCTTGAAGGAAATGGAGTAGATACTTCATACATTATCCGATGTAATGAAGGAGAGACCGGTTTGGCATTCGTATCTGTAGATAAATTGGGAGATAGGGACTTCAGTTTTTACAGAAAGAATTCAGCTGACTTATTACTTTTACCAAACGAGGTGAAAGTAGAATGGTTTGATAAGGGAGACCTTCTTCATTTTTGTTCTGTAGATTTAGTCGAAAGTCCAATGAAACAAACTCATATAAAAGTAATAGATAGTTTTCAAAAAATAGGGGGGATTGTCAGTTTTGATCCCAACGTTCGTCTTCCCTTGTGGCCTGATAAAGAAAGCTGTCGTCGAACAATTCTAGACTTTTTACCTTTAGCAAATATCGTGAAAGTATCGGATGAAGAATTATTTTTCATAACCAATATTAAGCGAGAAAGAGAAGCTATTAACTCTCTTTTTGTTGGCAATGTAAAAGTAGTAGTTTATACAAAAGGAAAAGATGGAGCCATTATTTATTTGAAAAATGGAGAACAATTTGAGGATAAAGGATTTAAAGTAACTGTTTCAGATACAACCGGGGCAGGTGATGCATTTATAGGTGGTTTTTTATCTGAATTGCTTGCAATTGATATATCGAGCGAAAATCTATGTCAAAAAGTGAGTGAACACCATCAACAATTGCTTACCTTTGCTAATGCAAGTGGGGCACTTACTGCTTCAGTAAAAGGAGCGATTCACGCAGCACCTGGAAAACAACATATAATGAACTTTATTGCTACTCAAAGAGGCAGATTAGCTTAAGAAAATATGTATTTATAATTAGGAATTAGTTTGGAATTCACAATATAAGTAAGGGTTAAAAGAAAGGATTTAAATAATGAGGACTGAAAAAGAAAAGATGTTAGGTGGAGAAATGTATAATCCTGCAGACGCACAATTAAGAAAGGATCGAGAACATGCTAGAAGGCAGGTTAGAATATATAATGAAACTTTAGAGAGTGAAGGTAATAAGCGTATTAAATTATTAAAAGGTTTATTCGGTTCTACTGGGGAAAACGTATATGTTGAACCAAATATTAGAGTTGACTACGGCTATAACATATTTGTTGGCGAAAACTTTTTTGCAAACTTTGATTGTGTCATCCTAGACATTTGTAAAGTGAGGTTTGGAGATAATTGTTTACTTGGTCCTGGTGTACATATCTATACAGCAACTCATCCAATTGACCCAAATGAACGGAATTCAGGACAGGAATACGCAAAACCAATTATTTTTGGAGATAATGTATGGATTGGTGGAAGTTCAGTGATAAATCCAGGAGTGACGATAGGAGACAATGTTGTTATTGCATCTGGCTCAGTAGTGACTAAAGACGTACCTAACAATGTAGTGATGGGAGGGAATCCAGCGAAAATTATTAAAAAGATTGGAAATTAAGTTCATAAGAATATTTCACTGAATTTTAGTAATAGTACTTCAAATGAGATTTGAAGTACTAACTTATTAGTTAATTGGTGATTAAATTGGATATATGGATGGGGAAAATTAGAGATTATAATGATTTGGGTCATTATCTAGGGACCTATCAAGCAATTATAGAGAAACAAGATAAGATGCTTTATAAAATGACATTATCATTTAATCCAGCATATACACTAAAAAAGCGAGATAAAAATAATCATTTAAAAGATAAAATATTGTACAGTCAAGTGTAGAGGTACTTAAAAGAAAATTTAGAAATAAAATCCCTCTTTTAAAGAACCAAACAAAAGTAGTATGGATAAAAAGAGGGCTAAATATTTAATTTTCAAGTGAAAGGTCATGATGACAAGAGAACATGCTGGTAAAGCTAGTTTTATTGGTCCAAGGGCAAATCAAACCATGATTATGCATTTTTAAATAAATACAGAGTAAAAAACTTAGAAGGGTATATCTTATGATATGTCCTTTTAGTGTGGTTAATTTTCATCTTTTCTTCACTATTAAATGATAAATTAATTGTTCATCATGCTGTAAAGCATTTTTTCATAGATATTCCTCTTCACAAGCTTACCTAAAAAAGGTGAGCTTTTTTTATGACCTGAATTATATTTACATTATTACTTCTAAACTAACTATAGTCCCTTTGATTAACCCATGTAGTTTATTAATTCCCCGGTATTCTTCTTGAAACGCAGGTAAGAGTTCTTGCTTAATATACTTATTCACCGTTGTGACCGAGATATTAAATTCATAACGACCTTCGATATGCCAATCATCTTTATTAATAGGATTTAATTTTCCTTGTTGTATATATATATAAATGAATTTCTTTAATAAAACAGATAACATGTCTATCGTATCTTCAATGTTAATAATTTTGCTATGATTATCAATCATAAAAACAATTCTTTTATTTCTAGATTAATTAATAGTTTATTATATCATATTCATACATGGTTAAAGATTAAAAGTTTTAACAACTTATATATAAATGATAAAACATTTTATAAAAATAAGTTTTATTATTTATATATATTGTAGAAAAACAATTAATACGAAGCAGCGTTCCTTGCTTTATCAAGGGATGCTGCTTCGTTATTTCTATGATCTTCTAGCTATCATTTCTATTTCAATCTGTGCACCTAGAGGTAAGGATGCTACGCCTATAGTTGTACGAGCAGGATATGGTGCAGAAAATTGTTGTACATACACTTCATTCATTGCTGTAAAGTTATCCATATTAGTTAAAAACACATTTACTTTTTTAACATCGTCAGGGACTAAACCAGCTGCTTCCAATACATTAAAAAGGTTCTTAAAGCATTGCTTTGTCTGTTTAACAATATCACCTTCTACAAGCTTTCCAGTCTGTGAGTCTATAGGGGTTTGCCCGGATAAAAATAGTAAATCCCCTGATTCAACTGCATGTGAGTATGGGCCAACAGCAACAGCTCCATCTGCATTAAAAGCCTTTCTTGACATATAAAACTCCTCCTTTAATTATAAAATATTTATATAGAAGCATCGATTTTAATAAAAATCGATTTAGGTGACCACTTTCTTATTATAGAAAGGGCTTCTTTTCCTTTTTCAGCACTTCGAGAGGCTACGATACGATGACATGCATGCCCTCTTTTGCTAATAATCCTGCTGTAGCTAGACCAATCTCCGATATCCCACCAGTAATAATACCTACTTTTCATTTGAACATACATTCCTCTTAGAAAGATAGTATGTAAAGCAAGAGCACGGAGAATGCCCCTAGAACAATATAAAAATAACCAGTTATCCGAAGGCATCCAATTTTGTAACTTTGAACGTACTTTACTAAACAGGGGCCACGATATGAACTAACCCAAAAAATACTAAACCAATCATTTAAATAACTCTTTACGTTGCTCACGCATCCACTGTGCAACCTGAACTTCCTCTTGTTTATGTGACTTTTCAAGCTCTGCAACAATCGATTTATAATCGGTCTCATTTCGGTTCTGACTCATTTTAGCTGCACCTTGAATAGATGTGATTTCAATTTCAAAGCCAACTATTCCCTTCATTTCACGCTTAAGCAACTCTGGGTCAAATGTATCCCAGGTCCGACCATCTTCTCGGTGAGACTCATAGTGTTTAAGCATAGTATCCAAAGACGATTTCAGCTCATCTCCAGAGATTATACGTACTGTTCCATAAGCATGGACAGCTAGATAGTCCCATGTAGGAACCTCTTCACCTTGATACCAACTAGAAGAAATGTAAGCGTGAGGTCCTTGAAAAATGAGTAACACATCGTTATTATTGTCTAAAGTTTTTTTCTGCATGTTTCCGTATGCAATGTGCCCAGTTGCATAGATTTTCCCTTCATCTTCCCGAATTTCCAAGGGGATATGCGTAGCCAAGGGACGATGTTCATTAACAGTAATCAATAAAGCAAACGAGTTAGACTTCATAATTTGAACTGCCTCATCATGATTCATACGATATTGCTTAGGAATGTACACCATAATCATCCTTTCAACTTATATTTAAGTTTTTTAATATAAACATTAAAAATAAATATTCGATAAAAAAATAATATTATACAAACTGACATAAAAAAAGGTACAATACCAAACAAATATACATGACAGAGGGGATGCAAATGAATAATACTATTTTTACGTTTGAAGATAATTATCCAAAATACAAACAAATCTATGAGAAATTTAAATTATTTATTGAACAAGGAGACATTTTGGCAAATGAGCAATTGCCCTCCGTTCGTCAACTTGCAGATTCCTTACAAGTAAGCCGAAATACAACTTTAATGGCATATGAACAACTGGTTGCTGAAGGGTATATTCGCGGGGAGGGACGAAAAGGTTATTTTGCAAATGAGTTAGAACCTCTAATGTTTCAGGAGTCATTAATCTCCCATGATAAAAAGCAAAAAGAGTCAAAGAAACCTCCAGTATTTAATTTTAGAGCAGATGCCGTTGATCAAACACATTTTCCACTGAAGATTTGGAGGCGAATTTCCAATCAAGTATTAACATTACAGGACAGCTTTAGATACGGAGAACCATTTGGAGAAGAATGCCTGCGCGAACAAATTTCCGCGTACTTGCTCCAATCTAGAGGAGTAAAAGCAGATGCAGATTCTATTATCATCGGTAGTAGTACCCAACAAATGCTTGTATATCTTGGACATATAATGAAAGATGAATTCCAGAGTATTATAGTTGAAGACCCTGGTTATGACGGTGCTAGAGAAGCTTTTCAATTTCATCGTTTTATGTTTGAAACTTTGCCCGTTTATGAAACAGGTGCTGATCTTTCACAACTAGAACAAATGAAATCACGATTAATATATGTAACCCCTTCCCATCAAAGTCCAATTGGAGTAAGCATGTCTATTCAACAACGGCAAATGCTTATTCATTGGGTTAATGAGATGCATGGATATATTATTGAAGATGATTATGATAGTGAATTTCGCTATACGCAAAAGCCATTTCCTGCTCTTGCCTCTATTGATTCTGCAAGAGTCATCTATCTAGGAAATTTTTCGAAGGCTTTTCTTCCAGGAATCCGTTTAAGTTATATGGTATTGCCTCAACCCATTTTAAATCATTACAAAAATAAATTTCTTCAATTCGAAAGTACCACTTCAATTCTTAGCCAACTCACAATGGCTAAATTTATGGAAGAGGGAGAATGGAGTCGTCATATCAAACGCATGCGTCTGGTTTATAAACGAAAAATGCAGCACTTAGTATCAGTATTAAAAAAAGAGTTTGATCAAAGTATATCCATTATTGGTGAACAGTCTGGTTTATATTTATTAGTGAAAGTACATCTGAATCACTCAGAAGAATGGCTAATCAGACAAGCTTCCCTTTATGGTGTTAGAGTGTATCCCATCTCACTTTACGTGATTAAAAACAATCCCGATAGACCAATTATTAAGCTTGGCTTTAGCAATCTTTCTCGCGATGAAATTACGAGAGGTGTGGAACTCTTAAAAAAGGCTTGGTCATAAAAATCCTATCATAATCCTTTTAGTACCTTGATACAGATGGTACATTTCCCATTAACGAAGAGTCTATTGCAAAACAGACCGCAGATGAATGTGGCGATCATATTGTAGTTAGAAATGCTACGTTTGAAGATTATATTAGACAATGAGAACATTGGAGTAAATATATAGATTATAAAGAGAAATATATATGCAAACTCTATAACATTAAGTAAATAGTAAATTACTTTATCTATAATACTTTTAACATTTACACATATTGTAGAAAAACGTTGTATTTGTCGTCACTAAGAGTAAAAGATAAAACTTTGATTTTTATAACAGAGTTTATTCATTTACTTCTCACTACAAAAGATGTTTATTTTTTATTTTTAATAAAAATTATATTATCAAATATATATTAACATCAAATAATTTTAAATTTTTTATCCGATTATTATAAATAAAACAATTTCTTAAAAGGTAAGTAGAAGATAGAGTAGCATATTACAAGAATTAAAAATGATTATTTTTAGAATGTGAATAAATGTTAAAATATTTATGAACATCTTTATTTTTTATCGAAATAGAACATAACTAGATAGAATATAGAGGAACAAAAGATGTTGCTCACTAAAATATCTTTTGTTCCTCATCATTAATTGTGGATAAAATTATTCCTCAATCTTAAACCATGGTCCTGAAGCTTGAATGACATTCCAAAGTTTTTCTGGAATCTCAATCTCATTGATTTCAGAAGCCTTAAGTGCTGTTTCAATTTCGCCTTCTTTTCCGTTTTGAACCTTTTCTACCCAGTCTGGATTCATAATTAATGTATGACCAATTGCTGCTAGAGAGAGTCCCTTATCTAATGCCATTCTAACATCATCTGCAGTGACCAGAGATCCAGCAGCTATAACAGGAACTCTGTCGTTTACGTGCTCACCAATTAATTCAAGATACGTTTTGTCATCTTGACTATCAACCGGTTTTGAAGAGAGGGCGTTAGCCAACGAAGCGTGTACATAATCAACATTCGTTTCAATGAGTCGATTAATTAATTCATAAGTATCCTTCATTCTTAAACCACCTGCTTGATGTTCATCAGGTGATATTCTGTATCCTAAAATAAACGGTTTAGTTGCATGCTTTTTAATAACATTTTTAATTTCCTGAACGACCGCAAGTGGGAAACGCAAGCGATTCTCTAGTGAACCTCCCCATTCATCCTCACGTCTATTGAAGAAAGGAGAGAAGAAGTTTTGAAGTAAAAACCCATGTGCACCATGAATTTCAACTCCATCAAAACCAGCTTCAATGGCTCTTCTTGTTGTTTCTCCAAAGGCATGAATTACTTCTAGTATTTCATCATGCGAAAGTTCTCTTGGTAATATTGAAGGAGCAAAGTCGGAAGCTTCAGTCTCTAAAGCACTAGAACTAACCACTTCACCATTTGGAGTTAAAGTCGGTAGTGCTTTGTTTCCTGCATGGAAAATCTGAAGTATTGCAGGAGCTCCACCACTTTTCGCAGCTTCTGCTAATTTACGTAAACTTGGAATAAATTTATCGTCATATCCTGCGAATTCATGCGTAAAACCTATACCGTTTGGCTGCACATGAGTACAACCAGTTATAACAAGTCCTACTCCATTGACTCTTCTTTTGTAATATTTCACTTCTTCATCTGAAATGGTGTAATCATCATTACTTGACCAAGTTGTCATCGGTGCCATAACAACTCTATTTTTAAGGGTAACTCCATTTTTAAATGTGAATGTTTCAAATAAGTTGTTACATTTTTCGTTCATGTTTTAACCTCTTTCTTAAGTATTTATTTATCTTATGTTGTAGTTTGTTTTATTTTATAAAAGCATAGCCACGTTTTCCTTTATTCTTCATCACCACCTTTCAAGATAATCGAACGTTCGTTCATTTTACATCTTAAAAAAAACAATCTTAAACATCTGACTAAACTTGACAACTGTTCTAATAAACGATCGTTCGATTATTTTCAAGTCGTTCATATTAAGAGGGAGCATTTTTTTAATAAACCTTTGTTATCACTGCTTTCTCCCTCTGTTTAAAAGTCGGATAGACTCTTAAGCTTTTATAGCATCCCAACTCATTTGAATAACTTTATTTAAATTAGCTTCATCTATAGTAGATGTTCCATTAAAATGTTCCTTAACAAATTGCATCACTGGTTGGAGAGTAAAAATAGCTAACAGGTTTGTATCAACTTGTTTGAACACATATTGTTTTTTTCCTTTCTCAAATAAACTATAGAGAGGCTCACACATGTCCGTGATTTCATCACGAGATATTTTGTTGAGAAGTGGTGAATTTTGAAACTGTTCTATAAATAAAAAGTAATCCTTATTAGCCAAAGTAAAATCAACAAATTTTCTTAAAGCGTCTTCAAATGCCTCTTGTAGCGGTAGGGAAGCATCAAAATTATTAAAAATTGCTTCAGTCATCATCTTCTTAACATTCAAATATAATTTGTTAAGTAGATCCTCCTTGTTTTCGAAATAAACATAAATCGTTGAAGCAGATACTTTAGCCTTCTTGGCAATCTTCGACATAGAAGTCTCAGCAAGACCAATTTCATTTATAAGTTGGATAGTTGCATTAAAAATATTTTCGTTTTTGTTTTCGTCTTTATGTCTCATGCGCCAATAATAAACGTTCGTTCGATTAATGTCAACTCGAAGAGTATAACGAGACTATCCGTTAATAACCTTATAAACCGGAGGAGTAAAAAAGAACACAGCTTAAAGTTAGTTGAGATTTCAATCTTTACGTAAATAAATGACAGAGCTCATTAGCCTTCAAGATGTCTAATCCTACTTGGTACTTCCTATCATTATTTAGGGTTATTTACGATATGGTTCAAACCCCAATTCTCTATTTGAAGAAGTATAGAATAAAGGCTCTTCCCGGTCTCTGATAGCGAATACTCTACCTTGGGTGGAATTTCAGGATACACTTGTCGATTAATTAGCCCATCGCTTTCGAGCTCACGTAGCTGGCGAGTAAGTGTACGCGGCGTAATATTGGCTAATTCCCTTCTTAATTCATTGAACCGCCTAACCTCATGAATCGCAAGCTGGTGCAAAATGACTAGCTTATACTTGCCTCCAACCATATTGACCGTAAATTCAACCGGGCATGGTGAGCATTGGGAGTTTTGTTTATCCACTCTATTTCCCTCCTTTTTAAGGTATCTTTTAGGATAGTATATATCTCCAATGTGCGTACTTACAACTTTGGTATTATACATCTACAATGTAACTATAATCGTTAAATTAATCTTAGTAAACGATTAAATTACTTTTAGTAAACGAAAGGATGATGAACAATGGAAACGAAGGATAAAGTGCTGGTTTATGGAGCTGGGGGCGTGCAAGGAGGTGCAGTCGCTCGCAAGCTTCTGAAAGAAGGATACACCGTTCATACCATCACAAGAAGTTCGGACAAGGCTGCTCAACTTCAAGAACAAGGCATTACTGCCTTTGTTGGCGATCTGTCAGATGCAGAGAGTCTCACTTCAGCTCATGACGGAGTAAGCAAAGTGTTTCTGCTGTTGCCGGTGGACTATGACCTAGAGCATAATCGCCAATTCATCCGCAATACCGTCGATGCTGCTAAAGATGCAAATATTAAGCTTCTCGTTGTTAATACCAGCAGTTTCGTTCCGGATGACGCTACAAGTGTAGCTGGCTTTGAGATTAAGAGAGAATTAATTACTTATGTGAAGCAAAGTGGCATTCCGTCCATCATCCTTCAACCTACATTTTATATGGGAAATTTCCTCATTCCTGGTGTTTTAGGCAATCAAACACTGGCTTATCCTGTACCAGCTGATTCTGCAATCGCTTGGATTAGCATGGAAGACGTAGCTGCTTATGGAGTATATGCGCTTAACCATCCAGAGCTGGCAGGACAGACATTGCCTATCGTAGGACCTGAGGCGCTGACAGGAAATCAACTGGCTGAACAATTCAGTGCTGCATTGGATCGAGAGATACAGTTTTACTCTCTCCCAGTGGAAGCGTTCGAAGAATCGTTAGCTCCAGTATTAGGAAAGGAAACAGCAGGAGGCCTGGCCGACTCGTACAAATGGGTGGGATTAAATACTGAATTACTGCCCAAGCCTGATCAAGTCACTAACGAGATGCGAGCTGCTGTACCCGGCACCCCATTCGCAGAGTGGGTGAAACAAGCTATTCAGCAAGGATTTTTCGCACCCGTCACTGAGTAAACGGTAATAGGTAATTCATGAAAAGAACCTTCAAAGTGTAGAACTAGCAACTGGACGACGAAACATAATTTTCAAAAAATAGTAATGAGACAATTCATGTTTGAGGGGGCATAGAACAAGGCACTTGATAATAGTGTTTAAGCAAGTATTGTTGGATAGTCGTAGGTTAAGAAAATTGTAACTCATAAATAATAGTGAAAATGATATTCTTCAACCACTGATTATATTTTCACTTTTGTACTTTTTCGAACATAACTTTTTGCGTAAATACGATATATTTGAGCGTGAAAATAGTAAATCAATTTAAAAATGATAGGAGGATTTTAGTATGAAAACAGAAGTGAAAACCGCGAGCGAGTTGGCCCGATCGACACCTCCCTCACCGTTGCAGGTTGCTTTCCGTGAACTGGAGTTCTTCGACGTCGGCGACCCTGCAAGGGTAGAGGATGTGTTTTCTCCGGATCTGATCGACCATAACCCCGCCAATCCCGAGAAACCGGGTATCGAAGGTATGCGAGCATTGATTGAGGGCTTGCGCGCCGGGTTCACCAATTCGGTGCACCGAATCCTTTTTTACCGTGAGCTTCCCGATGACTGGGTGCTCGTTCATTGGGAGATGACCGCAACCCACACAGGAGAATTCTTGGGGGTCCCCGCGACCGGCAAACCTGTGGCTCTGAAGGGTATTGACATCTTCCACATCGTTGGTGGCAAGGTCGCCGAGATTTATCACGTCGAAGAAATGCTCAAGTTGGCCCAGCAACTCGGCGTACAGTCGGCCTAAGACCGAGATCCACTAGGACGAAGCCAGGTGCAAGGCCCTAATCGGCAAGCGTCGCTCGCCCCGGCGCTTGCCGACAGATGTCAAAGATAGGAATTTGCTTTTTTCCCTGAATTCTTTCCCCAACAATAGAATCGGCAGAAGAATTTGCTTGTTTGCCCTGAACTAAAATGATGACTCCAATTATGGATACAATTGCGCCAATCCAGCCTTTAGTTTTGATATTCTCTCTAAGTAAAAACGGGGTAAAAAGTAAGATAATAATAGGAATACCAGCAGAAATCATTCCAGCTTGTGAGGCACTAACGGATTTTAATCCAAGGTAGTTTAATGTGGAAAAAGCAAATACGCCTAGAAAACCTAATACTAAAAATTCTTTCCACTTAGATAGTATAGGGAGGTTCTTTTTATTGAAAGCTAATAAGCCCCAAAGTATTAGAGTAGAAATTGCCCAACGTATTGTATTAAGCAAGGTAGCCGGTAAAGCGGGAGCTAAAAAGCGACCACAAATATAATTGCCTGCCCAAAGAAGTGTATCTACTACTAATAGTAAAATTCCTTTTTTCATTGCTTTAATCCTTTCCTATGTATCTTTTTGTTTTCATGCTTATGGAGAATAATGTTCTTAATGAAATGGATCGAGTCGATCCAAATTTACGTGATGAAATGTTGGCTGAATTATTTTTGGAACAAATCGTGAAGGATTTCAAAAAAAGTAAGATCCTTGAGAAAATTGATCATTCCTTAAAAAAGAAAGATAAAAAAGCTTTTTTGCTTTTAACAGAGGAACTTAAACCTTTATCTTGATAAAAACATTATATATTATATAATAGAAGAAACTCGTCAAAAAAAGCCTTTGCTCCTCATGAGCAAAGGCTTTTTTTAATGATAAAGAGTTTATTGTGTCCCAGATAAGTAGTTAGTTATTCAAATATTGGATAGCTGACAATAGTTTTTAACTATTTTTCTATTTAAAATTTAAACGGTAAAATTTAAATATTCTTAATTAAGAATTTTTTGTGAACTTCATCCATAAATGTTAGCGCTATCTTTTGTGGATTCTTTATTAATTATTTTTTAGGAGGCCTATTTAGTGAAAAAAAAACAAGGCAAAGCACGTTGGTTGATTCTCCTGGTAATTTGTTTTATGTATTTGATTACTTTTATGGATAGAACAAATATTTCAATAGCTGCTCCATACATTTCAAAGGAGTTTGAATTCAATCAAGTCACCATGGGTTTTATATTTAGTGCATTTACATGGGCATATGCTATTGGACAAGTGCCCGGCGGCTGGCTTGGAGATAAATTTGGCCCTAGAAATATCCTCACCATAATAGTCTCTTTTTGGTCCCTAATGACCATGGTAACTGCTCATGCTGTAGGTTACTATTCCTTTTTAATTATTCGTTTTTTATTTGGCTTAGGAGAGGCCGGAGCTTTTCCTACTGCTACAAGAGCTATGCAGCTATGGTTTGCTAAGGAAGAACGAGGATTTGTTCAAGGGCTTACACATGCATTTAGCCGTTTAGGTGCTGCCATTGTTCCTCCTCTTGCAGTTAGTATCATTGCATTGTGGGGGTGGAGATCTTTATTTTATATATTTGGTGCTGCAGGTATTATCTGGGCTATTCTTTTCTTTATTGTTTATAGAAATATTCCTGAAGAACATAAATGGGTCAAAAGAGAAGAATTGATATATATTCGAGGACTAGATGAAAAAGGTAATGTAAATAAACCAATCAACTTAAAAAACAATGCCAAAGTACCCTGGAAAGCTATTTTTTCATCTTCTAATATGTGGTTTCTTATGATTGTATGGTTCTGCTGGAATTACGCAAATTACTTTTTTATTACATGGCTACCGACTTATCTGCTTGAATATCGACATTTTTCAATTGTTAAGATGGGTTTTTTAGCATCATTACCTTTATTAGCTGGTATGGTGGGGGATCTTGTTGGTGGGTTTGTTAGTGACAAGGTCTTGAAGAAATCCAATAGTATAAAGTTAGCTCGTAAGATAGTGGCTATACCAGGGCTAGTTGGTGCAGCTATCTGTCTCATTCCTGCGGCTACAATTGAAAATCCACTTATGTCTGTATATTGCCTTTCAGCATCTGCTTTTTTCTTGGAGTGTGTAAATTCAACTACATGGGCAACAGCTATGGATGTGGGGGGAGAATACTCTGGAACCGTATCTGGAGTAATGAATATGGCCGGTAATATTGCAGGTGCACTATCTCCAATTATTTTTGGAATTCTGGTGCAAGGGGGTTCTTGGAATCTACCATTTTATATTTCAACAGGGATACTATTAGTTGGATCATTTATTTGGGCTTTTTTCCTTAACCCTAATAGATCTGTAGTTGAAAAGCTAAATTTGAAGGAAAAAATAACTTTAAAGGAACACGTAAAGTAATATCGTATAGTATAGGGGCGAGAATATCATGGATTTTCATTATAAACAACAAGATAAGAGTTCAATTAAAAATACACATCCTATATATGCTTATGTAGGATGCCGTACAACTAAGGAGCGTAACGCCAGGGGAAAAGGAATTAATGTGTATCGAATGAACCAAGTCACAGGGACCTGGACTCATTTACAACTGGTAGAAAATATTATTAATCCTACATTTCTCGCATTTGATCGTAATGAACAATTTCTGTATGTGGTTCACGGGGATTATAGTGAAGTAAGTTCATTCCATGTCGATAAGTTAACTGGAAGACTTACATTTATAAATCAACAATCAACTGAAGGAAGAAATCCTGTACACTTAGTTGTGGATCCTACCAACCAATTTTTAATTGTAGCAAATTATATGACAGGCACATTAGGTGTTCTTCCTATTAATTCCAATGGATCTTTAAATCCAGTTTGTGACTTAGTTAAGATGCCTGCTGCTCTTAAACATTCTACCGTCGATTTATTTTCCAAACAAGGTGTATCGCACCCTCATCACACACCATTCGATCGCGACGGGCGTTTTGTTATAGTACCTGACTTAGGATTAAATAAAATTTTTATTTTTACAATAGATACTTCTTTAGGAAAACTTATTTCTCATAATCCAGCTTTTGTAGAAACACCTATAGGATCAGGGCCTCGGCATATAGATTTTCATCCCACTTCCTCATATGCATACGTGGCAAACGAGCTTGATTCCACGATAGGCGTCTATCATTATGATTCAGAAAATGGGGAATTTAAACAAGCTCAAATAGTTGAAGCCCTAAAAGATGGGAATTCTGAAAATACTTTAGCTGAAATTGTTGTAGCGCCCTCTGGTAATTTTTTATATGTATCAAATCGTGGACAAGATAGTATAACTACGTTTTCTATTAATCAAAAGACTGGATTAATTTCATATGAGAACTCTGAATCAACATTAGGAAAGACTCCACGTTTCTTCACAATAGATCCAAACGGTAATTTTCTTTATGTCGCAAATGAAGATAGTGATACCATCATCACATTTAAAGTGGATAAAGAAACAGGAAAACTTACTAACACTGGAAAAATTATAGAAAGTGAAAGCCCGGTATGTATTGTTTTTTCTGGTAATCAAAATGAAAAAATTTAGAGGTAAGGAATTAGGTATTGGAGATATACTGCAGCGTATTGGGGCTTTAATAGCCATGATGACAATAATTCTTAACATCTTTATCGGAAATTTCACTATAGCTACTCTAATAATTATTACTTGTGAAGCTCTTATTGTGATTGGGTATTTTTTAAATAAGAAAAAAGTTAAGAAGTCATTACCAAGTAATAATTGTAAAAAATTATAAGTGGTAGACAATCTAAATAATAAGTTTATAACCCATAGAATAAATTTCTATGGGTTCTGTACGCAAAATAAGTCTGTCAGTAACATTAACTCCCTTAAATACTTAATTATAATAAATAACATAGGTTAATAAAATATTTAAATAAATTTGGTTACTTAACAATACTTATATTACAATATAAAAAGGAATGAGATAATAACATTATTATTACTTAATTATAAAATACTTCTATATTAAGGGAAGGATAAGGCATGGATTATAGAGATTGGGAAATAATAAAAGTCCTCTACCAACAAAAGAATATTACAAAGGCATCTCAGGTTTTGTTTATTTCTCAACCTGCTCTAACAAATAGGTTAAAACAAATAGAAGAAGAGCTTGGAGTTAAATTATTTAATCGAGGTAGATGGGGAGTCCAATTTACTCCTCAAGGTGATTACCTTGCGGGTTGCGCTGAAGAAGCTCTTAAATATTATCGACAGGTAAAAGAAAACTTAAGTAACATGAGTAATGACTATACAGGTACATTAAGACTAGGCGTTTCTAATTTTTTTACTAAGTATAAACTTCCATATATTTTAAAATTATTTCAAAAGCAGTATCCCCGTGTAGAATTCAAGGTAATGACTGGCTGGAGTAGTCAAGTGTTTAAGGCTATCTATAATCAGGATGTCCATATAGGATTTGTTAGGGGCGATTACAATTGGAAGGAACAAAAGCACTTACTATTTGAAGAAAACGTGTGCATAGCTTCTAAAAAAAAGCTCGATATAAATGATCTCCCTAATTTACCAAGAATTGATTACAAAACTGACTATGTACTAAAATCTCTAATGGATAATTGGTGGACAGAGAACTATTCGCAGGCTCCTCTAATCAGTATAGAGGTTGATCAGGTTGATACATGTAAAGAAATGGTGGTCAATGGCTTAGGTTACGGTATTTTGCCTAACCTGATACTTAATGGGATTGAAGGATTACATAAAATTAATTTGACAGACGCCAAAGGAAATCCTATCTTACGTCGAACATGGATGTATTATCATGAACAATCATTAGAGTTAAATTTAGTAAAAGCATTTGTTAATTTCATCAGGGACTTAGACTTAAACGATGATTAATAATTATTGAGAAGATAAAAACGATTTTAAGCTATTCGTCTGAATAGCTTAAAATCGTTTTTTATTTAACTTAGCTATTTTAAAATGAACTATAGTTATTTAAATAATTGATAGTTAGCCATAAAGTATAGATATTTTTTTAATGTCTTATCCTGTGATAGGATTTTTACATAAGCAAATGTTTATTTTTAATAAACTCCTTATACAAGCAGGATTAACAGTATTAAATACTTTCAAAGGGAGAGCAATAATATGGAAGAAACTAAATATCGAGTTGGACTTATTCACGCCACAATGAACTCCGTCCAACCAATACTTAAAGCATTTAGTGATTATGCACCTCATATTACATTAAAGAATTTTATGGATGAGAGTCTTATTTTTGAATTGAATGAGACAGGAATTGTCACAAAAGATATGAAAAGACGGTTATTAAATCTAATAGAAAAAGCCGTAAAAAGTGAAGTAGATGGGGTTCTGCTAACCTGCTCATCTTTTACTCCTGTTGTGGCAGAAATCAGCCACCTATTCGATGTACCTATCTTAAGCGCAGATTTAAGTATGTTAGAAAAAGCAGTTGATATGGGTAGTCAGATTGGTGTAATTGCTACAGTAGAAGCTGCAGGTCCAACTACAACTAGATTGCTAGAAGGAGTCGCTAAGGAAAGAGGCAAGAACGTTAGAATCGAAACTAAGGTCATTACGGAAGCCTTTCAAGCCCTCCAAAATGGAGATCGTCATAAACATGATGAACTGATTCAAAAAGAAATACTTATGTTGTCTGATGATTGCGATGTAATTATATTAGCTCAATTCTCTATGGCTCGAGCGTTAGAGACTTTAGGAACGGCTTCAAAACCCGTATTGACTAGTCCAGAAATCAGTGTTAAGGCAATCGTTGATAGAGTATCAAAAATAGAATTAACAAAGTAGGGCAAACAAATTCAGTTTGAATAAACAACAGTTAATATCAACATTTATAAATCTGAAAATTCAATCTTCGGAAGTGTGTGTTTCAAAAAAAGGAGGATTTTAAAGTGATCAGTACCGACTTAAAACATATAAGCTCCCTAATTGATGGAGAAGAAATCGTTCGTTCAGGCATGAAAACAATGGATGTTACTAGTCCTTTTGACGGAAAAGTAGTAGGAACAGTTAGTTTAGCTACTCGTGAAGATGCAGAAAGAGCTATTGAAACAGCATATCGAGTATTCCACAAAACAATGAAAGCCCTACCATCGTATCGACGTTCTGATATTCTTCGTAAAGTAGGAAAGTTGTTAGAAGAAAGAACAGAGGAATTTGCTCAAGTTTTAGCATTAGAGGCTGGAAAGCCTATTCGTGACGGTCGAGGGGAAGTTGGAAGAGCTGTACAAGTATTGCTCTTCGCAGCTGATGAGGCTAAGAAAATCGAAGGTGAAGTTGTTCCAATGGATGCTGCTATTGGTGGAGAAAATCGGATTGGTATGGTTCGTCGTAATCCTATCGGAGTTATTTCAGCTATCACACCTTTTAACTTCCCATTAAACCTAGCTTTACATAAATTAGCTCCAGCCTTTGCCGCAGGCAATACAGTAGTATTAAAACCAGCAGGGAAAACACCACTTTCTTCTTACATGCTTGTTAAATTATTTGAGGAAGCTGGGTTACCTAAAGGGGCTTTAAACTTAGTAATTGGAAATGGTTCAGAAATAGGGGACGTGTTAGTAACAGATCCTCGTATCAGTAAGGTTACTTTTACAGGAAGTCCATCTGTAGGGATTAACCTTCGTCAAAAAGCCGGATTGAAAAAAGTAACATTAGAGCTGGGATCAAACTCTCCAAATATTATCTTTAATGATGGTGATGTAAACGAGGCAGCAAAAGGATTGGTTCGTGGAGCTTTTGCATTCTCAGGCCAAGTTTGTATCTCGGCTCAACGAATTTATGTTCAGCGTGATGTGTATCAAAAATTCTTAGACCAGTACGTATCTTTAGTACAAGACTTAATTATTGGAGATCCAGTCGAAGAAAGAACGGATATTGGTCCAATGATAACTGAAAAAGAAGCAATTCGAGCAGAAGAATGGATACGGGAAGCAAAAAAATCTGGTGCAAAGGTAGTCACTGGAGGAAATCGTGAGGGAACTTTACTAGAGCCTACGATTCTTGTAGATGTAACCCCTGAAATGAAGGTAGTGTGTCAGGAAACATTTGCTCCAATTGTTTCAGTTATTCCTTTTGATACTGAAGAAGAAGTTGTTGCTTTTGCTAATGATTCTGATTTTGGATTACAAGCAGGTGTATTTACTTCTGATATTAACCGTGCCATGCGTGTAGCTGACAGCCTAGAAACAGGAGGAGTTTGGATTAATGAGACTTCTACGTACCGTCAAGATAATTACCCTTATGGTGGCGTGAAATTAAGTGGAGTGGGAAAAGAAGGCGTGAAGTATGCAATTGAAGATATGACTGAAATTAAGTTTGTTGGAATTAAATTAACCTAAGGAGGAAGGAACATGACAATTTCTTATTTTCGTACAGCTGAAACATTAGTTACTGGATCTGGGTCTATTTCAAAAATAGGAGAAGAAGCTAAAAAGTTAAATGCAACAAAAGTAATTATTATTACAGATAAAGTCATTCGTCAGACGGGACTATTATCGAAAGTAATAAATCCTTTAGAAGAGGCTGGTTTGGCAACAGATATTATTGATGATGTAGTACCAGAGCCTCCTTTTGAGAATTTAGAACAAATGATTACTCAAATTGAAGGCAAAGGCTATGATCTTCTAGTTGGTGTAGGGGGAGGAAGTGCACTTGACATTGCCAAGGTCCTTTCTATCATGCTAACAAACAATGAAGATGTAAGAGATTTAGTCGGCATTGAGAAAGTGAAAAACCCAGGAGTGCCTACTATCTTAGTACCTACTACCTCTGGAACAGGTTCCGAGGTTACCTACAATGCTATTTTCACTGATATTCGTGACAAAGTTAAAAAGGGAATTGTAAGTCCATATTTACTTCCTAAAGTAGCGATTGTAGATCCAGAATTGACGTTAACCGTTCCCCCTTCAGTTACGGCAGCAACTGGAATGGATGCCCTTGTTCATGCGGTTGAATCCTACACAGCTATCCGTGCTGGCGAACTAACGGATGGAATTGCTTTACAAGCTATTAAGTTAATTTCTGGTTCGATACGTAAGGCTGTATACAATGGCAAAGATCTCAAAGCACGCGAGGATATGGCAATGGGAAGTCTACTGGCTGGTATTTCTCTTGGCAACGCTGGAGTAGGTGCAGTACATGCTTTAGCTTATCCACTTGGCGGTAAGTTTAAGGTCCCTCACGGCGTAGCAAACTCTCTTTTACTTCCATTTGTAATGAAATACAATGCCGTTGCAGATTTGGAGAAATTTGCAGAAGTAGCTAAAGCAATGGGAGAAAATGTAGATGGTCTTTCATTACGTGAGGCTGCAGATCGTGCTGTTCAAGCATTGGCACAGTTATCTAAAGATGTAGGTATTCCATCAAGCCTGAAGGAGGTGGGGGTCACAGCATCAGATATTTCAGATCTTGCAGAAGAGGCAAGCAAAATTGATCGTCTGCTTAATAATAATCCGCGATGGTTAACGGTAAAAGAGATTAAGAAGATTTATGAAGAAGCATATGGTTCAGTAGAGGTTCCAGCCTTAGCCACAACATAATTGAAAAGTATAGGTAAAATTTTTGTTCCATCATACTAGGAGGCAAGGAAATGAGCTATTTCTCTGAGCTAGAAGGAAAAAAAATTCTGGTTGTGGGTGGAAGTAAGGGCATTGGGAAAGATATTGCCCTTGCTTTTGCCAAACTTAAAGCCGATGTTATCATCACCGGTAGAAATGAGGAAGACTTAAAAAAGGCTAGTGATGAAATTGGTGAATTCAATTCTAATTGTTCTTACCTTACGGCTGATATTCAAAATGTGAACCAAATTTATACCATGATTGATCAGGCGTATGAACGATTAGGTGGAATTGATGTACTTATTAATAATGCGGGAGTTAACATTCCAAAACCTGCGCTGGAAGTTACCGAAGAAGATTGGGATCAAGTATTAGATACAAATTTAAAAGGCACCTTCTTTTGCTCTCAACGGGCCGGAAAGTATATGATTGAGCAAGGAAGAAAAGGAAGAATTATCAATATCGTTTCGCAAATGGCTTTTGTAGGTTATATTAAACGCGCAGCTTATTGTTCGAGTAAAGGTGGCGCAGTACAATTAACAAAAGCACTAGCTATTGAATGGGCTGATAAGCAAATCAAGGTGAACGCGGTGGCACCAACCTTCATAGAAACTGACTTTACTAAAAAAATGTTTGACAACAAAGATTTTTATAATGATGTATTAAGTAGAATTCCATTAGGAACACTCGCTAAACCTAATGATGTGACAGGCGCCGTATTATTTTTGGCATCTGATATGGCTAGCTTTATTACAGGAGAAACAATCCGTGTCGACGGCGGATGGACTGCAATCTAAGTTTCCAATGTTACCTTTATCGTATCCTACCTAACTAGACTGATTTAAATATATGTAAAACTTAAATAATCCCCCCTTGAGTAAACAGTCCCCCTCTCTGTTTATTTGAGGGGGGATTAATATTAGTAGGAAAATAGGAGGTTTTACTAAATGTATGCAGTTATTGTTACTGATTATGGAGATACTGAAGTACTTAGATATCAACAGGTTGAGCAACCAAAACCAGGACTAAATCAGGTATTGATAAAAGTTGAGGCAACTAGCGTTAACTTCGCAGATATTAAGGCGCGATGTGGAAAAAAGGGGAAAGAATCCCTTCCTTTTATTCCCGGTCTCGATGTTACTGGAACAATTGTTGAAGTAGGAGAAGATGTAAAGGATTTTAAAATTAACCAACGTGTTATTGCATTTCCTCAAGGGGGATCTTATGCAGAGTATGTTATTGCTAATACTGATTTAACTTTTTTAATTCCGGAAAAGTTGGATTTTGTAACCGCAGGCGCTTGCCCAATTGTTTCTTTTACGGCTCATAAGTTGCTATATGATATAGGACGAATCATGCTTGGTGAAACAGTTTTAGTTCATGCAGCTGCTGGAGGAATTGGTACCACGGCTATCCAACTGGCTAAAATTTTAGGAGCAGGTAAAGTTATTGGAACTGTGAGTAAGGAAGAAAAAGTATCTGCTGCCCGTCAAGCTGGAGCAGATTATGTATTTAACACCTCTAAAAGGAATTTTGTTCAGGATGTCCTAGAGATTACAGAAGGAGAAGGAGTAGATTTAACATTAGATTCTATTGGGGGAAGAGTAACTGAAAACAGTTTATTATGCCTAGCGAGATATGGCAGAATAGTTCACTTTGGAAATGCTAGTGGTGAAACTGCTAATATCCAAACAAAAGATCTTCATGCTAGTTGTCGATCCATATTAGGATTTAGTTTAGGCACAACCAGAAAATATCGACCTTATCTTTTACGTGATACTGCTGAAAAAGTACTGGGTTATATAGAAAGTGGGAAATTAAAAATCACTATTGGAAATCAATTTCCCCTTAAAGAGGCTAAAATTGCCCAAGAATTAATGGAGTCTAGAAACAGCATAGGTAAAATTCTTTTAATTCCACCCTCTTCCAGTCTAAATCAAACTAAAGAATAAATTTTCTATTTGAATAAGTCCAGTTTAGAATTTATAGATAATACAAGGTGGGGGACTCTCCTGTTAAGAAAAAGGTGTGCAGTGACGTTATGATCTCTTTATATTGGACTCAATATATCTTATTAAGAGTAAGCATCTTTTATCTTTTATTATAAAAAAGACAAGTAAATAGTAATTATATAACGGTAACGGGGAGATTATTTTTCCAAAATACTCGTGACATTGCAATCTTTGCCTGGTCTTCATCTGGACCGTGAACTTCTATTTTAAACGTTTGTGAGTCAAGTACAGCATAGGTTAGACAAAGCATACTTTTTGCGTCTATATTTTTGTTATCTGTCCTTATTACAATACTTGAATCAAACTTATTAGCTGTATCATTAATTTCTACTAATACTTTAGCTAAAGCTTTATTTAAAGTCATATTTTCACTCCTAAATAGATATTGTAGATCTACAAATAAATAAAGAAATGATACTAATAAACAGTCCTTTATGTATTCTCTTCTTTTCTACATAAAAGACTGTTTTCTTTTAAGTAAAGACCAGCAATATTTACCTTGAAAATTAGGAATTACTTACACGAATAAATTATTGAACTGTTCTTTTGAATAAATATATTACAAAGGATAAGAAAATAAAAATACAAAAAGTGTATCGGTAAGCATAATTAAAATGTATTTCTGTATATTGCTCTGAAAAATTAAAATAAAAAGGTACCTGCAACTTAAATTTTCTTAAAGAAATTATTTTTAGGAGGTACTGATTTGAAGAAAACAAAAGTGAATTCAATGGAGGTTGCTAAGCTAGCCGGAGTTTCCCAATCAACAGTCTCACGTGTTTTTAGTTCTAGAGGAACTGTATCTGAGAAAACACGCAATCGTGTATGGGAAGCAGCTGAAGAGTTAGGTTATCGTCCGAATGCTCTGGCCAGGGGATTAATTATGAATGAAACAAAAATGATAGGTGTCGTGGTTAGAGATAAACAAAACTTGCTATACCCAGAAATCTTAGATAAGTTTTCGAAGGGGTTGCGTGAAAAAGGCTATTATGTTCTTTTTTCTTATGTGGAAAATGATGAGGTGCAACAAGATGATGTCTTTCAATTTCTCGAATACAACGTAGATGGTGTAATTGCAGTGGATGTTTCATTATCTTCAGCTACTGTCTTAAACCTTTCAAAATCTAACATACCGATTATATTCTTTAATCGTTACAATAAAGATTTTTCTGGTTCTTATCATTTTATAGGTTGTGATAACTATTCAGCTGGTAAATATATTGGAGAGTACTTAATTAGACAAAATCATAATCGGTATGCTTATATTTCAGGTCATTTGATTGACGGAATAGAGGATTATTGTAAAAACGGTTTCTGCGACTCACTTCAACAACATGGTAAAGAAGCCGTTATTACTTTAGAAGATCATACATATGAAGGGGGGTATAGAGCTGCCTTACGAGTATTGAATTGTGATTCCCCTTCAGACGCTATATTTTGTGCTAATAACATTATGGCATTCGGAGCAATCGATGCCATTAAAACTTTAGGATTATCAATACCTAAAGATGTATCAATTGTAGGAATGCACGATTCTATTATGGCCTCATGGGGACGGTATTCTTTAACAACGTGGCACCAACCATTAGATGAGATGATTGATTTAACAATTAACACATTATTAAATAACATTGAGGGGAAAGTTAAAACTTTTGTTTCTACTCTGCTCTGTGGAACATTAGTAAAAAGAAGCTCAGTAAGAATTTCATTAGAGACATGAGCAAAAGTGTCATGTTTATTGAGGGGCTTAAAGGAACATATATTAATTCATATTAAACAGGTATTGAAATAATGAAAGGCCATGCTTTTTATGAAGAAAGCATGGCCTTTTATTATTTTTAAAATGAGAACCTTAAGTAGAGGGCTAAAGTTTAGTTATTTATTTTTTGTATGGTCAGCTATGGTTTATTTGTATTTTATTTATATCTAAAACTAGTTTACGATTTATTTAGATAGCCTAAGCAAGTAGTTAAATTGATAGATAACATAAGGAGGTAACTACACTCCAATGAAAGCCCTATCACTTTAAAGGTTTTATGTCTAGAGAAACTAAGTTGCTAACGAACATGACTGGAGGAAATGTATTATGAGTGCAAACTTGGCTAAAGCGACTATTAATTATAAGGACTTAATTGATGTTGCATCAAAACTATTTGAAGGAGAAGGATTGAGCAATGCTGATGCAAATATAATCGCTGAAGATCTTGTGGCAGCAAATTTACGTGGTTTAGATTCTCACGGAATTTCACGTATTCCTATGTACCTAGAGCGTATTAGACGTAAAGTTGTAAATCCACAACCGAATATTACTATTAAGAATATTACACCCGCAGTCTCTTTAGTTGATGGAGACGATGGGATGGGATTCCTTGCTGCGCATAAGGCAATGGATGAAGCAGTTAGGTTAGCAAAACAGAGTGGGATTGGTCTTGTTGGTGTTCGTCGAAGTACACATTATGGAATGGCAGCTCTTTATGTAAAGCAAGCAATTGAAGCAGGTTATATCTCACTTGCTTATACCAACTCTTCACCTGCCATTCCACCTTGGGGAGGAAGAAGTACTTTTCTTGGAGCTAGTCCATTTGCAGCTGGTGTTCCAGGTGGAAAGGAAGTACCATACGTGTTAGATATGGCTATGACTGTTATTGCACGTGGTAAGATTCGTCTTGCTGCTACTCATGGGGAGCCTATTCCACCTGGATTAGCACTTGATTCAGAAGGAGCACCAACGACGGATGCAAAGAAAGCATTTGAAGGTGTTTGTCTACCATTTGGTGGAGCTAAGGGTTCTGCTCTTGCCATGTTAATGGATTTACTTGCGGGAGTTCTTACAGGTGCAAATTATGCAGGAGAGGTAAAAAGCCTTTACTTTGATCATTCTGAACCACAAAATGTTGGTCATCTTTTCGTAGCGATCCGCCCAGATCTTTTTGTGCCACAAGAAGAATTTGAAGATAGAATGGATAATTTCGTTAATAAAACTAAAGAGGTACCATTAGCACAAGGATTTGATGAAATCTTAATTCCTGGTGAACCAGAGGAACGGACAGCTATCCAACGCTTGAAGAATGGTATCCCATTGACTTCCGAAGTAATTCAAAGTCTTTGTGAAGAGGGAACTCGACAAGGAATAGACCTCTCTTCCATTTTCGATAATGCTAAATAATAAAATACCTTATTTAGTGCCGGCCTTATCACAAGGTCGGCAACCACTATATTAAATTAATGCTTAGATGAAAAATTACAATATTTTGCTTATATAAATTCCATGGTTTTTTAGTGTTTATACCACATGAATATTTCTGAATATTTAGTTACTTTTTATTTAAAGTTATTTGTTAAGGAGATGCTAGAGAAAATGAAGTTGGCTTATCCGTTTTTAACCGAGGAAACCGAAAAAAAATTACTTGGCTTTAAAGGTAATATGGAAGAGGTTTTTCCGACTCTTAAGGATCTAGGATACATAGGTATAGAACCACTAATTCGTAATCCTAGAAAAATTAATACCTTATTATTTACTAAATTGGTTGATAAGTACAATTTGGAGATTGCTGCTATAGGAACAGGACCAATTGTGAGTGATGATCAACTTACTTTTACCTCAAACTCTGCAAATAAAAGGAAAGCAGCAATAGATAGAGCAAAAGAAGTTGTAGAATTTGCCTCTTTATTCGACTGTCCAATTAATATTGGGAAATTAAGAGGTGATATTCATAAAGATCAACCGGAACAATCATGGCTTTGGCTGCGTGAAGGCATTGAGCAAGTATGTGAACATGCTGACAAATATAAAGTTAAAGTGGCACTCGAACCTCAGAACAGAAAAGTCATAAATAATTTAAATACTACTCAAGAAGCACTAACATTTATTCAAAAAACAAACATGGCAAACCTTAAGCTTATGCTTGATATATACCATATGTATATCGAAGATCAGTCTATTGAAGAAAGCCTCGTAGCTGCTAAAGATTACTTTATTTATATTCATATAGCTGATCATAACCGAAAAGCTCCTGGAAAAGGTAACCTTGGCTTCAATAAGATATTTCAGGTCTTAAAAGAGTTGAATTATGGAGGGTTTATAACACCTGAAATTCTTCAAGAATTAAGTAGTTATGAAGAGGCAAAATCTGCGTCCAATTACTTATCAACACTTAATCTTGAAGAAAATATCATTTAAAAATCAATACTCTGAAACACGTTAGATGTAAATGTTTTAATTGAGCATACTCATTAAGCATACGAATAGGTGCAGGGCAGGCTAATTATGGCCCAATTTTAATTGAAAAATCATCGATGAGGAGAGCTTCTATTTGAAAAGGGAGTATCAATACTTTATTTAACATTGATGCTTCTTTTCTAATGCAAATATATAACATTGGAAATAATTGAAAGCGTATACAAATGTAAGGGGGATTAAAATGTTAGCAGTGCTAGGCTACGTAATGATTGTTGTATTTATGTTTTTAATTATGACAAAGCGCCTTTCGGCCTTAATTGCTCTAATGGTTGTACCAGCTGTGTTTGCTATAATTGGAGGATTCACAAAGGATTTAGGAGAAATGGCTTTAACAGGAATTGAACAACTTGCTCCTACCGGAGTAATGTTAATGTTTGCTATTTTGTATTTTGGTATTATGATTGATGCTGGTTTATTTGATCCTGTAGTTGATAAAATACTGAAAATTGTAAAAGGAGATCCTTTAAAGATTACCATTGGTACTGCTGTATTAGTTTTAATTATATCTTTAGATGGGGATGGAACAACTACGTACATGATCACAATTTCAGCCATGCTACCTCTCTACAAAAGGCTTGGAATGAGTCCTTTGATTCTAGCAAGTATAGCTGTGTTAGGTAATGCTGTAATGAATATTACACCTTGGGCAGGTGCAATGGCAAGGGTAGTAAGTGCTTTACATTTAGAAATGTCAGACGTATTTGTTCCACTAATCCCAGCAATGGTAGGTGGGGCTGTATGGGTTATATTTACAGCTTATATTTTTGGAGCGAGAGAACGTAAACGATTGGGAGTTATCAATTTAACAGATTTGCATGCAGAAGGGACAGCATATGTGGAACAAGCAGCTACTGTAGAACAAATAGAACATAAACGACCAAAACTATTGTGGGTGAATTTTGGTCTAACAGTTCTTCTAATGGTAGGGCTAGTTATGGGCGTAATGCCTTTGCAAGTTCTATTTATGATTGGATTTGCACTTGCTATCTTGATCAACTATCCCAATATGGAATTACAAAAAGAACGTATTACAGCTCATGCAGGAAATGTTTTAGCAGTAGTGTCATTAGTTTTTGCGGCCGGTATTTTTACGGGTATTTTATCAGGAACGAAAATGGTAGATGCAATGGCTAAAAGTTTAGTATCTCTAATACCAGATGCCCTAGGGCCGCATTTCCCTGTTATTACAGCTATCATTAGCTTACCCTTTACTTTCTTTATGTCTAATGATGCATATTACTTTGGAATTCTACCAATAATTGCCGAAGCTGCTAGTAATTATGGAGTGGATTCTGGGGAGATTGCTCGAGCTGCTCTTATGGGACCTGGCGTTCATCTATTAAGTCCACTCGTTGCCTCAACCTATCTATTAGTAGGGATGGCGAAAGTTGATTTCGGGGAATTCCAAAAATTCACTTTACCATGGGCTGTTGGAACATCGGTTATAATGATTCTTGTATCTATTGCAGTGGGAGCTTTTTCTTTATAAGAGGAAATCCGATTAAATAAAAAGCCTTTGCTTTAATAGGTTAAGCAAAGGCTTTTGTGTTATGTCTGAACTTGAAGCTCATTTACAACCTATTTTTGATCATTTTTAATAAGACAATTTCAATAATTCAAAGAAAAACCTTGACTTTATTCCTTTAGCAGTTTGAAACAGAATCAAACCTACCTGCCGTAGAAGTATACGTTTGTAGTTAACATAAAACGTGTTATCGGAAATAAAAATCAAAGGTGCTTTATGCTACCTTTGATTTTTCAATTGCACACCTATGAATTATCTCACTTAACATCACCATATTGGCTCAAAAATGCTTTTAATTCATTTAATGTAGCTAAAATAAAGCTTTGATCACTTTCTATCTCAAATTGTAGTACGTTTTCCAGATAAGGCTTTTCTCTATAGTAACCTTGTATGAAGACTTGACCCAAATTATTAAATTCAAATTCAATTTGAAGAGACGTTTCATAGTTTATAAAAGTCGCTACACCTTGAAGGGTGTTATAGCATTTGTTTAAAGCTTGATAAAATTCATTCATATCGTTTGTAGTGAACCACAATTCTCCAAGCACATAATAATTTCCACTTTTTATTTCAACTGTGCCTTCAATATCATAACCTCCGAAATGACTTTTTCTATTTGAAAAACCGTATTTATCCCCTGACTTAATTTGAATAGATCCCTGCTTACCTCGTATAGTAATTTGATTCATAATTTCAGCTCACTTCTAACTAATCTTTGCTAAAGAATAACAAAACTAGTGAAAAAGAAAAATACGTTACATACAATTTCTACTTACCATAATGTAGTTTATAGGCACTCTTCTCAAAAAAATAAAGCTCATCTTACAAAATTGTAAGTCCATCTTACATTATTGTTAGGTGAGCTTTATTAAATCTCGTTTTATAATTGTTTATAGAAGATATTTACAATTAGCTAAGGGAATGAAATATATTGAAGGTTAAAAAAGACAATCATCCTATTATTATGTTTGATGGTATATGTAACGTATGTAATCATTGGGTTCAATTTGTTATAAAAAGGGATCCTAAAGGCATATTTAAATTTTTGTCTCTTCAATCAGATTTAGCATGCTCATTGATAACAGATCACAATCTGAATAATAAGCAATTGGATTCCATTATCTTAATTGATAAAGATCAAATATATACTGAATCTACAGCAATCTTACATATCATAAATAAGCTTACGGGACCTATAAGGTTCTTCGTTCTCTTTTGGATAATACCTAAAAAAATCAGAGATAAAGTGTACCGTTTTATTGCAAAGAACCGATATCGATTCTTTTTGAAAAAAGAAAGTTGTCTCGTTCCTAGTAAAGAAATACAAAATAGGTTTATTAAAATGGAAACAGAAAGTGGGAAAACCGATGAATAGAAGTACATTTCTAAAAAAGCTTAGAATGACGATTATTACTACTTTTAGATGGTCTTTAGCATTAACTTTCTTGATTTACGGCATTGCCAAAATCTATCCAGGTCAGTTTTCTACTGGCGACTTTATATATGATTCGACAAAGGACTCAGCAATGCAATTGGCATGGCATTTCTTTGGATATTCGAATACATATAATCTTTTTATTGCTTTTGGAGAAATAACAGCAGCCTTACTATTAGTAATTCCAAAGACAGCAACTTTGGGGAACATTATTTACTTACCTATCACAGTAAATATTACTATTCTTGACTTTTGTTTTGAGATACCAGCTCGTTCTGTTACTACCTTATTAACCTGTATGAGTATAGCTTTACTTTTCTTTGAATATAAAAAATTAAAAAGAGTGTTTTTTGACTCCCCAGTAGCAGCTGAAACGTCTATCCCAACAAACCTTATAAAAAAGAAGGTGAACGTACAATGATTGTACTACCTATTATGTTTGTCAGTTTGGGAATTTCTGCTTTTTACTATTTTATTATTAAAAAAGAAGCTTGAGATGAATACAATATACAGATCCAGTTAACATAATCACAGTTATCGGAATTTATTTAAGGAATTAATAAGATAAATAAAAGGCAGTTAGAAATAGTTCTTAGCTACCTTTTATCTATTTAAAGACTCTGTTTGAATTATCATTATCCTTAAGAAAACAATAGAATATATTTTTTTAATAGTTTATGTTTATATACTCTGTGGAAAAACTGGCAATCCATATTTCCCTTTATAAACTTCTAGTTACCGAGTTTGCCCGTTTCCGTAAATAATGTATTTCGTAGTTGTTAATTCCTTCAATCCCATTGGGCCCCTAGCATGTATTTTTTGAGTACTAATACCAATCTCAGCTCCAAACCCGAACTCTTCTCCATCAGTAAAACGAGTCGATGCATTAACATACACAGCTGATGAATTCACAAGTTTTAGAAAGTGTTGAGCATGATTATAATCGTTTGTGATAATCGCTTCTGAATGGCTTGAGCTATAGTTATTAATATGTGAAATAGCTTCATCAATATCTTCTACCACTTTAATAGCTAAGATGTAGTCTAAGTATTCTTGTTTCCAGTCCTCTTCCGTTGCCAATTTTATATTTGGACAGATTTCAGCAACCCTTTCATCTCCACGTATCTCAACATTTTCTTCAATTAATGCTTGAGAGATGATTGGTAAGAATTTCTCAGCTATATTTTTATGTATAAGCACTTTTTCAACTGCATTGCATGCAGAAGGACGAGATGTTTTTGCATTAATAATAATGGATTTCGCCATTTCGATATTACAAGATTCATCTACATAAATGTGACAGTTACCAGTACCAGTTTCGATTACTGGTACTGTTGCATTCTTCACGACGTTCTGAATTAACCCTGAACCTCCACGAGGAATAAGCACATCTACATATTCATTAAGTTGCATTAATGATATTGCGGTTTCACGTCGAGTATCTTCAATTAGTTGAAGAGCGCCTGACGGTAAATTTGCATCAGAAATAGCTTTTGATAATATATTTACAATAGCTATATTAGAGTATATTGCTTCACTTCCACCTCGTAATATAGCTGCATTACCAGATTTTAAACATAATCCGGCTGCATCACAAGTTACATTTGGACGAGCTTCATAAATGATTCCTATAACTCCTAATGGCACACTTTGCTGTCCAATTTGTAAACCATTTGGACGTACAGACATATTCTGTATTTCACCAATAGGATCTGGTAAAGTAGCCACTTGTCGTAAACCGTTTGCCATTTCTTCAATACGATTTTCATTTAACAATAGACGATCTAACATTATTTTTGATGTTCCATTCTCCAAAGCATTGTTTAAATCTATTTGATTTGCCTTTAAGATATCTTGCTTATATTTAAGTAAATAATCAGCCATTTTAAATAGAGCATCTTGTTTACATTTACTACTTATATTTGCTAGGATGTAGGATGCTTGTTTTGCTTGTCTTCCTTTTATCTGTAATTCAGTCATTGTAATGTAGTCTCCTTTAATCAAAAATTTTTAATTTTATAATATTTATGCAGATACTGATGCAAATTAAGCTTATTGTAAGAGTATATACAACTAAAACCAGCCTTACTTATTAAGATTACTAATATAAAATTACCTATTTCCATAGGAGGCGAAATAGTACATATTGAACAGGTGTTACATCCTACAAAGAAAGTCTGGGTTTATTAACTTGCTTCACTCTTTGTAAAGCTTTGCCTAGAAAAAAAATGAATACAGATATCGTAGTTTTTAATGAATATCTCACCATCTTTAGCTGTGATTTTTTGATTAGAAAAAATATAACATATTCAAAATCTTTTGCATACAAGTGATTTTGTAGAATCATTAGAGGCTTAGCATGTTTTCTTTTATGTATTAATTAGTACCTGTTCCTTTAATGTTACCGCGTTCAGATAGACTTACTGTCTTTTTATATGCCTATTATTTTTTGTGCTTTACAAAGATACTACCTAATTGTACAATAAAAAAAGACCGAACGGTCTTATAAATTTTATAAACCTTTTTTAAACGGAGGCAAATAGATTCATGGTTAATCGCAAGGGAGAACAGACTAAAGCCCTAATCTTAGAAAAAGCATCGAAACTTTTTAATAGCCAAGGATATAGGGCATCTTCTATATCCGACATCATGCACGAGACTGGTCTTCGAAAAGGAGGGATTTATAACCATTTCGAAAATAAAGAGGAAATAATGCTGAGCGCTTTTTCCTTTTCCATTGACACGATGAGGCATCTTTTTTCTGAAGCAATGGCAGGCAAACAAGGATGCATGGAACGTCTTTTTTCCATTGTTTCCGTATTCGAGGGGATTGCTGAAAAGGAATTGTTCCCTGGAGGGTGCCCGATTATGAATGCTGCCATTGAGGCGGATGACGCAGACCCATTGCTTCAAGAAAAAGTCCGTGAAGCAATGGATAGCTTGCTCGGAATGGTTCGTAATATTGTTCAGGAAGGCATAAAGAAGGGTGAGGTTAAACAAGGAGTGGATCCCGAGTTTGTGGCGACTGTGTTTATCTCCACGTTGGAGGGAGCGCTAGCACTTAGCAAACTTTACAAGAGCCAAGAGTACATGAAAAGAGCTGTGCATCATCTTAGATCGTTTCTTGATCAGAACTGTTCCTAACAGTCTAAAAAAGAAGCCAACGATGGCTTTTTTTTAGACTTAAAAAAGACCGTTCGGTCTCTTTAACTACCTATAATACTTAGAACGATACTACGAAATCTGATAAGGGTGCTGTCATAGTTGATATCACCTGATCATCGATGAGCAAGAGGAAAGAAACTTTAAGTCTTGACCGTTCCGATAAGCTTTCCGTACAAGTTCTGTCAGCCTTAGTAGAAAGTTTCACAACGGTGTACTTTGCGATGCTACTAATACAGCGATCAGAATAGCCTGCGCATCTACCTTCAGTGAAGGGGGAGGCATTCACAACGCTAGAACTAAAAATCAATTTTACCAAGTCAGTATGGAATGTACGACTTCAAATGATTGGGCAGGCCACCAAACAGAGTAGTACTAACAGATAGGCGTTAAATTGAATGACTAAGGAGTTGAGTGCCATGAAAAAGGTGACAATAAATGATCACCCTTCTGTAAAACAATATTACAAGAAAAAGGAAACTATGCAGGGAACCGAAGGCAGGCGCATAGATACACAATGGTTGCGGAATTTATGTCTACATGCAGGAGCCGACGATGTTGGATTCGTCTCTATTGACCGAAACGAACTTGGGGACCAACGAGAAGAGATTTTGAATCTGTTTCCTGAAGCTAGGACGCTTATTAGTTTCGTCTGCAAAATGAACCGCGAGCCCTTGCGTTCCACGGCTCGATCCATTGCAAATACCGAATTTCATCATGTTGTCGATAACGTAACGCATATCGGACATGAAATCGTGAAAAAGCTTGAAGAACAAGGCATCAAAGCATTGAATCCGCCAGCAGGATTCCCGATGGAACAGGAAAGTGCCGGAAAACCATGGGTCATCTCACATAAACCAATCGCGGTTGCGGCTGGACTCGGACAAATCGGCATCCATAGAAATGTCATTCATCCCAAGTTCGGCAACTTTATTTTGTTAGGTACAATCCTTACAAATGCAGATATGACTTCGGAAAGTCAGCCCATTGATTATAATCCGTGTTTAGAGTGTAAATTGTGCGTAGCTGCCTGTCCGGTAGGAGCCATTGGTGCTGATGGTCATTTTAATTTCTCCGCCTGTTATACGCACAACTATAGAGAATTTTCCGGTGGCTTCACCGACTGGGTGGAGAAGATTACCGACAGCAAAAATTCTAAAGCATATAAGGACAAAGTAAATGATGCAGAAACAGCATCTATGTGGCAGAGCCTTTCTTTTGGTGCTAGCTATAAAGCAGCCTACTGTTTGTCTGTTTGTCCTGCCGGAGAAGATGTAATTGGTGAGTTTCTTGAAGATCGTAAGAAATTTTTGAAAGATGTTGTCAAACCACTGCAGGATAAAAGCGAAATGGTGTATGTAGTACCGAATTCCGACGCTGAGGATTATGTAAAAAAGCGTTTTCCTCATAAACAAGTTCGGCCGGTGAGCAACGGCTTACGATCGAAATCAATTCAGGCGTTTTTGCAAGTGCTTCCTCATATGTTTCAAAGAAATCAAGCAAAAGATTTAGCTGCTACCTATCATTTTACATTTACCGGGCAAGAAAATGCTCAAGCAACGGTTATCATTAAGAACAAGACCCTTACTGTGGAAAAGGGACATATCGGGGATTCAGATTTCCAACTTATTGCAGACAGTCAAACATGGATTCGGCTGATGGCCAAAGAAACAGGGGTGTTATCAGCAGTCATGTCAGGTAAAATTCGCACAAAAGGCCAATTAAAGCTGTTCAAGGCTTTCAGCAAGTGCTTTCCGTCATAAAAGAGGAGAAGATTTTAATAAAAAGTGGAAAATAACCTAATCATTTTGTTAGGTTCGATACATTATTTCTTTACCGATACAGTTCATAGAAAAATCTCTTAAAAAACTGCCCTCCCTGCAAAAGGAGGTAGTTTTATTAGGTTCTTATAATGTATGAAATCCATATTAACAATGTCAATATACACAACGTTAATATGGATTTTAAAAAGCATAAGTAAATTTAAGGGGAATTACTGAAATGAAAAATTTATATTTATCCTTATTAAAAACACGGAGCGTTATTATTGGTTTAATAACTGCAATTATATTTCAAATATTATTTAGCATTATCTGGATTACGGGATATGATCATGTTACTGATCGCATTGATCAATTTAAAATTATTATTGTAAATGAAGACTCTAAAATAGGAGCACAAGTAGCAAATAATTTAGAAGAAAACTTAAAATTTAAAATTACTCAGTCTTCAGTCTTAAAAAGTGCAATGGATAAGCTAGATGATCGTAAAGTTCAAATGGTAATCTATATACCAGAAGATTTTAGTTCTACGCTTCAAAATAATGAAAAAAAGGCGAAAATCATTTACTCTTTAAATGAATCAAATCCAAGTATGTTAAAAAGTGTAATGCAAACAGTTGAGAAAAAAGTAACTAGTACGATTAATAAGGAATCGGTGAAGTCAGGCTTACAATTTACTTTTGAGCAAATGCATGTACCTTCTAATCAAGCTATTGGATTGTCTCAAGGACTATCAGAACGTATACATCCCGTTGTTAACAATATTAATAAAGTTTCAAATTTTTCAAGATTGATGGTTCCTATGATGTTAGTAATGGCATCCTTTACGGGTTCAATGCTATTTATTATGGAAATGAACAAAGCTGCTAAAGCTTTCAAGACTTTATACAATCGTTGGCAAAGGTTTGGGGCAAGAGTTCTTTTAATTATTACGGCTACCATCCTGATTTCTACCATTGGATCCATTATGGTTTATGTAATGGGCGTACATTCTCATCAAGGGTTTATAACAATGTGGTATTTTCAAATGATATATGTATTAACATTCCTATTCCTTGCCCAGGTTCCATTTTTTATTGTGGGTGATGCAGGTGGATGGGTAAATATTGCTATGTTATCTATTCAACTGTTATCATCTGGTTCAACTATACCAAGGGAGTTATTGTCAAATTTTTACCAAAATGTAAGTAACTTTCTACCAGCGACTTATGCAGTTGACGGAATCATGAAACTGGTTACTGGAGGTCCATCCATTTCTCATGAGATAATTATGCTTTTTAGAATTTTAATGGGAATTATCGTCATTACATTAATACTAGTGGCTCTACAATGGGAAAATAAAAAAGAAAAAAGTTCAAACTTAACAAATATATAAAAATGGCTTTTATAAACTTTTAAAAACGGAAAAATATCAAAAAAAGAGGTAAAAACAATGAACATCCAAGTTGAACAAACTAATTTCCATCGTGAAAAACTTGGAGTACTTGGAGTACTTGGAGTACTTGGAGTACTTGGAGTTATCGAACTTTCGGGAAGAGTGGTTATGCGGAGACCTGGACTGCAAGCACCTCCAGGCATAATCGGGGTAAATTCTATACTAAATTAACCACCGCGTAGTCAAGAGTGAACTATGCTTAAGCGAATAACTGATTTAAAAATAATAGTAGAGGTGGGTTACAAGATGAGCAAAACTGTACTTATTACTGGAGCGTCGGGCGGAATTGGCAAAGAGTTGGCGAATCGTTTCGTCAAGGATGGATACCATATGGTGCTGGTAGCGCGAAGTGAGGGCAAACTTGCGGAACTTGCAAAGGAATATCGGGAAGGATACGGTGTGCAAGTGACGGTCTATGCCAAGGATATCTCGTTACCTGGCGTGGCAGAAGAAATTGCCTCGGATCTTAAGAAGAAAGGTATTACTGTCGACTATCTCGTCAATAATGCGGGATTTGGTTTGTATGGGGAATTTTTGGAGACGCAGTTGGAACAAGAAATGAATATGATTGATGTCAATATCAAGGCTTTAACTATTATGACGAAGTTGTTCTTGCCAGATATGGTTAAACGAAGCCGAGGGGGTGTGATGAATGTGGCTTCGGTAGGAGCTTTTTATCCGGGACCTCTAATGTCAGTTTACTTCGCGACGAAGGCGTACGTGCTTTCGTTCACCGAAGCTCTGGAGAACGAACTAAGTGGCACAGGCGTTACTGTGACAGCACTTTGTCCGGGTCCGACAGCAACCGGCTTTATTGGTCGTGCGGAATTGGGATCTTCGAAGCTATACAAAAGTGGCGTCATGGGGGTCGGGGAGGTGGCGGACGAAGCGTATCGCGATTTCTTACGCGGAAAGACGTTAATTATTCCAGGAGCTGTCCATCGGTTCGTAACATCTCTGCCGAGGTTGCTACCTCGCAAGGTGATGGCTCGTTCGATTAGAGAACGTACAGCGCGAGTCGAGCGATGAGCAAATGAGGGTGCTAAAAAAACTAGCCACGGTCCTTCCTCGAATTATGTATAGAATGGCACGGTTTATCTAGGCTAGGTTATTCGCTGCATTCTCTTGACACCACCTCAAGGAGACGAAGTCCAAACTTGTAGATAATCTTACAAAAGCAATGTTAGAAGCTTCGGGTGCATGGGGTAGGCGATAACCATTATTATCAGAGAAAACAATATTCATAACGTAGGAGTAGGTACAAAACTCCTTATCGAGGCAATGCCAGCAATACTTGCAAGTAGAGATTGAATTGTATGTAAAAAAGAAGGTTAGAGGAGGAGTGTTTTTGATGTCACGAAGAGTTGTAGTCACAGGATATGGAGTCGTTTCACCGTTAGGGAATACGGTTCAAGCGTTCTGGGAGAATATTAAAGAAGGTAAGTCAGGTATCAAAAAAATTAAGTCTGATGACTTTAATAATATTAACACCCAAATTGCAGGTTATATTACCGACTTTGATGGAGAGCAATATCTCGATAAAAAAGAATTAGGAAAATATGACTTATTCGCACAATATGCTGTTGCTGCTGCTCAACAAGCTTTAGAACAGGCGAATCTAGATTTACAAAGTTTGAATAAGGAGCGATTAGGGGTCTATATTGGTTCCGGTATTGGGGGAATTAATACTTCATTAGATAATCATAAGGCTTTAATTGAAAGAGGACCAAGAAAAGTTTCTCCATTTATGGTTCCTATGATGATTAGTAATATGGCCTCGGGAATTATTTCTATAAAAACGGGTTTTAAGGGACCTAGCTTTTCACCTGTTTCTGCTTGTGCAACAGGAAATCAAGCAATTGGTGAGGCTTTTCTAAATATTCGACATGGATATTCCGATGGCATATTAGCTGGAGGGGCTGAGGCTCCTATTAACCCACTGGCTTTTGCTGGGTTCTCAAGAATGAGAGCAATGTCCACTTTTAATGATTTTCCAGAAAAGGCAAGTCGCCCATTTGACAGAGGTCGTGATGGCTTTGTCATGTCTGAAGGAGCAGGTGTTTTATTCTTGGAAGAGTATGAACACGCAAGAGAACGAGGAGCAACAATTTTAGGAGAAATCGTAGGCTATGGTTCCACAACAGATGCCTATCATATAACTTCCCCTGATTATACCGGAGCTGCAAATGCCATGAGATTGGCTTTAGACATGGGGAATATAAAATCCACTGAAGTGGATTATATAAATGCGCATGGGACAAGCACCCCTGAAGGAGATAAATCAGAGACTAAAGCGATTAAAAGTGTTTTTGGTGCTCATGCTTATAACTTAAAGGTAAGTTCCACGAAATCAATGACTGGACATCTTTTTGGGGCAGCTGGTGGGATTGAGGCTGTAATAACCCTCAGAAGTATTATGGAAGATATAGTTCCTCCTACTATTAATTATGAAACACCGGATGAGGATTGTGATTTAGATTATTCGCCAAATCATGCAACTAAGACAAAGATAAACTATGCTATTTCTAATGGTTTTGGTTTTGGCGGACATAATGCTGTGTTGCTATTTAAAAAATTGTCGATATAGATAAAAATGTAGTAAAAGGACTAATTGATAGGTTAAATATTATTTTAACGTTTAATCCTTAACTATCTCGGGATTTATTCAAATAAAAGGAGCAGTACATTAACAATACTGCTCCTTTTGATTTAACTTATTGTCGACAAAGTTTTTGGATTTCTTCTTTTTCAATAAGAACTTATCTTTTAATCAGTACCGACAACTCACCTTCAAATACTTTTTGCTCTTTATTATAAGTAGATAATAAGACAGTAAGGATTCCCGTTTCACTTTTTTTCGTTTTTTTATCAATAACTTTGACAATAGTATGCAATTCATCGCCTGGATAAACGGGTTTTATAAATTTAATATTATTCATCTCTGTTCCAGCAATAACATCTTCCTCGTACATACCTTGTTCAATCCAAAGCTTAAATGAAAGCGCCATTGTATGTATTCCAGAAGCAATAATTCCATTAAATCTCCCTTGTTTCGCTTTTTCTTCATCTAAATGCATATATTGAGGGTCAAATTCCTTTGCAAATCTCATAATATCTTCTTTTGTTAATTTAAGGGACTTAGTTTCAAATACTTGTCCAATTGTAAACTCATCTAGCTTCATTGATACACCTCTTATTTAAAAATCAATTGTTGTACCTGTCAATATTAGTGTAGTATTACTTCCTTAGCAAGTTGAAAGAAAGATGAGCGATTTAAATACTCTATTATAATTCAAGGAGTATAACAAAGCATTAAAATAATTTCATTAGCTCAAAGAAAACCCTTAACTTTATTTCTTTAACGTTTAAAACAGAATCGAATAGAAAAAAGAGAAGGGCTTGCCCTTCTCTTTCTTACTGAAGACAGTCGTTTTTTCTGATTTTTAGGGTATATATCTAATACAAAATTAGTTAACATAAAACGTATTATCGGAAATAATTTTTTTGTAGTAAAAGAAGCTTATTTTGTAAAATTAATCCCAGAAGTTGAACATAACTTCCCCAACAGTCTTTGGTTTCCAATAAAAGATTTGCTCTAATTCACTGTTGTCCAGGTTATGTTTATTTTCTAAGCTTACTTTTCCTTTGCTTCTTCTTATATCTAAAGGTTCATTAAGTTCTTCTTTACTTAAAACTTTATAGAATGGCATAAAATCCTTTGATAAGACAGGAACATCAATAAAATTGATATGTTGAAATTCAACAGTAGAAGCAAGAGCTAGAAAAGGATAATATGCATTGAGTAACACATAGATCTCTCGGTTAAAAACATCCACTTTTACCTTTGAAAAATTACTTGCTAAATTTGCCTCATCAATCTTTAGTATTTTCCCTTGATTTTTTCTAACCAAATTGAAGCATATACTTTTAAAATGATTTTTATCTATTTCATTCGGTTTATTATCTATTGAACTATAAAAACCAGTTACTCCATTAGGGAGATTCATTAAGTGAATAACTCCTTTCAAAATGCTTAGATACGTGTATTTTATATGTATAAAGCGTTTAATTCTAGTTACCATAATGTGCTTTATAGCTATTAATTGTTAACAAACTAAAAAGGTTATCAATACTTAAAAATGAATACATAGGTTAACTATAAAAAATTAATATATGAGGTGAGTATATGGCTACCTTTGTCCTTTGTGATGGAGCTTTTGGTGGAGCCTGGGCATGGAGGGAAGTTGAAAAAGAACTAACAAAACAAGGAAACGCAGTTTTTGCCTTGACCTTAACCGGATTAGGCGATCGAAATCATCTTTTAACACCTGATATTAACTTAGAAACATATATTACTGACGTAGTAAACACCATACTCTTTGAGAATTTAAACAACATCTACTTAGTAGGACACAGCTACGGTGGTGGTATCATTATTGGTGCTGCAGATCAATTACTACATCGTATTTCCAAACTAATCTTTTTTGACGCTCTAATACTTGAAGATAATCAATCAATTAATGATCTATACTCAGAATCATTCGTAAAACAAACAAAAGAGATTGTTCAATCAAAAGGAGAAGGGTTCAAACTTCCAAAATCTGATAGTGGACCAATCTATAATACGGATCATCCCTTTAAAACATTTGAACAAAAGATTAAATTAATGAATAAAGCAGAACTGAGACAAATTCCGCGTGCATTTATTAACTGCACCCAAAAAAGTAGTCATCCTGTTCTGGAACCCATCAATCAATTTGCTGAGAGAGCTAAACAAGAAAACTGGGAATACGTTGAAATTTCTGCCGGACATAATGCACATTGGGAAAAACCTGTGGAATTAGCTAAAATATTTATAAATTTGACTGATAAGAACGACGTAACCAGTTGACATAATCACTTTTACAGGAAGGAATTATTTTAAGTATTACTATATTTCAGGGAACAAAAAAACCAGCTATATAAAATAGCTGGTTTTTTCGGTTAATGAAAACCCTCTATAAGGGTATTATCATTATAACATAAAAATATAATCATAAATTATTTATTTACCATTATTTTCTCAAGTTCATCTAACATTTGATTAGCTGCAATTACCCCACCAGCAGTGTTCCAAACTGCATCACTAACCTTATGCACATTTCCAGTCTTAGAAACTTTTAAGTTTTTCCAAAGTGGATCCTTAGTCCATTCTTTTTCCATAGTTACACCTTCATTGTCACCTTTTGGAGCATATGTAAAGTAGAACATAACATCCCCGTCCATTTTAGGTATAACTTCTTTTCCAACATCTATAGCAAGGTTACCTAGTTTGCTATTATCTTTAAACATTTTTTCTTGCTCTGGAGTACGTTTAAATCCTAATTGTTTAAAAATTACTCCTGAGAAAGAATCGGTGTAGTAAATACGAGCTGTTCCTGGCATAAAGCGAACAACTGATACTTCTTGATTCACTTTATCACCAAGCTTTTCTTTAACATCATTAACATGTTGATCAAAGTCAGCTAATACTCTCTTTCCTTTTTCTTCTTTGTTTACAGCCTTAGCATATAGCTCAAAGTTTTCTTTCCAATCTCCTCTTAATGTCTCCGAGAATACGGTTGGTGCAATTTGACTTAATTGATCATAAACAGCTTCTTGACGCATTTTATTCCCGATAATTAAATCTGGTTTCAATGCTGCAATCTTTTCAATGCTAACTTCACTTTCAGTACCGACAACTTGAACACCTTTCATATCATCCTTAATATGGTCATACCAAGGATCACCTAACCAAGATTGCACGGCCCCGACAGGTTTAATACCCATTGCTAGCAAGGCTTCTGTTCCTTCATTTGTTAAAACCACAACACGCTTAGGTGTTTTAGGGATCTCTGTTTTTCCCATTGCATGCTTGATTGTGTAAGTTTGCTCTTTCTTTGAACTTGACTCTTCTTTTGAAGCTCCATTACTGCCACAAGCAGCCATGAAAACTAAAAAGAGAGCAGTTAACAAGGCAAGTACAACTTTTGAATATGTACGCATATTTTATCCCCCAGTAAATATGATAATGATTTTCATTCTTATTTATAATGCTACATTCACATATAAACTGTCAATAAGATTAGGAAATAATTTATATTTTTAATAGAATTACTTATAGCTTGACGAAATTAATCAAGTAATTTCCTCTGTTTTCAAACTGTATATCGTATACATTTCTAGTTTGTATAAGGTCGCTTTTCGGAAGACACCATCAAAAAGAACGCTTATATGAATAAGAGGTTTGCAGAGAATTATAACCTTTAGGCAATAGTATTTATGTATTCATAAATACTATTGCTTGTCTCATATATTTATATAAAATTCTAGAAGAAAAAGAGGTGGAAAATGTGAAGCATATGCTGATGGTATGTAATCAACATGTGAAGGAGGGACTTATACGCCTTGAAATTCCCCATGTAAAGAAGATTCACTACTCTAAACATACCTGTTCTTTTTGTAATAAAAAGGCTGAAATAAAAATTTTTTATTCCATCCCTCAAAAATATAGTAAAAACAATTTTATAGTATGAGAAAAATAGTATGAGAAGCCTAAAACCCTGTGTGCTTTTAGCAAAAATAACGCCGCAATACTCAATTTACATTTGTTGATCTATTACCAATATGTAGTGTTAAAAATTAAAGAGGGCTAATTAATATATCTTCTTTCTATACAGTAGTTCCATTCATTTACTAATCAAACAGGTCCGGAGCAAATAAAAAGATTCAATTCAGAAGTCCAACAAGCAGCCACAGGTATATTTGCTTTTAAGAGAAAAGTGTAGGTTTAATCTTAACCTGTCAACTACCAGGTACAAATAATTTTCCTCTTCTGGCTGATCATGTTTTTCGAGGAGCTGAAAGGCTCCTTCATATTATCGATATGTTTGAAGAGAGTCTTCAAGCACGTAAGTAGTGTATTAGTGTCAAATTTTAAATTTCCTCTTTACGGCTCTTAATGACTTAAATTAAAGGGCTTCGAGTTTTAAGGAAGCCTTTTTTATTACCTTTCTTGGAAAATACTATATTTTTTAAGAAGGCTGTCGGAGTTTTTACATATTTTTTATAAAATGATAATGATATTCATTTTCAATCATGCTATTATATTTTAGTACTTATATTTTTATTTATTGGAGGAAACAACATGTTTATTGAGGTTTTAAGACAAAACAAGAAGGTCTCTATACTTTTGGCTGTGTTACGTGTATATCTTGGATATACATGGTTAATGGCTGGATGGGGGAAAATAGCAGGCGGACAGTTTGATGCTTCTGGTTTTTTGAAAGGAACATTAGCACAAGCAACTGGAGATCACCCGGCAGTTCAGGGATGGTGGGTTGTCTTTCTAGAAAACCTAGCGATTCCTCATGTAGAACTATTTAATACATTAGTACCTTGGGGAGAATTACTAGTCGGGATAGGTTTATTGATTGGTTGCTTTACTAAAACAGCCGTATTCTTTGGCCTTGTTATGAATTTTTCTTATTTGTTTAGTGGTTCAACAAGTACCAATGTACAACTTGTTTTATTGTCTATGTTTATTCTTGTTTCTGCTTTAAATGCAGGTAGATATGGAGTAGATGGTGTGTTGCTATCACGACTTAAAGATAAACTATTTATTAATAAAATCACTGAGATTAAGGATGTGGCTTAGTTTCTTTAGATAAGTTCAAAAGATCGCCGATATTGGCGGTCTTTTTTGTTACTAGTCTTAGATTTATGGAGGTATGCAAACTTGATAAAAGGCCAGTATTAACAACCTCCAATTTGTTAATCATAACAAAAGAGGAGGTGTGATAATATGGAGCAAAATATTCTTTGTGAAGTAAACAACTGTAAATATTGGTATTCTGGCAACAAATGTACTGCGGATGAGATTTATGTTGTCAGCCATAAAGGCAAACAGGCTTCAAATAGTCAAGATACAGATTGCAAAACATTTATACCAGAAGTTTGATAAATAAGGGTAACCATAAGGAAGATGGTTACCCTTATTTATTAATAGTATTGATACTAATAATCATTTTCATTCATGACAATTTAATTTTAACTTCTTTTCATTTTTAAATAATAAGTAATGTGCTTTCTCTACTTTTTCTTCTACGTATTCAAGTGAATAGTTCCCAAAGTAACACATTGTGTCGAACTAGATGCTACAGTTGTAATTGGAACTCAAATCAGTAGAGTAAATACAGCTTGCAAAGCATTAACATAAATAAAAGTGATTATGTTAACTGATTTGGCATACTATGTATTAATTAACTGTAATATTCACAATTATCATACTTTTCATATTCATTACTCTTAAGATAAAATTGAAGTAAGAATAACGAGAGGAATGGGTTATTTTGCCTAATAAATTAGAAGTAGATAATGATATTCGAAATAATTTACGTTCCGACTGTTTAAATTGTTTTGGCTTATGTTGTGTAGCTTTACGGTATACAAGGTCTACTGATTTTGCATTTGACAAAGATAGTGGAACACCCTGTCGTCATTTACAGTCAAACTATTCATGTTCAATTCACAGAAACCTTATAACTACAGGCTTTCGAGGTTGTGTGGCATATGAATGTTTCGGAGCTGGTCAAAGAGTTTCTCAAATTATTTATGGGGGAAATGATTGGAGAGATAATAAAGCTAGGGCGAAGGAAATGTTTGATGTATTTCTAATTATTCAACAGCTTCATGAAATGCTTTGGTATTTAAGTGAGGCACTTGAATTTCAGACTACAAAGCCGATTCACAACGATTTAAGAGTTTCCTTTGAAGAAACTGAACATCTGACAAAACAAAGTCCAGGGGATATTTTAAAAATTGATGTACATGAACATAGAATGAAAGTTAAGGACTTACTTTTACGTACAAGTGAATTAGTACGTCCTAAAACAGCTAATAAAAAGTTGGGAAAGAAATTCAAGCGTGGTAGTGACTATATTGGTGCTAAGCTCAGAAAAGCTAATCTTAGAGGAGCCAATTTAAGGGGAGCATTATTTATAGCTGCCGATCTTAGAGATGCTGATCTTCGATTAACGGACCTTATTGGTGCTGACTTCAGAGATGCCGATTTAAGTGGTGCGAACCTTATAGGAAGCATCTTTCTTACACAGGCACAGGTGAATGCAGCAAAGGGAAATATACATACACAATTACCACCTACCTTAAAAGTTCCAGAACATTGGAGAAAATCCAGTATGGTAACGGACTCTGGAGAGAATAAATGGTCAATTTTTTGAATGAAAATCATTTATAGCAATAAAATTAAAGTTTCTAAAGCGCTGAAATTTGCATTGAATGATTCCTAATGTAAGAACAAAGTTAATTTCCTCAGAGAGCGTTTCTCTGCATATTAAATCCCTATATTTGATGTTTTTCTCTCCAAAAATAGTGGGTTTTTCATTTAGTGAATATATTATGCGCTTGAGAGGGCTACTTAATTAAGCTTGTTGCTTACTTTATTAATATCACGTAGAAATTAGGATAAAGATATATGGAATAGTGTGTGATACAGTGTAATCTATACAATTTTCTTAAGGTTTAGCAGGTAAACAAAGAAAAACTTGCTTTAGGTGAAAAGCAAGTTAAAAAAGGATAATCAAGTTGGTAGTTCCATTATATTCCAATAAGTATAACAAAGCATTAAAATATGGTTAAAAACAAATTAAAAGTAAGTTAATCCACAAAAAGGATTAATTTACTTTTTTTATTTTGATGGTGTTAATATATTTTCAACAATTTAAAGAAAACCCTCGACTGTATTCCTTTAACGTTTTAAAGCAGAATCAAATATACCGTATAAAATTAATGAAACATTTTTATTGTTCTATCTACAAAGGAAAGTGAATATATTAGGAGAATTATCAAGAAATTATTATTTGAGTAACGATTGAAATTATAACATTTACATCATTTATAAAGAAACAAAAAATAAGAAATGGATGTTTCTTGCATTTGTAATTTCTACTGAAATATCCGTAGGGGTTACATTTATTATTGCACAAGTAGTAAAAAGGCTTACTCTTATCTAATTTATAAACATTTAAAAGTCCTAATACAAACAAATTAGAGAAAGTTGGAGAGAATGTTATGGGAGCGCATTTATCATTTCAATTAACAGACGAAAAGTGGATGGAAATTAGAAGATGTACTCATAATATAATCGAAATAAAAATCCGTCCCGATTCAGTATTGAAGCCACTTGAATCTTATTGCAGTATTTCAGAAAAAGAATTTATTAAAATCATTATGGATGGGCTAGGAGAACGTTTGAAAAAAAATGAAAAAAAAGAGTGACTTACAAGACTTTTATACTTTTAGGTAAAACACCAGTATGAAAGTTTTTGTAAAGGGACTAGCTATTTCCTTGAGTTATGAATTAACAGCAGTCTATATTATTTGCTTTTTATATGAATTAAAACATCGTAACCAGAGCAAACTATTCAAGAAGCTGTAACGTTTTGATCCTTCAATGAAATAAATGTAGCAGAAAAACTTCCTTAACGCATTCAGGGAGTTTTTCTGTTTTTAATGTATACCATATATGCCCGTAGTTAACATAATCACGCTTTCCGGAACACATGAAAAAGGAACCCCTTTAGCGTAGAAGGATTTTACCTTTTTAGGTCCAAGTAAGATAGTAATAGTGACTTATAAAGCAATTGAAGGATGCAGAAATGGAGGGAAGTAAGTTGCCTAACAGAGAGTATCCATACTATTTTATAAAGTTAGGTAAATTATATTATGTATATCATTCGTATAAGAACGTAAAAAAGAAAGAGGTATCCAGTTACGAATTTACTAATGATGAATCGTTAGCATTTCCCATCGATGAAGAGTCTGCTAAACAATTGGCAGATGAATGTGGAGGTCATATTGTAGTAAAGAATGCTACGTTTAATGATTATATCAGCCAGGGAGAAAGATGGAGTAATTTTATAGATAGCAAAAAGAAGAACATATGGAGAATCTATATCATTAATTGAATGATAAAACCCTTTAACTACTATTTATTTTGAAGAAAAACAATTAATAACTAAGCAGCATATCAAACATAGGGATGCTACTTGTACTAATACTTCCTCTGCAGTCATTTATTTTCATAATAAAGGAATATGAGAGAAGGGGTTCCTGCGAATGATGATCCGGGAATATAAGGAAAAATTACAGTTGTTGGTTTGTAAAAAAGTTTGATCATTTTCATCCAATAAAAGCATGATAGAAGCCACTTTTTTTAAAACAGTTCTACTTTATTCAAAAGCAACATATATTCCAATGCTCAAGTGGTGCATTGGAATATATAAGAAAGGATAAGGGGGAACAAGAAGTACCTAAAGATAAGACAAATATAGAAGTCACATCAAATGGGATAATATATCTCAAAGGTAACTTAGCCATTAATCAGGGGGACGATACGATTCAATGCTAGCCATTTAAAAAGTTTATGAGGATTAAAAAAGAGCCATAATATAAAAAAACTTATCTTATTAGAGGGAGGAAATATTAAAATGATCAATATTAAAAAAGATACCAACACTTTTTATATAGGAGAGCAGGGTAAAAAAGATGCAGAAATACATTATGTTCCAACTGGGAAAGATAAAATTATAGTAGATCACACATTTGTTTCAGACAGTCTGCGGGGTCAAGGAGTTGGAGAAGCATTAGTTAAAAGAATAGTCGAATTTGCTCGGGAAGAAGGGAAAAAGATTATCCCATCATGTTCTTTTGTAAAGGGTAAAATTGAGCATAATGAAGATTATCATGACGTTTTAGCAAAATGATCATATCCCTGTGAAGTCGACAGTGGTAAAAATCCTCTTCTTCAGCTTTCATGATAGTAGTTGGTAGTAAGTTGAAGAAGGAGCCTTTATATATCATGCGTTTCCAGCTAACATAAAACATTTTATTGGAAATCACATGCAAAAAACCCCTTTTATAAGGGGTTTTTTGTTATGTTTTCACTGATACTATTTTGAAGTTAAATTTTCTCTATCTATAGCCTCTAAGTTATTATTATGGGATTGCATAAACTTCGACAGTGAAGCTTTTTCCATCGGTGTTTTCCGGTCTGGCAATGTAGAAATCTTCGCTCGTTTTGATTTCTGTCTCGGATCCGTCTGTAAGGTCATTGAAAATCGTTTCGTCGATGCCGAAGCTGATGTCTTTCATGACATCGAATTTCGCATTAGTAGGGCCGTCGACGATTTTCCATTGTAACTTGGTCGCATAAGAAGGGATATTCCCGATCGTGAAGTTATCACTTGATCGGTTATCCTGTCCGTCCTGAGGCTGGCCTTGCGATCGGATCGTCGCTATTTTCTCAGGGGCTTCGACCTGCACATTGAAAGTATCCCCATCCAGAATCCTATCATAGGCGTACCAGGCACCAAGCCATGTCCCTGCAGCGCCGTTCGATTCGGTTGAAATCATTTTTACTGAAAAATTATCCGATCCATTGGTCGCCGAACCTTCCCAGGTGGAAGCAAACGGATATTCGTCACACTGCTTGCCGGTCCGATCCTCATCTCCGAATTCCCTATCACAAGTCCTTCTTGTCTTGTTCCTATTGCGATTATATTCATCCTGATGACGTTTCGTATACATCCGTGTCAGTGTGCTGTCTCCCACAGCTCCCGGTATTTTCTTTCCAACCATTTGAGGCTTCGTCTGTTCCGGGTGATCCATCGCAAGCTTCCAATGCTGGCCAGCTTCGGCTAACATCGAAAATTCCGGCTTCGTGACCGGAACATTGAAGATTGGTGTGGCTTTACTGAATACGGCTCCTTGCCAGAAATATTGATCAGGGAAAGCAAACATATATTTTGCAGAATCGTAACGAACGGTCTGTTTAATACCATCAATGCTCTTTTTGAATTTCCTTGGCGCATGTGTAAGGGTAAGTTTTGGCCAAAATTCCATGTACCCTAACTGATCAGGGTTTGCATCAGTTGGTGGGGGTGCTTCTGATGTGAAAATTTCTGTACTGAAGTTCGTGTTTTTCCATTGGGCGATTGTTCGTTCCGTCGGCGGAAAGTCGGGATCCTCTTTACAGTCACCTGCGTTCACCTTGGATTCACATACCATATCAATTTTCAACTTGGCTCCATTCAAGGATGGATGGGTCACGAGGATATCATCAAGTGTATAATAGACCCTCATTTTCCGGCTTTGGTTGGAGCCATAACCTATTTCAGTGAATTGAAATTGAACGCCTTCGTAAAAACAGAACCCACCAATGCATTTTACTGGGACTTGATATGTTGCGACGTGGGACCAACAGAAGGAATACCGGTTCTTGATATACCCTGTTTCTGAACTGCTGTCTGGATTTCTCTGGCATTCTTCTGTAGTCAGGATATGATCATAGTCGAAGTCAGGGGGTGTCCATCCGTCTGCCGTCTTGATAGGAGGCGCCATGTTCGCTCTGTATGTTGTGTCACTTTGCTGGTCTTCTTCCATCAATTTATCTAATGTCTGGATGCCTTCTTTTTTCTGGATCAAATCTTGCTTGATCCCAAGTTCTTCAACAGACTTGCCTTGCTTCATAAGTTTAGTTGCCTTTTCAATCTTCTCCTTGTTGTTTGGGAGCCAATAACCTCCGCCATTTGAATCAGACTGTGCTTGTGCCGGTGAAATCATTCCCGTGACCAAAAACAAAAAAAGTACAGATAAAACGATATGTCTATAAAACCTGGACATCCTATCCCTCCCTTATTTTTTGATTTGGAATATAATGTTGTCTCTGAAACAAATAGAGGAATTTTCTTTGCAAACAATAAACTAGGTTCATTACTTCGACGGCATCCAAATCGATGATAGGATACTACAAAAAAAATTTTCTCACAATATACTATAAGGAAAATGAAACCAAAAACCTACAATAATTCCCATATTAATTAGCGTGCTAGGAAAAATGGGTCATATAAAGAATCCTTTTATTTATAAAAATTCTCCACAATCGGGTGCCGTTGTGAAACAATGCAGACAGATAATAATCTAACTTTTTGTAAATGCTGAATAATCAATCTCAAAATGAATTCTTTTTGTTTACAGTCCAATGTAGGGTGGACATTTGATTAAACCTTATTTCATACTAAAGAGGTAGATTTTTTGTTGTAGCCCCAAGTAAAGGTTCACATGATGTGAATTAGGTTAAAAAGCCACAATATATTAATAAATAAAAGGTATTTTAGATTAGTATTAAGAGTAATCAATAAAGTATTTTGTTAAAACTCTGCTAAGTATTATTCGTCCTGTAGAAAAACAAAAATTTAACCTATCAGATCCTTCTACAAAAAACAAGATTGACTCTCCTCTTAGGGTAGACATTAAACTTAAGTTATAAATTAATAGAAGGGGTGTTTGGATATGGATTGTGTTATATTGTAAAGTTCGAAAAAGTTTTTATCCAGAGATAAAGCAACTCATTAATACGACGGAAAACGTTGATAAATTCATAACAGATATGCATTTCATCAATAAAACCTTATCGGCATACCTTCGTACGGTACTATCAGACAGTAGCTATTGACAAGTCCTGTGACATACAGAAGGTTAGTATATTTCTAACGGAGAATATACCTGTCACTAGTTATGTGCTGTCGTGATTTAAGGAAAAGAATGCTTAAACATGCAGATATGATAAAAGGACGGAGTTTAGAAAAGGAGGGCAATATTTATGGATATTAAATCGCTTGATTTATTTTCACAACAGTTCCACCAAAACCCTTATGATTATTATGAAAAAATTCGCCCACACCAACCTTTCGCAAAAGTGAAGATGCTTAACGACGGAAACAATACATGGATGGCTTTTACGTATAAGGCAGCAGAAGCCGTATTAAAAGATAAGAGGTTTATAAAAGATATGCGGACCGTCTTTCCTGACGAGATGACAGATGAAAATTTACCTCCAATGGCTCAAAGCATGCTTTTTGTTGACCCGCCAGATCACCATCGCTTACGCAGCCTAGTACAAAGTGGATTTACACCAAAAAGGATTGAGAAGTTAAGAGGGCGCATTGAGGAAATTGCAAGAGAACAAGCTAAGCTCATGTGGAACAAGGGAACAGTTGATTTTATTAAAGCTTATGCCTTTCCGATTCCAATTAGAGTCATCTGTGAATTGCTTGGCATCCCATCTGGAGATCAGCTTGATTTCCAACGCTGGTCCAACGTACTAGTGGATATAAATGATGATTCTCAGTATGACGAAGTTAATATGGAATTTATGGCTTATTTGGAGAAATTGACCGAACAAAAGCGTGTTTCTCCTCAAGAAGATCTAATGTCTTATTTAATTCAAGTTGAGGAAGGAGGAGAACGGTTAACCGTAAGTGAATTGTATGGAGTCGTTATGCTTCTTATTGTGGCGGGACATGAAACGACTGTAAATCTCATTGCTAACGGTTTACTGGCTCTGCTTACACATCCAGAGCAACTTGCGTTGCTAAAAGCAGACCCTTCCCTTGTGGCTCAGGCTATTGAAGAATTGCTACGTTTTAACGGACCGGTTGAGTTCAGTACAGACCGTTGGGCGAAAGAATCCTTTACGTTTATGGGCCAGCAGGTTGAGAAGGGGGACCACGTTATTGTTTCACTTGCATCAGCTGATCATGATCCGGCGGTGTTTGCGAAACCTGATACTCTCGATATTACAAGAGAGAAAAGTCCGCATCTTGCGTTTGGTAAAGGTCTTCACTATTGCCTAGGTGCTCCACTGGCACGACTTGAAGGGGAAATTGCCATTCGGGTTTTGCTCGAGGAATACCCGGATCTTACTCTTGCAGCTGAACTGCCTGAATTAGAATGGCGGCAAAGTCTTATAATTCGTGGTTTGAAACAGTTACCTGTTAAGCTCTTTTAAGGAGATATGTTAGAATCAACCCAGTTGAAGGTATTTATCAACTGGGTTGTGTCAGATTGTCACAATATAAATTTCAATAAACACCTACCTATATCTTTTAATTAGAGGAATTCTTATTTAAAACCTGTCAATATCATAATTGCTATGACTAATTAGGATTTTATGCGAGGGGTAATATGAAAAAAAGGTCTAAACTATATTCCATAGGTGAAACTTCCAAACTTAAGAATTTATCCATTAAAGCTTTAAGATATTATCATAAAGAAAAAATTCTTATGCCTGCATACATTAATGAAAGTACTGGCTATAGATATTATTCTGCTGAACAATTTATCCATATTGATATTATTAAGGCTGGACGTCAATTGAATGTAAGTATTGAAGAAATGCGAAAAATTTTTTCTTCTGCAAATACTGAAGAATTGCTATTTTTCTTAGAGCAAAAGAAGAAGGATATTGATGCACAAATAAATCAATTAAACTCAGCTAAAAATAAAATCGATATTCTCAGGAAGAGAATCGATGATTCATTCAATATAATGAATGATGAAGATTTTAAAGTAACACATTTTCAAGAGCGTTACTTGATGACTACACCTTCTACTGAAGGAACAGAGTCGTCGGATTTATTAGACTATTCGACTTTAGATTGTTTAATGGAGAACTATAAAATAAAAAGCATTTATGAGAGTGGAACTCTATACTATATTGATGAAACAGGTCATCCAACACCAACATTTGTTTTTGAATTAATAAATAAAGAGGATTATCTTAAAAATAAAGATTTGTTCTCTATCCTTCCCACAGGAAATTACTTAACTTTATCCTACACAAATAAAAATCGAAATGAGAAAATGCTTCAATTAAAGAACTTTATACTTGAAAACAAATTACATGTAATTCACTGTTTAGAATTATATCTACTTACCGATATTTTTGATTTAAATGCGTTTTCCTGTCAACTCCAGGTTTATATAAAGGAATACAATTAGGATTGACCTTGTAGTTTTAACAAACATGCCATTTTTGAAGAGCAGACGACCTTCTGGTCGTCTGTTTTTTAAAGTTGTTCTTAATAGTGACAAAAAGACCCTTTTTTAGCAGCGTATTTTAAAATATAGATTATTATAATATGTAATATAAATAAAAAAACTATAGCATTGCTGAATATATAGATAATTTTATATCATTAATAATTACTTTTTGGAAGAGCTTAATATTTGATGAAATAACTATAAATGGATAAAATAGTTTTCAATCACAACCTTGTGTTGGTTCTTTTTATTTAGCATTGTGAAATTAGAAGCAAGAGCAAAAAAGGTGATACATCTGAGAAAGATATTTTACTTTTAAGTGCGGTTATTTATAATGACAAAGGTGATATACATTAGAAAAAGAATCGTCTTATTTTGTAATGTTTTGATATATTTTGTAGAAACTGTTTTCATTTTGTCTTTCCTTATTCATACTAGTTTTATTGTCTCTATTTCATAACCTACAAGATGCTTTACTAGGGACTAACAAATTCTAATGGGGTGAGAAGAGATAATGTTAACGAAAGTAAGTGAAGTAGGTCAATTGATTGATTTATCAGAGTGTATTCTTAACAAGAGAAGAGAATTAATAGATTTAGGTATGAACTATGGACTTTTAAATAAAAAAACAATCCAATGTAGTCAAGATCTTGATAAGCTTATCAATTTGTATATGAAGAAACGAATATCCGCACATTATTTTTTACTTAAGGCCATTTATATAAACAACCATTAAAAAGTAAAATTTCACAAGCGAGTAACCACAAATTAACTACATTCAACTCTTAAGGACTTTTCCTTTTTAGAATAGAAGAAAATCTTTATAAATTCAAAAGGGAGCTGATTTGATGTCTAAGCAAACAGAAGCCATAAAAGAAATAAATCTCTTAAATCCTGAAATTGACTTGTGTAATCGTATTAGAAATTTATTGAATCAAGGAGGAGGCTGGAGAGAGTTACAGCTAAAAAAAGAGCATACGGAGTATGAAATTTTACAAATTGCTTTGAATAGATTAATGAATGAATTAACTTTTAGGTACTAAAAGCCGAAGGGCTTTTTAAGAAAATGTTCTTATTTGAAAATATATACTTTTATGGATTACTTTTCATCATTCAAGTTAATAGATAAAACTTTTTCTAAAACAAGTGAATGATTATCTATATTCACGAACAACTACTTATTTTTGTCATAATCATATAGCATGAATACAGTTAAGACCGCCTGATACACTAAAATTAATGGGCGGTCTTTGTTATGAATATTCATCTGGAATAAGGTTTTCTTGTACTGCCATCCGTACAATGAATTAGTGTTTCTTAAGATTATTAAAATAATCTTCTAATGCTTGGAATGAGGGAGCTGTTTTATAATAAAACGTATGGTCTTCATTCGTGATTTCATATTCAGGCCAAGGAATAGATTGATATAATTCATTCATTGAATTTCTAGACCCAGCTAATATAAATTTAGTTGTATCAGGTTGAGTAATAGCTATATAAGCTAGCCCACTTTTACGACTTAAAGTTTGAAAAACAGAGTATTTCCCTTGAATTCCTAAGGTAGCTAAGTTAGCAGGATAGTAGATAACATCATTACAAGGTGTTGGTAAAACAATTAAGTCTTTAACTAAAGTAAATGGAGTTAAATCTTCTGTTACCATTTTTATCACCTTTTCTATATAAGATAGACTAATTATTAATCATAATCGTGAATTTTACAACTAAATCTTCTGTTTGTAATTATTTTTTTAAAAAAAGGACAAAGAACTTCTTCCGAGTGATTCTATTTGAATTTATAAAATGAAATACCCATAATTTAAAAGAAGTGAAGGACAAGGATTTTAACTGGTCAATTTCTTTTTGCGTAATCGGTTTAATCTTCGTTGAACCCCATGCCTTGATCGTCCTATTAGTTGGCCGATTTCTTGTTGAGTACGACCTTCCTCGTAGAACATATACCATAGACGAGCATCTTCTTCTTCTGTCCATTTTTTATTTTCATGTTTAGGACGATTAGAATAATCACATCTTCTTTGTTTCTTTACCCAATCAGGCTCTGGAATTAGAGTATTTCTAGGTATCTTAGAAAAGTTAAGAAGTTCTTTATTCTGTTCAGCCCATTTCCAAAAGGCCAATACATCGATCCCTATAAATTTTCGTGTTTTTGCCCTCGTGATTTTATAGGGCAATCTATTTTTCTGAATCCAGTTATAAATGGTATGAACATCAATTTGAAGGCACTTTGCTAGTTCATACACCGTAATATTTCCTGTATGAGCCCTTACTCCATATATACCTAAGCGATTTAATCTAGACTCTAACGCTGGTATACTTCGCTGTAGGCGTCTGGATATGTGTCCAAGAGATTTGGATCCATAATATTTTAGTAAATATTCATCCTCTTGCTCCGTCCATCTACGAAGTGTTTCTTTTCGTGTTAGTTTTAAAATTTTAATACGAGTAGCAACAGAAGCAGGGCTCTTACCTAAACGATTTCCTATTTCACGATTGTTCATGAGATGAATGTTTTCTTTTAGGAAAGTATCTTGCTCCGTTGTCCATTTTTTTCGTAAGCAAGTCTCTTCATTACGAAGATTTAATCGTATGATCCGTTTATTAACCGATTCTTTGCTACGATTTAAATGTTCACCAATTCTTTGGAACGTCATCTGTCCATATTGTTCTTCCAGGAATAAATCTTCCTCCTTGGTCCATAGCTTTTGATTTTCACTCAATGTTATCTCCCTCCAGTTCGTGTAGAAATCTAAAGTGAAGAAGACAGTAAAAAGGGCGTTAGTAACCTGTACTAACGCTCCTAATGGTATTCATATTTTATGGATTAGTAGAGCTTTTATTTGTGATTATCTAGATTAGTTATAATATGTCGTGTTATAGATATGTATATAATATATCATATTTTCACATGGACAAATAAACATAAATTCCTATTTATAAAGCTATAAAGTGCTATGGTGAAAATAAATACCTAGTTCTTCTCTATGTTGGAAAATGGGTTCAGTTCAGACAGTAGGAATTCTAGATCAGGCTATTTTCTCGTTTATGTAGTTTTTTATACATTCTTGATATGTCAACGTTTTTCAGAAAGATGATTAATTAGTAAAACCTATTTTAAATAAAAGTATTAATCATTATGTCTGTACTAAGAATTGTCATTATTTTAAATATAAATGTAAATTTATAATTTATCCTTGGCGAAAACGTTTCCTAAATTATACAATAATCTCAAGAGCAAAATTACATTTTGTTACGCAACTCTTAGGAACACCTTGCCCTTTATCATGTTTTTAGCCATCATGAGTAGTTAATCTATATTTAAACGGTTTTTTACTAGGATGATAGGATTAAAAAACATAGGAGGTTTATGAATAAGTATGACAATTCATAAGGTTGACACAGAGGTTTTGTATATGGATAAACGTTTTAAAGTTATTCATGTTTATAATTCTGGTTATTGTGAAATTCGTAAAATCAGTAATTCTTATCAAGTAGAACTAGCATTATTAACCGATTTGGATACCATAAAATAAAAACGTCTATTAATTATATCAGTACTTTCGATAAAATTATGTAACCTCCACTGGTTTAGGTGGAGGTTTATTTAGAATAGTATAGCAAAATTATCGATTGAAATTAGGGGTTAAGGAAATTTTCAATGATTTTTCTAGGTGTTTTTTTTGCTTTTCCATTCGATGCTCTTCAGGTTTATAATCACCATGACATCGTATATCCATGACCCAACCATCATTTTTAGAGGAAATTTTTATATCATCAACCACATTACGTTTAGTGATGTTTAAGCTCTGAGCTACTTTTAAGATAGAACCTAGTAAACACATCTTTTTTTGTTCCTCTTTTGTGTACCAATCTTTAAAAGGCTCTATATATTGGCGAAAGGTTCTCTTTCCTTTATACGAAGCTACAAGAGCGAGTTTCACACGCTCTCGATGAGATAAACCTAAAATTGATCGATTAGAAAGTAAATAGAAAGTATGATGGCTACTGGATTCTTCGTTCAAGTATTTTCCTAGGTGGAAAATACTTGATGCTTGCTCTAACAACATTCTATCTTGTTTCGTTATGTACCCTTCCATCTTGTTTATTTTATTAACTTGTTCTACGATGACATTTGCTATTTTGATCATTTGTCTACTATTATCAATATTGATATGGAAATCATAAATAATTTCTTCAATACCTATGTCTACTAAGGATGTGGAGCTATCATCTTGTTTGTCGATTTTGTTGTATAGAATTCCTTCTCTTAACCCTTTTTTGCTTATGATAAATTGGGTCGCTTTAGATGCCTCCAGTAATATATCAAATACTTCTATAGAGGGTAATATCGTGTCAGCACGCTCCTTAGACAGACCTTCTAACTTTTGCAATTCAGTCAATGTTAACGATTTAAGTTTTTCTTTTATTTCTTGAATAGTTGATACATCCATTTCATATTGATGGATACCGGATAGAGGATAATTAATTAAGTGTTGATGAAGTTGTGCAAGATTTCGTGCACTTCCTCCCATTCCAATAAGAGGGACCGTTTTATTAAAAATCCATGGAATCCCTTCAAGTTGCGCTCGTACATATTGACGAATTTGTTTTTTCTCCTCATCATTAGGAACCGAACCCTTCACAAAATCAAGTGTTAAAGACAAAGATCCAAATGGAAAGCTGCAATATTCAATCAGTTCACGATTGCGGAAATAGGTTATTTCTGTACTTCCTCCCCCCATGTCAACCGTGATTCCTTCTTTTATATCAGTAGAATGGGTAACAGCTGTATAACCATAAAAAGCTTCTTCATATTCGTTTAAAAGCGTGAGAGTAAAGTCTGTCTTCTCTTGAACGATATGCAAGATCTCTTCCTTATTTTTTGCCTGACGAATGGTTGCAGTAGCTACGCAAGTTATATCTGTCACTTTATAATGATGAAGCAGTGACTGGAAACTATGAAGAGTGTCTATTAATAAAGAAATTCCTTCATTACTTACTATTTTTTCATCATTTAAATACGTTCGTAAACGCACGCCCATTTTTATATTTTCTACCTCTTTGAAAGGTACCCCCTTCTGTGGCTGTACATATATGACTAGTCTCGTCGTATTAGAACCAATGTCGATAATTCCAACTTTTCTTTTCAATTTATCTATCACTCTTTTCATTAGAAGTTTATGTGTATCTTGCATGTGAAATGTGAATATTTTCTTTGGTATAGTCTTTTAACTGAGAGTGATGAACCAGTTCCACTTCAGAGTAACGTTCTTTTTGGGCATCTCTTACTTCCCAATAACCTGAGGAATATTTAAATAAAACAATGTATTCCGTTTCGTTATATAATACCCTTTCCCGTTTCATATAACCACTTCACCCCACATTTTTTATTGTTATTAAGGATAATCAAAGACACCTTCTAATTGTTAAAATACACATATTATTAACATAAAATTTACAATAATACATGAACTGAACAATTGTTAACAGAAGTAAAACTTATCCATTAACCATAATTATAATTTACAAATTTACATTATCTTTACAAAAAATTCACTTCATATTCATATACTGGTGTTATTTTCTAAATATACACATAATGATACTTGGATAAGGGAGAGGTTTATATCATGGAAACATCAAGTACAGACAACAGATTAATGGATTTAGAGAGTCCTTCTTTTTATAATAACCGCGAACTAAGTTGGCTGGATTTTAATAAACGTGTATTAGAAGAAGCAATGGATGAGCGAAATGCTTTATTAGAACGATATAAATTTTTATCTATTTTCAGCTCGAATTTAGATGAGTTTTTTATGGTCCGTGTAGCTGGTTTACTGGATCAAGTAAAAGCTGGATTTAATCTACCTGAAAACAAGGCTGGGTTAACACCAAAGGAGCAACTAAATGCTATCTCTGAGATAACGCATACTCTTGTAGACAAGCAAGATGACGTATACATATATGAATTAGCCCCTCTATTAGCGAAGGAACATGTGAAATTTGTATCAATTACAAAAATAACCTCTACAGCATTATCTTTTTTAGAAGCCTACTTTGATAAGCAGATTTTTCCTACTTTAACTCCTATGGCTATTGATGCCTACCGGCCTTTTCCTATGCTTTTAAATAAATCTTTAAATCTTGCCATTCGAATTGAAGGGAAGATGCAAGAGAGCACAGGCGATACAGCGTCTAAGATTGAAAAGTTAGCAATTGTACAAGTTCCTGCAGGACTAAATCGTTATATCGAGTTGCCTGGGGATGAGGGGACAAGAACCTTCGTCTTAATAGAACAAGTTATCACCCAATTTATTCACAAATTATTTAAAGGCTATCAGGTTAAATCTGTAACGCCTTTCCGTATTACGCGAAATGCAGACTTAACCATCCACGAAGATGAAGCAGAAGATCTTCTAAAAGAAATAGAAGAGGAACTAAAGAAGCGTAAATGGGGGGCAGCTGTAAGATTAGAAGTACAAAAGCACTGCCACGATCAGCAAATGGTTAATTACTTAAAAGACGAACTAGAAATCCATGATAAAGATATTTATTACATTCAGGCACCTCTTGATTTGACGTTTCTTTTTTCATTCTATAAGTCTATTCAATCGACTCATGAACATTTAGTTGTCCCTTCATTTATCCCTCAACCCCCTCAAGACTTAGAAGGGGAGAAAGATATTTTTGAAAAAGTACTTAACGAAGATGTTTTACTTCATCATCCTTACGAGTCCTTTGAACCTGTCGTTAATTTTATTTCACAGGCTGCAGATGATCCAGACGTATTGGCTATCAAACAAACTCTTTACCGGGTAAGTGGAGATTCTCCTATTATTAAAAGTCTGGAACGAGCTGCAGAAAAGGGAAAACAGGTAACGGTTCTTGTAGAACTTAAGGCAAGGTTTGATGAAGAAAATAATGTACAATGGGCCAAGGAATTAGAAAAAGCAGGGTGCCATGTACTATATGGAATGACCGGTTTAAAAACACATAGTAAAATCACCCTGGTTCTGCGCCAAAAAAAAGGGGTAATTCAACGATTTGTCCATCTAGGAACAGGTAATTACAATGATGCTACGGCAAGGATTTACACGGATTTAGGTTTAATTACATCAGACGAACAGATAGGAATTGATGCAACCAACTTTTTTAATTACTTAAGTGGCTATACGGAGAAACCAGAGTATCATCATTTATCGGTTTCTCCATTTGACATAAGAGATACATTTTTAGATTTAATCAATGAAGAAATTGCTTATCATCATCAATATGGAAATGGCCATATTATTGCTAAAATGAATTCCCTAACAGATAAAAAAATTATCATAAAACTTTATGAGGCATCAAATGCAGGGGTGAAAGTTGATCTTATTGTACGTGGAGTTTGTTGCTTACGTTCAGGAATCAAAGGGGTTAGTGAAAATATCAAAGTCCGAAGTATTGTAGGGACATTCTTAGAGCATACGCGAATCTACTGTTTTCACCATAACGGAGAACAAAAAGTATTTTTATCATCTGCGGATCTCATGACACGGAATATGGAAAATCGAGTAGAAATTCTCTTCCCTATTTTAAAAGATCATTTAAAGCAAAGAATTTATACATGGTTAGATCTCATGCTAAAAGATAATTCAAAGGCTCGTGAACAAGATTCACAGGGACAGTATCATTATATGGAGCGCGGGGGTGAAACAGAAGTAGTTAACAGTCAAGAATTACTTTGTAAAATGGCTTATACCGCAAAGAGCTCTAAGGAAATGAATAATCGATCAGTAAATGAATTTAAGCACAAGTTAGTTAAACTAGGTAATGCCTCGTTAGGTAGCTTACGTAAATTAATGCTTTTATAACTTTATAGCCTCTTTAGTCAAAAAGGATTGCGATTCTCTAATCGTAATCCTTTTATTTTTTCTTCTTTTACATCCTACTAAAAATTTACATATATGTACAAGTTATAAATTTGTATGACAAAAAGGCGAAAATATCTAGAAATATAATATGAAATTGTATACAATATTGTAAAGAATGTGTAAATAACATGTAAATTTATTGTAAATTTGTACTTTCTAAGGAGATTAGTTGTGAATTAATATAGAAAAGGTGTTATAAAATGGATGACTTTTTTAATGGAATTGAACTTTCGTTTCTTTTATTAATGGTACTTATTGTGTATATATTAGTTTGGCATCTACCCCTTCATGGATCGCAGATCATGATGGTGTATTTTTTAGTGATGTTTATATATACAGTCAGTAAGTTTCTTTTAAACCCCCAGTTTAGGCAATTTCCCCTCGTTAAAAGCTTGATTACCATTTTATTCGTTTTAATCTTTTCAGAATATCTTATAATCTATGATTATCATTCAATCCACATTTCTTTTCTCCGATCTCTCATTGAATACATAAGTAATTTAGATATGTATTTAATTTTCACCACTAAATAAGTTAGAGTAATTGATTCTTTCATATCATTAAGAATGCATAGTTGATTTAATTTATTGTTTATATGCATCTGCATAAGTATAGAGAATCCTAATTTTATAAAAAGCTAATAATGGTAGAGGTGAGCATATGGTTACTAAAGCTAATGAAAATGATTTAGAAGAGATTATAAGGAATGCTGTAGACGCTGTTCAGGAAGCGACTGCTTATACCTTTGAACCTTCTCATGGACAAATGGAAAATATCATTCGAAAAATTTTAGATCATGGGGGATATTACCTTATATTAAAAGAAAAGGGCTATTTAAAAGGTTGGATTTTATTAGATATCAGTAGGGATTACTTCAAACAGCAAAATATTGGTTTCATTTATGAAGTATATGTTCTGCCTAACCATCGGGGAAAAGGTTATTCCAAAGAATTAATCAAGGCAGCCTTAGAAGAACTGTACATTCAAGGGTGTAATGAAATAGAGAGGAATACTCGCAGCACAAACTTTTATAAAGAAATAGGGTTTGTACATCATCAGAGGTAAACAATCCTTTAATTATTTCTATAGTCAAATGAGGCTGTCTTCTAAGTATGTATCATGAGATGCATACTTACTCAAACTAACTTTACAATGGATTAATGTTCCTTTAAACAAAAATTCACGTCTGATTGCTATCGTATTATATGTGTCCCATTTTATTTTAAAAATTCGGGAGGTTATTATGAATAAGCAAAAATCAGGCAATTACTTTAAAGTCTTGAGTATTATGGCATTAGGTTCCTTTTTAGCTATATCTACTCCTGCGAATGCAGCTAAAAATAATAAAGAAAAAGCTGATCAACCATTTCAAAATAAAAATTGGGAATACAATATAAAAGAAACGCATAATATTGGAAGCCTAAAAATGATTGGAGAGCAAAGGATCCCTTTTAAGAAAGAATTTCAAGGTACTGTTGTAGGAGGGCTATCAGGACTTTCCTATAACGCTAAGCAAGGTACATGGATGATGATAAGTGATGACAAATCGGATAACAGTCCTGCCCGTTTTTATACAGCTCAATTGAACTACAATAATAAGAATTTTGATTCGGTTAAACTGACAGGAACGAACTTTTTAAAACAAGCCAATGGTACAAACTATCCTAATCAAACGCAATATGCTGTAAAGGGAGGAGAAGTACCAGATTTTGAATCTATACGTCTAGATCCAAAAGACGGAAGTGTTTGGTATACAAGCGAGGGAAATCGTTCTCTTGGCTTAAATCCTTTCGTAAGGCATGCGACTGGAGAAGGGAAATATTTGGGTAATTTACCTTTAGCGAAACAATTTAACATGATACCAGAACACGAGATTGGACCACGTGATAATTTAACTTTTGAAGGAATTACCTTTGCAAACGACGGTAATTCCTTATGGGTTTCCATGGAAGCCCCTTCATATCAGGATGGGCCTGTACCTACAACAACTAATGGGGCGCTTTCACGAATTACACAATATGACCGTAATGGAAAGCTATTAGCACAATATGCATATCCTATTGATGCTATTCCGGAGAAGCCTGGCCCTGGTAAGTATGCAGATAACGGAGTATCAGAAATTTTATCTGTAAATAAACACAAACTTCTAACTATTGAACGTTCTGGTGTACAAAGCGCGGATGGAACATTTAAAAATTATATCCGTATTTATGAATTAGATACACGCGGGGCTAGTGATATCAGTAATATTCATTCACTACAAGGACACAAATTTAAACCTGTGAAAAAGCGTCTTATTCTGGATTTGACAACATTAGGTTTATCGGTACTGGACAATATTGAAGGGATATCCTGGGGGCCAAAACTTCTCAATGGACATGACAGTTTAGTTCTAGTTTCAGATGATAATTTCAATCGTAACCAAGTAACCCAACTCTTAGCATTTGAAGTATTGCCAAAATAGAGATTCTAGTGCAAAAAACACTCTCTAGAAACATAGGGTGTTAGTTTCATACAGCAGGTCTAACTAACTTCAAAGAGAAAGTTTCTACCTCTGAGAACGAGGATGCTTCTTCTACGAAATCATACAGTCCTTTCTAACGAGAACTTAAAAGGTTTCTCATTAGTCTGAAAAGCAGGTTAATATTTATTAACCTGCTTTCTTTATTATTGATTATGACAATACATATGAGAATCACCTGATTGTTCTTCACGTTCTAATTTTGTTATTTTTACAATAGGAAGCGTCTTCTGGAATACGTTGAAACAATCCAAAAGTATACCTTTTACCAGTAAGATGAACTACTTATTACTTATAGATTTAGCATAAAGAATGAGTTTTTCACCATAGTTATAATAAGAATAAATTGCATCTATTAAGTAACCTAAAGGTGGTGAGTTTTTATGAAAAACAGGGATAAAAGACGAAAAAAGAAACGTGATTTTTTAAAGGATTACTTAAAAAATAAGTTAGGAAATTGGAAGCCTAGACTTGGCAAAGAACCTACCTCTAACTCTAAGACGACGACTCAAGAAAATAGAAACCTTGATTAGATAATAGTTAGGTGTAGGTATTTAGAAGTTTTTCACCATGAAAAATAGCCCCCGTTAGAAGTCTAGCTCTAGAGGGGACTTGCTTATAAGGTATATTTATTTAACAGCTGTTTTTAATTCTTTTCCCGGTTTAAAAGCAGGAACCTTTGTTGCTGGAATCGTCATTTCCTCTCCTGTTTGAGGATTACGGCCTGTACGCTCTGCACGTTCACGCACTTCAAATGTGCCAAACCCTACAAGTTGAACTTTTTTGCCTTTTGCAAGGGTCATAGAAATGGTTTCAAATAACGCGTCTATAGCTTCTTTCGTATCTTGTTTTGTTAATTCTGATCTTTAAGAAACTTCCTCCATGAATTCAGCATTTTTCACAGATAACTACCTCATCTCTTCGTATATATAGAATATGTAGACCAAAAATATATCATATGGTTTAGGGAAACAGAACGTAGGTTCTTTTATAAATGAAAGTGAAGAGAAATGCATAACAATAAGAAAAGAAGAAATGGAAACCCATTTCTTCTTTGTATACACATTTAGTTAGAAGAATCACATTATCGGTTGCTATTGCCACCAAGCTGTTGTTCCGCCATTTGTACAAGACGTTTTGTAATCTCTCCACCTACTGATCCATTTGCACGGGCAGTTGTATCAGGACCAAGATTGACGCCAAACTCACTAGCAATTTCATATTTCATTTGGTCAATTGCTTGCTGAGCGCCATATACTAACAGTTCATTTGTGTTGCTATTTTTATTGTTTGCCATTATATGCAACTCCTTTACTTTTTATAAAGTTAAAATGTGTAAAAGAAGGACCGTTTATTCATAAAATAAGAAATTATTTTTTAAAAGTAGTCTAGTTCATAAATTTGTATAGAAAGCAGGAAAAACTACTATTTGCTCGTGAACTTCTCCTCAATCGTTAGACAAAAATTAATAATTGAAGTTGCAATTACAGGTGGCTTTTATTCTTTATTGTTTGAGTCTCTTTGTTTTATAGCATGCTCATGACGATAGTCAATACGTTCATCAATTTGATCCATTAACCTTTTGTCTTGTTGGATCTTGTTTTTATTTTCATTAATGAGATTTTGTGTAATGTCTCTCTTCTTTCTATTTAAATATTCTTTTTACTCATTGCTTTTTCGACATTTTTTATAACTTCTCTTTTTTATAATATAAAGTACACAGAAAGCATAAGAGAAGAGGAGGAACGCAAATGAACATATTAGCTGACGTAAAACCAAGAGAAGAAAAGACAATTTTAAGTGATGAAGAGAGTGTTCAAGCGTTTCAACTGGGCGACGAGGTTGCTTTCAACTTACTAGTAAAGAAATATGAATATTTAGTCGGTTCGAAGGTAAAAGTATACTTCCTATTAGGAGGAGATCGAGAGGATCTCTTACAGGAGGCAAAGTTAGGATTATATAAAGCTGCGCGAGATTTTAGAATAGAAGGGAAGAGTTCATTTAGAGGCTTTGCGGAGCTATGCATTACACGTCAACTTATTACAGCTATAAAGGCAGGGAATCGTCAAAAACATTCGCCTTTAAATAATGCTCTTTCTTTAAACACATCTAGAAATTCAAAACGAGCAGAAGACGACATAACCCTTATGGAAATACTTCCTCATCCTTACGCAGTAAGTCCGGAAAAGGCGGCTGTAGAAAGCGAGAATAAAAAAGAGAGAGAATACATCTTGCAAGAAATGTTATCAGCCATCGAACAAGAAGTGTTTGCCCTATATATGAAGGGTCAAACCTATATCCAAATCTCTAAAAACCTAGATATTCCTCACAAAACAGTGGATAATGCACTTTGCCGAATTAAGAAAAAGATGAGGCATCAAATGAAACACCTTTATTTACAGGAATCATCCTGACAAACACAGAATAAAAGCATGAAGTTACTACAAGTAATGATGTCTAAAGGTGGAAAATATCTAGTACGTAAGTGTTTCTTTTTTCTTTTATGTGTTCTTTTGATTTATCATAAAGATACTATTGATTAAGCTAACAGAAGATGATGGGAATGGAAGAGCAACAATGGAGTACAACGTTTAATACCACCTTCCTAATGGATTTGAGTCAATAATTTGGACACAAAAAAGTTAAGTCTTAAGCTGTTTTTCTCATTTGATCCTCAATCGCTTGAGGGGTTTGATAGCCGAGGCTACTATGGATTCTGTTTCGGTTATACCATCCTTCTATAAACTGAAACATAGCTAATTTTGCAGCTGAATAGTCTGTGTATTGCGTATGATACACTTCTTCTTTCTTTAATATGGCATGAAACTCCACTATACAGGCATTATCATAAGGGCAACCTTTCTGGCTGAAAGACTGCTTCATCTCGTATTTGTGGACATGCTGAGTAAACTCACTACTGGTGTATTGTGAGCCAAGATCCGTATGAAGAAGTAAGTCCTTTCGGGGCTTCTGAGCAGTGTAGGCGTTTTGAAGTGCTTCAATGACCAGTTCAGATGTCATTGAACGAGAAAAAGAATACCCAACGATTTTTTTAGAATGTAAATCTAATACCGACGCTAAATAGCACCAACCATCTCTTACTGTAGGAATATACGTAATATCTGCCACCCATTTCTCATTAATCGTCCGGGTAGAGAAATCTCGTTTTAACAGATTATTCAGTTGTATAACTTTTTCTTTTGACGGATAGGGACGGTATTTTTTCTTCGTAATCGAACGAATTCCTGCCCGTTTCATTAAGCGCTGAACACGCTTTAGACTTAGATAACACCCATTGTTTACTAAGGTCTTATGAATTTTCGGAGCACCATAACGCTCTCTACTTTTCAAATGAATTCGTTGGATTTCTTTCGTCAGCTTCTGATTTTCCTGTTCGCGGTTTGATACCGTTTTTTTGAACGAGTTGTAGTAGCTACTTCTTGGAATCGTTAACACTTCGCACATTTTCTGAACGCTGTATTGCTCTTTATATGTCTCGATAAAATGGTTGAGCTCTGCTTCTGTTACTTTTTCGCGAATATGGCCATAGCCTTTTTTAGAATATCTAATTCTTGTTTTAACCGAAGGTTTTCCTTCTGAATCTCAGCTAATTCTTTCGGTGTTAGAGAACCTTCTTCTGAACTGATAGGCGTAAATGCCTTCACCCATTTATAGATTGTTACTTCTGATACGCCATATTCGCTGCTTAAATCTTTAACCGAGTTTCCCGCATGATATAAATCCACAATGGTTTTCTTAAACTCATCATTGTATTTTTTGCCTGCACGTTTATGTTCCATTTCGGACACATCCTCTCAAAAATAATTGTAAGGACTTAATTAAATGGTGTCCATGAAACTATACTAACTCCAATCTTTAATTTCTAAAAAACACTTTAAGTGAATAAATAAGCAGTATTAAGTTAACTGGATTTGTATATCGTACACAATTCTATTATGTACGGGTCTTAAAGTGATTCAAGATTTTCAAACAATGTTATAAATACTCATTGCAATAATAGTTTGAACTACTGAAATGATACTTAATTGTATAAAAGAACTATTTCTTTTAGTAATATACGTATCGTATAAAATATTGACAATAAAGAAGCAAATGAGGCCTACAATAGTTTCAATTATAAACATTTTTTTATACCCCTCCACTTATTAAAAGCTCAATATTGTTATAAATATTAGATTCAACTAACTTCTACTTCCATGTAACGGATTCCAAAAAACGTGTAATATGTAACGCGATAATTTTTAATTGATTTTTGTTTCACACTGTCCCACTGGTGTCCATTCGGTTTTGCTTGGTAACTTTGCACCATAAATTTATCTAGTGGTCTAAGTGACCATTTTCGGAAATCTCCTTCAAGTTGTTCTACCTTCTTTTCTTCTTTTGGTGAACTTAAAGAGCGTGCTTCATTACTTGTTATTCTTGGTATACCAATAGCTAGAAGAATAATAATCCCGATGAGAATGCCACAATTCCACAAGCGTTTTTTCATTTTGGATATTTCTCCCTTTTCGTTTTGTTATATCTGTCAATATATCACTAATATATTATGTCAATTAAATGAGTAACGCTTCTTTGTTGTCTTTGTTCCTAGAAATCACATTATTTTAACTAACTTTGTATAGAGTATACAACGTAATTGTTCCGAGAGTTATGAAAGAACATCCAATTAGGATCGTCAATGCTTTAGTTATACGCCAAGGGAACTTGTTCAATAATTTGATTAAAAATTCAAACTCAATATAACCACTTACTCCGATAGGGCTCTCACTTTTATAATCATTTCTTTTCATTTTAAATAAAGATGAGTAGAAAATGACAATTCCCCATAAAATGGCCAATCCTGCTATAAAGGTTAACAAAAGTATTCACCTCGCGTTTAATTTTGGTTTGTACATCTCAAAAAAGAAAATTATGGTAATTGAAGTATACTACATATAATGCTGGTTTTGAACGTAATTTGTTAAATCTTGTTTGTACCGATAAAGCACATTATGGTAACTAAAGATGTATAGTGTATACACCTTAAAAACAGAAAAACCTACTGATCCTGTATTCAGTAGGTTTTTCTGTTACATTTATTCAACCAGATGATTGAAGCCTTGCGACGTCTTGAGTAGTTTGCTCAATTAAGCTATGAAACATTTATGTATCAAAAGCAGGCTTAAGCCTGCTACTACTTTGGGTAGTTACTTTATTTATTAACAAATAATATTAGAATATTTTAAGCATAGCTTGTCAAAAATACCAGAAAATATCTTTTACATAAAAGGAGATAAATACATATGGAACTAAAGAAGATATTAGGAATCACCTTTTTATCAGGCGTCATATTATTTTCTGGGACTTTATCATCTGTTAATGCTTCTAAAATGACAGTAAAAAATTCAGTAAAAAACGATTTACCGAACGTGAAGATTTTGGCTACGGGCGGTACCATTGCAGGTGCTTCTAAGAGTAGTACGGATACAACTGGATACCAATCAGGAGCTCTTGATATTGAAACAGTAATTAAGGCTGTTCCTCAGCTGAAAAAACTAGCAAATGTGAGTGGAGAACAAATCGTAAATATCGGCAGTCAAAATATGAGTAATTCAATTTTGTTAAAGTTAGCCAAACGAATTAATACTTTATTAGCGTCTAAGGAGGTTGACGGGATTGTAGTGACACACGGATCAGATACTATGGAGGAGACAGCTTATTTTCTAAATTTAGTAGTAGAGAGTGAAAAGCCTGTGATTGTGGTCGGCTCAATGAGACCAGCTACAGCTATAAGTGCAGATGGGCCACTAAACTTATATAATGCAGTGAAAGTTGCTTCTACTAAAGAGGCAAGAGATAAAGGCGTTTTAGTAGCGCTTAACGACCGAATTGGTGCAGCTCGTTATATTACGAAAACCCATACAACAGCAGTTGATACATTTAAGTCTCCAGAACAGGGATACGTAGGAGAAATAGCTGGGGATAAGGTATTATTTTATAATGAACCGACTCGTAAACATACAACACAGTCAGTATTTGATGTGTCAAAATTTGATAAACTTCCTCAAGTAGACATCATATATGGGTATCAAAATGATTCTAGATATTTTTATGATACAGCTGTAAAAGCAGGTGCAAAAGGAATAATAGTTGCAGGAGCTGGAAATGGGTTATTATCTGATGCTGCTTTAGCAGGTGCTAGGGATGCAGTTAAAAAAGGAGTCGTTATTACTAGATCTAGCCGTGTAGGAAGTGGGGTTGTAACGCATGAAACATCAGATGATAAGGATCAGTTTGTTACGTCCGATTCGTTAAATCCGCAAAAAGCACGTATTCTCTTAATGCTTGCTTTAACTAAAACAAAGGATCCTAAAAAGATCCAAGAATATTTTAATGAGTATTAATAAAATTAATTATAAAGTTAGCTCTCTAAGCGATAATGTGCATTTTCGGCAATTTCCTCAATGGTCATCAAATAACGGAGTTGTAGAGCATTATTTGATAGGGAAAATTTAAAAATGTCAGAAACTTTATGATGACATATATGACAAAAAACCGTATAATAACCTTTATAACCTTATTTAAGGTCACCTATTCGGTCTCATGAAACAACAAAAAGCTATCTCACCATCTTTGAGATAGCTTTTTGTTGTTTACAATAATGAAATTTGTAAATACAGCTCCTATAATATTTTAACATAAGATTGTAAATTGTCATACAAATTAAGTCTTCTCTCATCTTTATTTCTCCTTAAGTCTTTTTTACATATTTTAATATTTTTATTAGAAGGGTCTATTAAAAATCAGGATTTCATTTAGGCTTCCTAGAAAAACCATTACGTTAAGTAAATGATAAAGTATCTCGTTAAATTGATTAGTTTTAGCATTTACTTTAATGTATATGTTATCCATAAGTTTTACTCTTTGTATTTTATATAATTATTCCATTTTTCTCCTTGACGAATATAATCCTTAAACGTACCATTTTTCACTAAAATATTGCCTTCACATTCATCTGCCATTTGTTTAGCAATGGACTCTTCGTTAATGGGAAATGCTACAGATTCATCATTTGTAAATTCATAACTGGATATCTCTTTCCTTTTTACGTTTCTCCACGAATCCTTTACATAATATTACTTACCTAACTTTATAAAATAGTATGGATACTTTTTGTTAGGCAACTTACTTCCCTCCATTTCTATACTCTTCAATCGCTTTATAAGTCAATATAACACCTTATTTGGACTTATAAAGGTAAAATCCTTCTAAAAAAGCCACTCTGATTGTCATAAATATAAAGATTTAGGGCAACATATTGCGTAGCATTTATATACTATTGGAGGTAACAAATTTGGCTAAGGACGACATGAGATTGACATCCTCAGAAATAACAAGTCTGTGGGTGCAATATATTCAGGAGACAATGGCAATTTGTATCAGTAAATATGTGTTAGCAACAGTTAAAGATAATGAAGTTCGTTCTCTTTTTAAATTTTGCCTAGAATTATCCGAAAAGCATCTTAAAACGCTAAAAAAACTTTTAAATGACGAGAGTTTTCCTCTACCAAATGGTTTTACGGAAAAAGATGTAAATCTGAAAGCCCCTCCTTTATTTACAGATTTTTTTTGGTTAGAGTACATACATGATATGACGACGCATGGATTATCTGGATACAGCACGTCCTACAGACGTTCAATTCGGAAGGATATTCGAAATTATTATTATCAATGTAATATGGATGCGATGAATGTTTATGACAAATCAATTGATATTCTCTTATCTAAGGGATTTTATGAAAAAGCCCCTTATTTTTCTACACCACAAAAAACTGAATTCATTACAGATATAGCATATGCGATGAATATCTTTGGGAAGAAAAGACCTTTAAATTCGATGGAAGTCGGAAATATATACTCTAATCTAAGAAAGAGTATTTTAGTAAAAGGTCTTCTTCTTGGATTTCAGCAAGTAACCAAGGATAAAAAAGTACATAAATTTATGAATGATGGTTTAAATATATGTGCTAAACATATTGATATTTTTTCTTCAATCCTACATGAAGAAAATCTTCATTCTCCAAGATTATTGGACACACAGGTTACAACTTCCACTATTTCACCTTTCTCAGACAAGTTGATGCTATTTCATATAGGTTTTATGTTTAATTTAGCTATGGTCTATTATGCTACGGCGATGGCTGAAAGTATGAGGATTGACATAATAGGACATTGTGAGGCATCTATGCTAAGAGATTTGAAAATTGCTACAACCTGGGGGAATATTATGATTGAAAAGGGTTGGATAGAAAAACCACCAGAAGCAAATGATCGAAAGGAATTACCTAATAATTAAAGAGGTGTACCTGGGGAATTTACGTTTGTATTTTAAATATAATTTCATACTACATACGTTATTCGTTTTTCCTGGATTAATTTTTTTAAAAAAGGTTGGATTGTTTCCTTGGTAAGGATAAATAAACTACAGTATTTCTTAATACTTTTCTTTAGAGAAACTCTATTATATTCCTTTCAATTCATTAAAGAGTATATAGTAGGTATTAAAGAGTCGGATATACTTCATATGCGATTAATGAAACAAAAAGAGAACTAACGAAATTAACACATGCTGGGGGAGCGTCAGGATTATGCGGATTTACAACGTTAAGATAGAAAAACTCTTTATCAATAGGATTTACTCTATTGATATTGTGAAGGTATCTACTTAAACTAACGGTGCAGGTTAGTTTCAAAAGTAATTCAAATCAGTTAACCATGAATGAATACTTTTTTTAAAAAAAGACACTCTAAATAAAAAAGTAAAAGGAATTTTAAATATGTCAATGAAAAATAAGTGGTTATTTAATATTGCAATGATATTACTCTCATGGATATCAATATCATTTTTGGAATGGCGTAGTATAAAGAGATTTTTCCCAGCCTTTATCTTTGTGTTTTTAATAAATTGTATTGATGTTCCTATTGGAAAGAAACGTAGATGGTGGTCTTTCTATAATAAACCACATTCCTTTATTCATAATGAATTTCCTTTTTTAATAGGTCCAATGTTGGCTGTGGCTTTATGGTCATTAAAATGGACATACGGAAATTTCAAAAAGTTTATCATGCTAAATGCTCTTTTCCAATTATTTTTTACATTTCTAGCTAAAAGTTTATTTACAAAGATAAAATTATTTAAATTAGTTCGACTAAATGCATTTCAATTCTTCCTATACTTCTTTTACAAGGCTTTTTTCTTATATGGATTTCAATACATTTTTGAAAATAAAAAGAGATTAACATAATTCATTTAAAGATAGAAGAACATATACTTATTACTGTCGAATAGATAAGAAAAACTTCTTCAACTAACGGAGGCGTTCAACAAGATTCACCTTAAAAAAGAGGTTGGGTACCCTTTGGATACCCAACCTCTTTGATTGCCGATAATATTTGTTATGTAAACTTTAAAAGTGGATTATTACTCAGTGACTTCTTTTTCCACAATACTTATTATTCTATACAAAGCTAAAGATGTAGTCTCTACATCCGGAAAATGTTCAACATGGCCCGTTTCAATATTCTTCACTTGAAAATTCTTTAGTTCTTTAGAATAACTGAGAGAAAAGGTATTATTTCCACTACAAAAGGTATGAGTGATGTCACTATCTTCATACCGTAATAAAGTTTCTAACATTTCTTTGATCTTTATTATTGTCATTTATCAGCAAACCCCTTTCTCACTATTTAAAGAAATTTTACAAATTAAAGTTTAATCCATTTTAACATAGGGTATATTTATAAGTTATTACCTCCAATAATTGAAATAAAGATTTCAAAAATGAAATAAATTTGTAAAAAAACAAAAAAATGTAATGTTGTATTGAGATTAGGTGCTATATGACGAATGCAACATAGTTAGCAATTCTCAATATATATGGTAAAAAAGATGGATATAAAATATATGTTTTAAGGGTAAAAAATAAAAAGAGTCTTATTTAAAAATGATATTTTTGAGGAGGTAGAAGGTATCTGAAATTGAGTAGTGCATCTAGATTCAAAATGCAAATATACAGTCCTCTGTGGGGGTATAAGGACCTTTATCATTTTAAAAAAACAACAGATGGTTGGACGTTTGAAAACTATAGATGTAAGGGTGAAGTAGATAAAGGCGGTAATCCTTTATTTTATAAAGCCCTTATTACTGAATCCATTTCCTATCCCGATCATCTAGAGGTTTATATTTCTAGTGCATGGGAGAATGTTAACACATTAAATAAAGAACAAGTGCAGAACATTTTTGATGAACTATCTGAATGGATATCAGCCAGTGAAAATAACCTCCATTGACCCTTTATCATGGTGAAAGAAGTGGCACTACCATGGTTATGTTCAAGATTTACAAATTGGTTATAAAAGAATTAGCATTTTTTATCTAAGCCATATCTATTGCGGATCGTACAAGGAAGACTTTTCTTTATAGACAATGAAAAAATGACATTTTACTTTGGGATATTGATTATTTAAAGCTAATTATAATCAAAAAATAAGGGGGAGAATTTAAAATGGAGATTATTTATAATCAGAGAGAGAAAATGACTGATTTTATCAGAGACAACAAACAGAATTTTGAGGATAAACTCTTATCAGAGGCAGTTAACGTTGCCTCTAAGATTAATGACATTTTAGAAACTGGAAATATTGATCTTTTAAAAAATGCTCAAAAGCTAGCTCTATATGTCGTAGAGCAAAAAGAAGAACAACTCATTGCTTTCGCTCAGCAAGAAGGGGTAGCCTGGGCGGAGCACACCTTAACTCTTGCCTTCAAACTAGAATGGGTACAGGCCATTAGGCGAACGTTGTGGCATTTTCTCTACCAATATGATCGAATAAATAACCAATTTAGCAGCCGTGAAGAATTTTATGCCTTGGAGAAGCGTATTAATGATAGGATTGATCAATTTCTTAACACTTTTCTCATTAGTTATTCCAAATATAAAGATGAATTAATTGCCTCCCAGAGGGACTTAGTTGAACATCTATCGGTGCCTATTATACCACTTAGCCAATCTGTAGCTGTATTACCGTTGATCGGAATGGTGGACACATATCGTATCCAAACGATTGAGGAGAAAGTATTGATAGGCATATCAGATTTAAGGATTCAAACATTAGTTATAGACCTTTCTGGAATTGCCAACATGGAGATGCATGTTATTGACCATTTTCAAAAAATATTAACTGGAATTTCAATGATGGGATGTAAAGCTATTCTTACAGGTTTACGTGCTGACCTGGTGCGGACAATGATTCACTCAGGAATCTCTTTTGAGGACAAGGCAGAAGCAAAAGGGACATTACAGCAAACATTAAAAGAATATCTAGAGCTGAACCAAATTTAGGGAAAATACAGGAATTTACCCTGCAGACAGAAATGAAAATGAGTTTATGAAATTAGAAGCGTTGTTAAAAAAATAAATAAAGTTTATTCTATCTTAGCAATGGTTACTTAGATAGCCCTAGAGTTATAACTCTAGGGTTGTTTTGCGATAATACCGATAAGCAATATTATGGTAACTAAAAAATGAATAACGTACACAGCGTAAAAACATAGAAAACGCCTTGGCGTATTAGTGAAATTTTTTTCTTAAGGAAAGATTAGGCTTGTAATTCTTAGTTATATTTCTTCACCAGATATAGCTATATTCTGTCGATTAAGATTAAATATCTGTCCGTTCCATTTCAATACGGTCTGTACAAACCCAAGGGAGTCAGCGTTGTATCTCCCGGCTATCCTTTGATATCCTTCGAGTTCATATGTACCATCTCTATCAAAATCAACAGGATATAAGCCGGACAAAGGATTGACCCAACCTTCTATCGCTGATTTCAAAATGCCATTTTTGCTATAAATATCAGTTAAATATTCTTTACCCTTATAAGTGAGATCAATAATGTACTTTTCTTGTGGATTATGACTAATTACAGTTGCTTTGTATTGATCTTGATAGGTCACAGTATACTTATAGTCTTCATTGAATGCATCGGAGTTAAAAATCTGTCTTATTTGACCCTCAATATAAGAAAATACATAGGCATAAATAGCGCCTCCACTTCCTCCTGTATCAATGACCACTAAAATGTCATCCACCTTGTTGCCTGTAAAATCACCAAGAAAAAGGGTTGGATTATATCCTGAGTTATTTTTAAATGAAATTATCTGAGATTGATTTGTTCTCCCATTTTGAACGACGAGATTTATATCTTTCCAAAAAGGACTATCAGGAGTTTGATTTGCGGTAAGAAGGACGTTGTCAATAATGCCATCACCGTGAATATCACCGTGTTTTATGTTCACAATTGATGGTCTGTTTAGATCCATTTCTCTTGAAGAAAGAGGCTGGATCTTTGATTGCATCTTCAGTAGCTTCTGTCTTAAAGGATAGGGGATTGGGAACGATAAAACATTATCAATCGTTTGCGGTGCTTCGTTTATTAATCCAGCTCTCATTTGAACATCAGCGAGATAGAACCAATAGTAGGGATTATTCGTTTCTTGTATTTTTATATAATAGTAATGGAGTGCTCTTCCAAGATAATAGGAGTCCATGTTCTTCCACCTTTTTTTATTTTTGGCATAGGAAATTATATGCAAAAACTTAAGGAAATAATCTTTAAAGTTTTTTAGACAATGATGTTATTACTGTAAGTATGAAAAGTCTAATAGGTTCTTTATCTATTAAGACTATTAACATCCAGTTTAGTGGTGAATACATTTTATTTTGTATATGGACAAAATAAAATGGGGTATACATTAAATTTCCGTAAGGTCCAATAGGTTTTAGCTCCGAAGGATGAGAGATGTTATATACAGCATAACCGAGCCGTATTTGAGTATCAAATGCAAAGCTTAGTTCCATATAGTAATAGTATTTATTTGCTTTTTTAATAAATGCTTTCATATTCACTTATAATAAATGTATATTATATTCGGTTATCCACAATGTTTCACAAAAGGATAGTATGGGGGAGGAAAAATGAAAATAGTAGAACTACCAATTGAATTTGAATTTAATGGACAAAAAAATTACATTTATCCTAGCTTAATTATATTGAATAATGAACTAACCTTGGTCGATACAGGGTATACAGATTTTTTAACTTTAATTAGTAAAAAAATTACAAAAAATGGATATAGAATAGAGAGGTTAAAGAATATAATCATTACCCATTATGATGATGACCATATAGGTTCCTTATATGACTTCAAAGAAAAGTATCCTTGGATCAACATTATAGCTAGTGAAATCGAATCAAAATACATAAGTGGTGCAATGAAGTCAGAAAGGTTGATTCAAGCCGAAGAAATGCTCAAAAATATGTCAAATGAAGAAATTGAATTTGGTAAATGGTTTATACAGCAATTAAAGAATTTGAAGCATGTTTCAATTGATGAAAAGGTACATGATGGTGATATGATTTTAGATAACAAATGTAGAGTAGTAGCAACACCGGGACATACTTCCGGGCATATTTCATTATATTTTCCAAGTTTAAAGAGTGTAATTACAGGTGATGCAGCTGTTAATGAGAATCATGAATTAACTATTGCTAATCCATACTTTTGTTTAAATATTGAGGAAGCAGAAAAGTCTTTGAGAAAGATTAAAAATCTTAAAGCCGAAACTTATTATTGTTATCATGGAGGGAAAGTAACTTTATAGTTGGAGGTTAAAAGAAAATAGGCCTACTTAGCAGGCTCTACCTTTTTGATTTATATTAAATTATCAGCGAATTTTATATATCTTAATCGGTACCTATAATTGTGATTATGTTAACTAAACATGTATATCATATACAGCATAAAAAGAGAAAAAACTCCTGTCGTTGGTCAGGAGTTTTTTCAGTAACGTATCAAGGTATTAAAAGTGATACCTAACGTATCTTGAGTAGTTTGCTCAAATTATTAGGTATTATTCATATAGACAATTACTACTTAGGTTCTATGAGTATCGATGAAGTTTCTTATTTAAATAAAAAACGTCTGCAACATACATACAAATCATCTAGCATATATTTTCAAAGTAACTTTAACAAAGAATATTATAGGAGGTGTCTGTTATGAAGTGGGTTACAAGAATTATCCAGGGACTATTAGTTATTGATTTTTTATTATCTGGAATTATGAAATTAACAGGTAATAATACGGTGGTGCAGGAATTTACAAAGGTCTACAATTTTTCACTAGGATTTATGTATACTATTGGTATTCTTGAAGTCTTGGGTGCACTTGGACTATTTATTGGTTATTGGAAGCCAAAACTTGCAATAGCTGCTTCTGGAGGATTAGGGCTAATCATGATAGGTGCGATATTCACTCTTTTTAATGCCGGACAAGGATTAATAGCTCTAATGCCTTTAGTAGTTCTTATTTTAAGCATTATTGTATTTATAAGAAATCAAGCAGTTTTGAAACAGAAATCAATAATTAAAGAAGGATAATTGATTATACAAATAGATATTTAAACATTCTTGTTTTTCAAACTCACATACATCAAAAGCCCTTAGAATCATTAATTCTAAGGGCTTTTGATTCGTATAATCCACATTATGTGAACTAACTTTGTATATCATACACAGTTTGAAAATAGAAAAACTACTGGGCCTGACACCAGTAGCTTTTTAAATAGCGCATATGGAATCGTGATGATGCTTCATTGCATCTTGAGTAATTTGCCCAAGATATTAAAATTTATTCGTTTATAAAAAAAAGAAAACTTAACAACAAGAAAACCCCTTACATTTGAGGGGTTTTCTTGTAGCTGAATATTAAGGGTGTGATTGCTTGTTACTTACATATCATTTAATATTTTTGTAGATATTTATTATAACCTATCAAACCATTTTGAAAAAGCTAAAAATGAAAACGTTTACTTAATATTTAAATTAAAAGGCGCCTTTTCTAATTCATATCGATAAAATCCATTATGTAAACTGATTTTGTATATGGTTCACGTTTATCTTTAGGGTTATATTAGGTAGAATTGAATTAAAAAGGTGAGTATATGATAAGGGATTTTAATGAAAATGATAAAGATTATATAATCGACTCCCACTATAAAATCTATAATAAAGAGTATAACTATGATTTATCATTTAAAGAGTTTATTTCTAATAGCATAAATCAATACATTAAAAACGCAAATAGCCTGTTAGAGAATATATGGATTTTAGATATTGATGGATGCCCTAAAGGATCAATAAGTATTAAAAGAGTGAATGAAGATGTAGCTCAATTAGGGTTGTTTCTTGTTGATCCTAGTTTAAGAGGGACAGGGTTAGGCAAACAATTAGTCCAAACAGCTATAGATTTTTGTAAGGAAAAAAACTATAAAAAAGTTGTTCTCTGGACTAATAGTGAGCTTGTTGCTGCAAGACGAATTTATAAGAATAAAGGGTTTCAATTAATTGAAACTAGGAAGCAATTTTTATCAAATAAAGAACTAGTTGAAGAACAATGGGAATTATCTTTATAGGTTATTTGTAATTATGTTAACCTGTTTTGTACATGGTATATAATTTTATATAACGTACAACGTAGAAAGAATATCTTTGTGAGAAAATTCTTTTACACTTTTCAATAAAGTTTGACGTAAAAGAGGTTTAATAGAATTAGTTAAGGTTTGAAGAGCTTGGTGAACAAAGCCATCCTCAAATTGGTTTAAAGACACAGGTAGCTCATCTTCATCTAATATAAAATATTCTCCATTAGGTAGGATCAAAATATCAATAATTAAATCTTCAAAAGATACAATTGTATCTGCAATGACTGTATTTTTAACAATATTAAAATAAGAGCCTAAATAAGAGCCATTCTTGTCTCTCCATATATATAAATTATAGGGTTTTTCTTTCCAATAATATGCAAGTGTATAACTGTCTTTTGGAATTGTTAATTCGTGTTGAGTACCTTTCATTGTAAAGGGAACAAGAACTTTATGAAAAAGAATGATATCTTGTTCGTTAATATTTAGTAATTTACAATCTGTTTCCACAATAGTTGAGTCGTAACGGATTTTTCTCTCCACTATTTTCTTACCAGTTTGTATGGTCGACTTAGTAAGATTGCACATAGTTATCCTTCCCCATTCTCCTATAGTTTATCTTATGCTAATTACTAGCATAGGATAAACTAAAACTTTAATCCATTTATTAAGTGAAATATATAGTAGTAGCTTAGATATTGAGCAAAGACCTAATTTCTAAAATCGTGATTATGTTAACTAAAACTGTATATGATATACAACATAAAAATTGTAGATATAGTAAAATAATAGGTATTTACTAATAAAGGGAAGTGAGGGGATGACATGGAAGATAAAATAATATTTAATCAAATACTATTTACACGAAAACAAACAATTAAGCTTATTAAAGAGATACCAGATGATTTTATGGATATCATTCCAGAAAGCCATAATAACTCAATTCGTTGGAATATTGGACATATATTTACAGACCAAGAAATATGGCTGTATGAGCGAATAAAGAATTCTTTAAAGCTTCCTCCATTTTATAGGGAGTACTTTGCATATGGTTCTAGTCCATATACTTGGAACGATTGTGTTCCTTCAAAAAGTGAGTTAATTAATCATTTAGAGAAGCAGCCCTACCGTATCATGAAAGACTTTAGTAGAGAATTAGATCAAGATCTTATTGATCCCGTATTATTAGGATTTAATAATACAGGACAGATATTATTACATACTTTGTATCATGAAGGTTTACATGTGGGAGTAATTCAATCTATAAAGAAACTATTAACTAAAAAGATTTGAAGTCTACAACTTTTTGTATTTACAGATAATATTATTTTCGTTAATAGGACATGTAGTAGAATAAAAGATGAAAATTAATAAGTACCAAGGGGGAATTGTAATGGTAGAGAAATTAGATTTAGAAAAGATTAATCTTCAGGAAATTACAAAAGATATTAAAGATCAACATGTAAATTTTGCTGTATCAAATATTAATAACCACTGCCTTCGTATCGCTGTATTTTCAGGTGAATACAAATGGCACTACCATTCTAATTCAGATGAGCTATTTATGGTTTTAGAAGGGGAATTATTAATTGACTTTAAAGACAAGGATACAGCTGTTTTAAAACCGAATGATACATTACTTATTCCAGCCGGAACTGTACATAGAACTAGAGCTGAACAAAGAACAGTAAACCTTTGTTTCGAGGATAAGAATGCTGATACTATCATCATTGATGGGTAAATAAAAGAAGAAAGAACATAGATACTGTGATTATGTGAATTAGAAATAAACTGAATTTACAGCCATATTATAATGAAAGTAATTAGGCGATTAACTATAAAAGGGGATGTCTTTTTGATTGCAGTAAGTTCATGTTTAGCAGGAATAGAATGTAGGTACAACGGATCTCATAGTCTAGTCGCAAAAATCAAAGAATTAGTTGCGCAAAACAAAGCTGTATTAATATGCCCCGAACTTTTAGGAGGATTTTCAACCCCACGTGAGTCTGCAGAAATTGTAGGTGGTACTGGGGAAGATGTATTAGTTGGAAAAGCTAAAGTAATAGAGAGGTCTGGAAAGGATGTAACAGAATTATATATAAAAGGGGCCTACAAAGCATTAAACATTGTTCAAGAGATTAATGCTCAGTATGTTGTATTAAAAGAAAATAGCCCTTCCTGTGGAAGTAATATGATTTATAGTGGAGAGTTTTCTAATACAAAAACAGCCGGTAAAGGGGTTACAGCTGCTTTATTTAAAAAAGAAGGGATTAAAGTCATTTCTGAAGAACAGTTTTTAAATACTAATTTAGTTTAACTTCTGATAATATCTGTTCTTTATATTAATTAAAATTCAATATCACTTAGAGGTAAAACTTAAAAGGCACCAACCATTAGTACATGGTTAGTGCTTTTTGAGTTAAGGAATAACAATAAAAGAAGAAATGTCTAATAACAGTTTAATAATTTAACACTTTAAATCTTTAAAGTAAAGGTCAATTTGATTGTTTGTGAAGTAAATAGTAAATCATTTAATAAATAGAAAAGGTTCATATTTGTCGTCAGTAAGAGTAAATGATAAAACTTTAATTTTTGTTACAATTTTAATATAGACCCCTTATGTCTTGGATATATGTGTTATAATATCCAAGCAATGTTTTGTTATTTCAAAAAGATCTGAAAAATATTCGGAGCTTTATCAACATAAAATTTAATAAAAATACCAACAGATTAGGGGCTCTTATGTTAGATAAGAGGTAACAGGGAACCGAGTGAAAATCTCGGGCGGTCCAGCCACTGTAATTAGGGAATTTTTTAGCTTATGCCACTCGATTTTCTTCTTGGGGAAGGCGGTAAATAATGATGATCTAGAGCCAGGATACCTACCTAAACTGTACACTCAACTCTTCTAGGAAAGGGATTGGTGTATTGGGTATGCAACATTTATTGGTTCTATTTATGCTGTTTACTTTTATACATAACCCTCAACCCGAAAAAGGTTGGGGGATTTTTTATTTATATGTTTATCTACACACTTTAAAGGAGGAAATAATGCTTAAAAAATCATGTTTGTTACTTGTTATTCTCATAGTTTCCTTATTAGCAGCCTGCTCAGCAGATACAAAAACAGATGCTAATCACTCTGGAAAAAAGACAATTTCAATTGGATGGCCACTTGATATAGGTCCACTAAATCCACATACCTACTTGCCTAACCAGATGACTGCTCAGGCAATGGTTTACGAGTCACTTGTTGAATACAATGATGACGGTACCATTTCACCTAAGCTCGCTGAAAAATGGAAGGTTTCAGACGATCAAACAACTTATACTTTCTATTTACGTGAGGGTGTAAAGTACTCCGATGGATCCATCTTTAATGCAGACAATGTCATTCGCAACTTTAATGCCATTTTAGAAAATCGAAAAGCTCATTCATGGATGGGAATGGTTAAACATATTGATTATGTTAAAAAAATAGATGATTACACAGTTGCTTTAAAGCTGGATGAACCATATTATCCTGTTCTGAATGAACTAGCATTTGTTAGGCCATTTCGATTTCTTGGGGATGCAGGATTTCCTAAGAATAATGCAACCTCAAAAGGTATTAAGACAGCCGTTGGAACAGGTCCATGGGTTCTAAAAGAGTACAAAAAAGATAAATATGCTATTTTCAAACGCAATGATAATTATTGGGGTGAAAAGCCAAAGGTTGATGAAGTAAAAATAAAAATTATTCCTGATTCAGAATCAATTGCTCTGGCGTTTGAAAATCAAGAGTTAGATTTAATCTATGGTCGAGGCATTGTTAGTTTAGATAATTACACGTATTTAAAAGATAGTGGTAATTACGAGACAGCCATTTCAGAACCGTTATCCACAAAAGCATTACTATTTAATACTCAATCAGGACCATTACAGCAATTAAAGGTACGTCAAGCCATTCATTATGCAATTAATAAGCAATCATTAGTAAGTACTGTGACACATGGTACAGAAAAAGTAGCAGATACTTTGTTTTGGGATGCCATCCCCTACGCTGATATTGATTTAAAAGCATTAAAATTTGATTCCAAAAAAGCAAAATCTCTATTAAATGAAGCTGGTTGGAAATTAGAGAATGGACAAACTATCCGTACAAAAGATGGGCAGAAACTAGAATTAGATTTAACCTATATTGCAACAGATGCCATTCAAAAGCCAATGGCTGAAATGATACAAGGTGAACTAGCAAAAGTAGGCATCAAATTAGATATTAAGGGAACAGATGTAATGGTGGGTTTACATCAGTTAATGAATGATGAAACCGACATTAACTTTTGGAGAACAAACGGTCCACCAACCGATCCACATAATTTTATTAATGAATCAGCAATCCCAAACGCAAGTGGAGTCTATGAAGCAAAACGAGGATTAGCAGAAGCTAAAGATTTAAATAAAAAAATTCAGCAAGTACTTGTTAGTACAGACGAAGAAAAACGTTCACAATTATATAAAGAGATTTTAACAACTATGCATGATGAAGCGTTATTCTATCCGATTTCATATGAAACTAACAATGTAATTTATCAGAAGTCAATGCAAAAATTCGTACCACGCGCTTCTGAATATGATATTCCATATACTATTATGGACTTCAAGAAATAAATTGTAAAAAGACCGATGAAATCCGTTTCATCGGTTTCTTTTAGTCTAAATCGAGGTGTACATATATGAAAAAAACTTTATGGCTATTTTGTTTAAAACGGTTAGCATCTCTACCAATTATTCTTTTAGGTGTATCATTACTTACCTTTTTCTTAATGCGTATTGTACCTATAGAGCCGGCTGAAGTGATCTTACGATTATCCGGTGTTACACCTACTACAGAATCAATACGCTCGTTAGAAAAAGAAATGGGGTTGAATTTACCACTTTTTGAACAATATTGGCTGTGGTTAAAAGATGTTTTAAGTTTACAATTTGGCACGTCCTTTGTTAGTAAATTACCCGTTGCCGAAGAACTATTGAGTAAATTTCCTGCTACGGTATTACTAGCTATCAGCTCTTTTGTTCTTGCCCTTACTATTAGTGTTCCTTCAGGGATTATTAGTGCGCTTTATCCATATTCACTTATTAATAAGTTTGTACGAATGCTATCAATTATCTCTGTTTCACTCCCGACCTTTTGGTTAGGATTTATGCTCATTTATATTTTTAGTATTCAACTTAATCTATTTCCTACAAATGGTACAGGTTCCTTGGCACATTTAATCTTACCTACTTGTACCTTAGCTATACCGATTATTGGGTTATTTACACAAACTATTCAAACAGCTGTGACACAAGAGTTGACGAAACCTTATATAGATTATGCATATCAACGTGGTCTTTCTAAAAAAACTATTATAATGAAACATGTTCTCAAGCATACATTAACTCCATTATTGTCGTTATTTGGTTTGACACTAGGTAATTTAATGGCTGGTGCAATTGTTGTTGAACAAGTATTTAGTTGGCCCGGGGTTGGTAGGTACTTAATTGAATCTATTATTAATCGTGACTATCCAGTAATACAAAGTTATGTATTAATCGTTGCTACATTATATGTTTGTATTAATCTATGCACTGATATTTTGCAGAGAATTTTTGACCCACGTATAAAGGAGAGTACATATGATTAAAAAAATATGCCTTTTATTGCTTAGTCTTATAGGTATCATTAGCCTTTTTGCGCCATGGATTGTACCAAATGACCCATATTTAATTGATACAACCAAACGCTTTTTTAATCCATCGTGGCAGTATCCTTTAGGTACAGATCATTTAGGTCGTTGTATCTTCTCAAGAATACTAATTGGAATGCGTTACTCTGTTGGTTCAGCACTCATTATTCAGCTCATTTCAAGTGGTTTTTCATTAGCCATTGCTACAATTGTTACATTTAGACAAGGTATTACTAAAAGGATATTTATACGTTTATGGGATATTCTACTTTCTTTCCCTATCATTATTCTTGCCTTTGCATTAATCAGTGTGTTTGGTCCAGGGTTAAGAAGTGTAATTATCGCCCTTGTTTTTGCACAAACAATTTATTATTCGCGTATCTTCCATAATGCCATGATCAGTTTAAGTGAGATGAACTATATAAAAGCAGCGTGTGTTAGTGGCACAACTGGGATAAAACTATTAAAAACACATTTTATTCCTCATATTTTACCCACTCTTTATACATTATTATCCTTAGATTTAGGGAAAGTTATTTTGGAAATTGCGGGTTTTTCATTTATAGGATTAGGTGTACAAGCACCTATACCTGAATGGGGCATGATGATTGATGAAGGTAAACAATATATGAGGCAATATCCAGCACTTATTATCTATCCAGGTATATCAATTTTCATGATAGTACTATTATTGCATCAGGTAGGTGTTAAAAAACATGCAAACTGACATTTTATTAAACATTGAAAATTTATGTATCAATATAGGTCAAGAAAAGGTTCTAAAAAACATTTGCTTGCAAGCAAAAAGAGGAAGAATTCTCGGTATTATTGGGGAAAGTGGTAGTGGTAAATCAACACTTTGTCGTGCTATTATGCAACAGCTCCCACCCTCTTTTCAACAAACAGATGGCGATATTTTATTCAATGAGTATCCATTAACAAAAGAAAGTACAGATATTGGTACAGCAATTACTAGCATTCTTCAAAACCCAATGATGGCTTTTGATACAATTCAAACAATTGAAGGGCACTTTTTCGAAACAATAAAGGCTAAGTATAAAATGAAACCTATTCAAATGCGCCAACTTACTGAACGATATTTAGAGAAAGTGCAATTATATGATACCCATCGTATTTTAAAATCATATCCTTTTGAGTTAAGTGGTGGTATGTTACAACGTATCATGATAGCATTAGCACTTATTTCAAAACCTCAACTAATAATTGCAGATGAACCGACAACTGCTTTAGATATGATAAACCAGCATAATATTGTAACACTGTTAAAGACACTACAAAGTCAAGAACAGCTAACAATACTTTTAATTACACATGATCTTGGGGTAATTGCAGCATTAGCAGATGATGTTGCACTCATTCATAATGGCGAAATTGTTGAATGTGCCGATGTATATACTTGTTTTGATTCTCCTAAACATGCATATACGAAACAGCTACTTGAAGCGCGATTGTAGGAGGAAACGTGATGAATATATTGGACGTGACAGCAATTAACAAAACATACACGAAACAAAGATGGTTAAAAAAAAATGTGCATCCTATATTGAAAAATGTCACATTTTCATTAGCTCCTGGTGAGTGTATTGCAATTGTTGGTAAAAGTGGTTCTGGAAAAAGTACGTTAGCAAACATTATGTTAGGTATTGAATCTGCAACGTCTGGTGAAATGATATTTAGGGAAAAGACATTAACAAAGTCTTATTACAAACAAATACGTAAAGAAATTCAAGGAGTTTTTCAAAATAGTTATGCTTCCCTTAACCCATTGCAAAAAGTTGAAGATATTTTGAAAGAACCACTAAGAAACTTTGATTTACCTTTCAATAAAAGCAAATTACTTTATTTATTAGATATCGTCGGTTTAGAACCCTCTTTACTCCAGCACTATCCAGGAGAATTAAGTGGGGGACAACAACAGCGTCTCGCCATTGCTAGAGCCATAGCTACTGAACCATCAATACTTATTTTAGACGAAGTAACAAGTAACTTAGATATGGTGTTACAAAAAAAAATATTACAACTTCTTCAACATTTACAGCAGACACAAGGACTAAGTTTATTATTTATTACACACGATATACAAGTGGCTCGTTTTGTAGCTTCACGTATTCTCATAATGAATGAGGGTGAGATTATTGATCAGTTTTCTAAGTATCAACAACCCCGCCATTCGTTGGCTAAACAACTGTTTCGAGCTGTATTACCTAGCCATCCATCTAAGCGTTAAAAAATTGACTTATGATTGTAACTAGTATCATACATAAGGTTTTACAAAAATACATACCTTTTGTTATGTTGCATATGTATAAAAGGAGCGCTTTTTATACATTCTCGTTTCTTTCAACTACCCAAAGAACGTAGTCATATCAACGATGTATAAAAAGCTGCATACTCCGGAAAAAGAACCCTCGGCGGAACCGTTCTGCGACAAGGGTTCTTTTTGGTGGTGTGTTCCGGAAAGAGTGTTTATGGTGCGACAAGAAGTCGCTTTCTTACAGTGTAGCTAACGCTACTCATCTAGACGCGGAGATGATCTCCATCCAAAACGGCATTCTTGGTAACGAGTCTGTCGGTTGCATGAGGAAATGCGGAAACAGAGGACAAATGCATGGTCCAGAATACTGCTAGGAGAAGATAGGTATGGTAAACGAAAGTGAAGGTTTGTAAGCTTCGTTACTCTTAGCCCAAGATAATGCATAGATTGGCTTGGGTCTTGGTAAGAGGAAAAGTAGAATCATAAGGCTACTCTGATGCGTCCCGCATCTTACCCGGAGTAAAGAACCTACCTCCCCCCTATCGCATCTGTAGAATGTGGAACTTGGTAAGCCCTATGTCATCTGCATAAGCAGTAGGATGACTGCAAAGTCAAACGATGTGGCAGAGGGTATGGGATATGAGAAAAGCGAAAGCCGTTACCCTGAAAAGGGACAGGAAAGCAGAAACGTTGTATAACTGGACGGATACTGTCGTCTTTATAGACAATGACAGGCTCGAAAGAGCGCCTACTTCTCATGGGTCTTCAACACGAAAATAAATTTGTGGCTATCTTTTAACGACAAGGAGCGTGCTGTTATGAATACCTCTCCACGAGCGTCGGCGCACGTCTCGCATAAAGGTTGGTACTCTATTGATTGGAATACTGTACAAAAATATGTAACGAAGTTACGACAAAGAATTTATCGTGCCGAACAACAGAATCAACAAAGGAAAGTAAGGAAGCTTCAACGCTTACTCCTTCGGAGTAAAGCAAATCTACTACTTTCTATTCGCAGAGTGACACAACAAAATAACGGTAAGCGAACACCTGGAGTAGACGGCTACACGGCCTCAAATCCAAACGAACGTATCAAACTTTATCAACAATTAGTTAAATGTAATGTCTTTCAGCATCGCCCAAAGCCAGCGAAGCGAATGTTTATTCCTAAGAAAAATGGAAAACTAAGACCTCTCGGTATTCCGACAATGCGAGATCGAGTGTACCAAAATGTCGTGAAGAATGCACTCGAACCGCAATGGGAAGGCAGATTCGAGTCTATCGCTTATGGTTTTCGTCCTAAACGAAGCACACACGATGCTATAAGTAATCTCTTTAACAAGCTTAACACCAACAGTAAGAAAAAGTGGGTTTTTGAGGGGGATTTCTTAGGATGTTTTGACCACCTCAAACATGATTGGATAGTAGAACAAATATCTACGTTTCCAGGAACCCCTCTTATCAAAAGGTGGCTCAAGATGGGATACATAGAGCAGGATATGCTCCGTCCAACAAAGGAAGGAACTCCGCAAGGAGGCATTGTGTCCCCCCTCCTAGCCAATATCGCCTTATGCGGTATGGAAAAAGAGATTGGTATTATCTATAAAAAGACATACAAACCAAACGGAGGATATAAAATCGACCCCAAGTGTAAGATAGGACGTGTTCTCTACGCAGATGACTTCGTCATCGTAACAGAAACGAAGGAACAAGCTGAAAGTATGTATCAAAACCTAATTCCTTATTTACAAAAACGAGGAATTACACTCAGCACGGATAAAACTAGGGTTACACATATCGAGAATGGGTTCGATTTTCTTGGCTTCTCGCTGCGTCAATACAACACAGGACAAGGAAAGAAGTTATTGATCAAACCTAGCAAAGACAGTATCAAAAAAGCTAAAAACAAGATAAAAGATACGTTCACAGTAATGAGAGGACGACCAGTAAAAGAAATTATACGTGTCTTAAACCCTATTATTAGAGGTTACGGACAGTATTGGAAACATGTCGTTTCCAAAAGACGTTTAGTTATATGGACTATTATGTTTTCTCTAAATTAATCAAACATCTTAAACAATTACATCCAAAAATCGTGGAAATGGATTACCAGGCGTTATTTTAAGAAGCCCAACCACGGTGGAAATGATAAATGGACTCTCACCTGTCCACTTACTAATATTCAATTGTTGAAGATGGCCTGGATTAAAATAGAACGACATGTGATGGTAGCCTATAAAAACAGTCCAGATGATCCGAACCTAAAAGGATATTGGGAAAAGCGAGACCGTAAGGTCTTCAATAGCGAAAATACGCTAGATAGGATAAAACTCGCAAGGAAACAAGGTTACCGTTGCACATTATGTAAACACACTCTACAAAATGGCGAAAAAGTTACTGTACAACACTTAGAAGTTTCTACAGGCAAAGTTGCTAAATTAGTACATGTACCGTGTATTAAATAAAGAAGTTGTTTGGATAAAAAGAAGGCTTGAGCCGTATGACGGGAAATCTGTCACGTACGGTTCTTAGGGGGGCGGGCGCTCGTGAGAGTGCCCGCCTACCCGACTAAATTAGTTAATTAATAAGTCAGCTTTAATTTTTAATAATAAGGATATTCATATTTTTGCATAATGACAGAATCCCATAACCAGTATATAATCCCTGCACCGATTGCCCATACAATCATCCTCCTAGGATTAAAGATTGGTGTAGACCACCCTCCCTCAAGTTTATAAGAAACATAAAGAAAAACGATTGCCACGACACAATATATTAGTAAATAAAAGATATTAAACCTTTTTGGGCACTTATTTAGAAGAAACTGCAAGGGTACTGCAGCAATAGAGTAAGGAATGAGTGTAACAAATGGAATAATGAAACATGCAATAATAGCTCTATAACTCGGTTCGATGATTACCATGAATATAGCATAAGAAACACTAGAACAAATGACTGTTAATATATGATAAGGAAAAAAATCTTTAAATGTCAATGATTGAGCACGCCCTTCTTGTCTATAGTCAAGCACGTACTGTTACTATAATGCACGAATGAAAAGGAAACAATTACTTAAGGGGAATTATTTCCGATAACATCCATTATGGTAACTAAAAATGTATACCTTTTTAGACTGTCTAAATTGGACAGCCTTAATCATAGATTATGAATTTTGTCCTCAATGAATCAATGTAACAAAATGTTCATTTTTGTTGCGGTGTTTACATACAAAAGACTACTTTTCTAAAAGTAGCGATAAACTTTTGGAATGAGTTTAATATTCCTTATTGCGGGCAGTGGCAGCTTAGTTGGTATTACACCGTATTTACGTTTTTTAAATCATAACAAGTCATCAGCATGATTAAAAAATATTCTTGAAAGAGAGAGGAGTCCTTAAATTCTCTTATTAATCCAACACTTGTGTAGTCATTTACCTTCGTTCGTTTTTGATACACATAAAGTAACCGTCCATACGGACACAAAAATAGTGAAAAATATATTTATTTACGCTTCTTTCTAGATCCTATTATGAAAATAAAAGCTGATGGATTGGACAAACAAAGAACGGATTTACAAACACTTAATATTGGATTAATGTGGGTTTAATAGTGTTAAACTACGATTAAATCGTAATAAACAGTAATAAACAGTAAAAATACCACATTAAGAGGAGACACTTTTTATAAATTGTTGATGATTGTGGAGGAAGAAATATGTCTATTTTACCAGAAGAAAGAAAGAACGACATTTTAAAACAACTTAACAAAGTGGGAAAAGTAAAAGTCATGGAATTAGTTGATCAATTTAATGTTTCAGAAGAAACGATTCGACGGGATTTGATGATATTAGAGGAAAAAGGACTTTTAAAAAGGGTTTATGGCGGAGCGATTAAAACAGTCTTTGAATTTGAGGAACCTCCATTCACACAGCGTACAACGGTGAATCAAGAAGCGAAAGTTAAGGTTGGAAAAAAAGCAGTAGAACTCATTTCGAACGGAGATGTGATTGTCATTGATGTAGGAACAACCATGCTTGAATTTGCGCACTGTATTGAAAATAAAAAAGACATTACGATTTTAACCAATTCTCTTCCTGTGTCATCTGTGTTGACCGAATCGCTCAATCAAAATAGATTTACAGGCCAAATTCTATTACTAGGTGGACAAATTGATCCAAAGCAGCAATCTATAAACGGCGGTATCACCGAACAAATGTTAAGTCAATTTAATATTGATAAAGCGTTCATTTCAGCTGGCGGTGTTTCTATTCAAAGCGGGGTTAGTAATTATCATTTACATGAAACATTAGTTTCACGCAAGATGGTCGAGGTATCAAAGCACATTATAGTGCTAACGGATTACTCTAAAATTGGTGTCAACACATTTTGTAAAGTTTGTCCTCTAGAAAAAGTCGATGTGGTTGTCTGCGAACAACCATTTCCAGAGGAATGGAGAAATCATTCAAAATTAGAGCAAATCAATTGGATTCAAGCATAGTCAATCCATAAAAGGGAAGATCGAGACGGAAGACGGATTTCTCTCTCTTTTTTGATTAGATTTTTATTGATAGAAAGAAAATTTAATAGATTGAATGAGAAAAGGAGCTATATTATCGGTGATCGTCCTTTTTAACTTAGACTTGTCAATTTCTTTGAGGACAAAAGTGGTTTTACATCTCTATCTCAAAGCTTTTAGATTAACATAATGGATCTTTCCGGTACACATCACCCAAAAGAACCCTTATGGGAGTAAGGTTCTCGATGAGACCTTGTTTCTTCTTTATACGTACGCAATATCCCAGCAGATATGGTCTTCTTTAGAAATAAATGTTAATATATAAGAGATAAATTCCAAGATGATGTTCGAAAAAGCTACTTCACTCCATCACTAAACTACTATTAGTAAAAAGGAGGTAGCTTTTTTGTTTTGCTTACCTTTTGACTGGACAAATTATAACCTAATATTATATTTTAGATGTGTACATGTATATATTTCACTTTTATCAACTATTAAAAGCAGCTATGATCAACCACACATGTAAGAAAAGCCCTCAATTAATTTTGAGGGCTTTTCTTATATGTGTCGTTAGGTAGAGTAAATAGTAAAATTTTTAATAATACATAAATTACTTTAGTATTTACTTAATAAAACATAGGTGAAAGAACAAGGTTGCTTTTTTCTAAGAAGAGTCGATTACAGTAATTATTTTTAAAGTTATATGTATATGAATCTACAAATCTGGCCAGACTAATAAGGTATTCCCCCTATTCCAATAAATTTGCAAATCCTTTGCTTTTGAAGCGAAGGGTTATTTTTTTGCTTCAAAAAGGTTTTTTGCTCCCTCTATCTAAAACTACAAATAAATAAATTAAATTTCACTAAAAACTGTAACTTTTGCTCTCGTTCATGCGAATATAGGGTGCATGGAAAAAGGAGGGAACTTGGTGAATCATTACTCAGATGAGGAGCAGCGTATTGCTCAAATTTATGATCGCTATTATTTAGACGTATATCGCTTTATTATGTGCTTCACAGGTCATAAGAATGAGGCAGAGGACCTCACTCAAGAAACGTTTATTCAAGTATTAAAGTCTCTTCCTACCTACAATTCATCTTATCCACTTAAATCCTGGGTCTTATCTATCGCGAAACATGTCACAATTGATCAACACCGTCGAAGAAAGTTCTACCATTTATTTAAGGATTCATATTTTCATCAGCTAATATCTTCTGAAAGATCTCCTTCTCAATGGATGGAGATAAGAACAGAAAGACAAATGGTGGAGAAAGCTTTACTTAAAGTGAAGCCTACCTATCGGGCAGTTTTTATTCTTCGTGCCATAAATGAACTATCCATAAAAGAAACAGCCGAAGTTTTGAGTTATTCAGAGTCGAAGGTAAAAGTAACGTATCTTAGAGCTATCAAAAAACTACAAACGCTATTACAGATCGAATGGGAGGAGTGGAAACATGAGAGCACGAACTGAGCAAGAATGGATTCGTTTATTAAAAGACGATGGCAAATTAAAACCAGATCAAGAGTATGTTCATCAAACAAGAAAGAAACTCCTTTATGAAGCAAGGAAGCTTCGTTCGAAACGAGAGAAGAGGAAAGTATGGAGAACAATTTGGCCTAGTATGATGGCAGTTGCTCTTGCTGCTGTTCTTGTCGTGACTGTTGTAAGTCAAACAGAGGCGCCTAAACCTCATTCTTCCACTTACAGTAGCCTTGAAACAGCTAGCAAACCTTCTCAAATTGACAAGAATACAAAAGTCTTCATTTATAACACCCATAGTCGTGAATCATTTGAAACGAAAGAAATAGCCGGTTATAACCAAACTAAGAATGTCCAAACAGTAGCAAAGGAATTAGGTCGCTATTTAAAACAACAATCTATACCGAATACAATCGATGATACAGATTATGTGAAATTATTATTAAAGAAAGACATGGAATTTAAAGATATTTATAAGCTATCTCGAAAATCTGTTAAGAAGGCTGTAAAAGACTATCCAAATGTTCAGTTAATGTTAGACATTCATAGGGATGCAGGAGTAGGAGAAAGAGAAATTACAACAACCAAAATAAAGGGGAAAAGCGTTGCAAAAGTTCAATTTTTTGTTTCAAATAGTCATCTTGATTATAGTGAAAATTTAAAAATGGCTGTGGAATTAGATCATATGTTAAACGAGATGTACCCACGCATTTCTAGGGGGATTATTCAAGAAAAAAAGGATGGATATCGTAACTCGCTATCTTATAATCAGGACCTACACCCTGGTGCCTTAATGATTAATATTGGGGGAGTAGAAAACACCTTAAAAGAAGAGGAACGTACGGCAAAAATGTTAGCAACTGCTATTAGACGTGTATTAAATAGACATCCAAATTAATGATTATAAGAAGATCCTGGCTCATAAAAAGAGCAGGACCTTCTTGTTAAGTTGCTAATTTTTTAGTTACCATAATGTAATTTATCAGAAGTACTTAAAGAAAATAATAGTATGATTAATGTCTTATATTTTTGGTAAAGTATCTATGATGCTGAGAGACATCCACACCATTTTCCCCTTTTAGAAAAAAGAAAAACTACTGTACAGGAGCAGTAGTTTTTCTATATGCAAAGAAGATGAAAGAAAAGCACGTAATCAAGAGAATGTACTCTGATTCTTATAAGATAACAAATGATTGCTCCAATAGCTGTGAGAAAATTCACAGCTTTAAAGTCTGGAGAATGTTACGATGTATTTGACCTTTCTAACAAAGGACCAGTCATCCTTTGCATTATATAAGAACAATCACTCTGTAATAATCTCTGTTCTTCTATGTTCAGAGATTTTTTTCTGTGTTGAGAATACTTTCTGGTTGCCATAATCACTATTATCGGAAAGAACATGGTAAAAGGCTCTATTTCTTCTATGATAAGGAGCTTTTTATTTGTGAATCTATACTTTTACAAATAGGGAAAAGTATACGTAATTTTGAGCGATACATTTCTAATCTATAACTACTTACATTTAGGCTCAAAAGCATTTCGAGTAGAGAAAAAAAAGATAAAATTATTTAATAATTTTTTTGAAAAATAGGACTATGAGGGATTATCTTTTTTTACTATAATCTATCTGTATAATCTTACGATGCAAATTTCCCACTTGATCCATGTAATACAAATCAGTTTTTACTTTTTATTTTTATGATTACATGTAAGTCAAATTAAATATAGACTGAAGGAGCGTAAACAACCCTTGGTATTCGCAATTATTTATGAATTTTTATCCTCCCTGCTAATAAAGCCTGAACCAAAAATTAAAAAACGCGTTAGTTAGTTTAACAATTCATATAGGAAAGATAAAGCCCATCCACTTAGGTCGATGGGCTTTTTTATCTATTTCATACTATGTTATCCCAACCATTCTCTTCTTCTCTTTCTTCTATTATGGCGTAGAAGCACTTTTGTTCACTTTCACATAAAAATTCGATATATGGTTAAAATATCCAAAGGTAAGAAAGTGCTGAAACTATGTCTTTATCCTTTGAAAATCAAAACATAATAAAGAACTGTCACCATGATACTACAAATAAATGTATGGATTATACAGTAGAACATATACAGGATTCATTATGAATGAATCTTAATATCATTAAACAGTTCAGACTTCGTCGTTCATCAAGTGAAAGTGGGGAGAAGTTTCGATATTAAAGGATTCATTTTTTATGCGTTCAAACAACGACCGCGAAGAAGGTGACAATAATGAAGCGTAAAGGGGCTTTTCTTTTACTGCTGATGACGATGGTGGTCTTGCTCTCCAGTTGTTGGAGTAAAAAGGAGTTAACTGACCTGGCCTTTGTATCAGCAATGGGCGTCGACAAAACCAAAGGTGGAAAATATCATCTAACGCTCCAAATTATTAATCCTGGGAACGTAGCAGGAGGTACACAAGGTCCACCTGTTACGATCTATTCAGCTTCGGGAGACAATCTAGTCGAAGCAAGTAGACGGGCTTCAAGTAGGATTTCCCGGAGACTTTATTATGCCCATGCAAACTTAATCGTTATTGGTGAGAGGATGGCAAGAGAAGATGGGGTTAACTCATTAATGGATGCTTTTGACCGTGACCCTGAGTTTCGGAATACTTCAACCATGGTGATTGCAAATCGCACAAGTGCAGCAGATTTGGTTAAAACATTAACACCCGTTGATAAGATTCCAGCGAATAAAGTAAGGAAAACATTAGAATTCACCCAAAGAAAATGGGGAGAGACTGTAAAAGTGTCGCTCCAAGACGTAATGAAGGGACTTCAATCTCCTGGAGGAGAAACCGTCGTATCAGGATTTCGTCTGGTTGGGAATCCTCAGGAAGCACAAAAGCTGGAGAATCTTCAACGAAGTGCGCCTGAAGCAACACTTCGAGCTTCCGGACTCGCCATTTTAAGAAAAGGAAAATTAATAGATTGGCTTTATGGAGGCACAGCAAGAGGAACGGTATGGATTCTGGATAAAATCCAAGGAACCGATATCAACATCGATTGGGGTGGAAAAAAAGAGGCAATTTCCTATCAAACCGTACGTCAAAAAACTAGTATGTCTGCCCAATTGAAGAATGGACAACCTCATATTTCTGTTCATACGCGTGTTGAAGGAGACATTGGTGAAATGGAGGTACCTGTAGATATAACCAATCCAAAGGTAATTACAAAGATTGAACAAACAGTGAAGAAAGAAATTAAAAAAGAGCTAAAAAAAGCCATTGAACATGCGCAGAAAGATAAAGCTGATATCTTTGGATTCGGCGAAGTCGTTCACCGTACTAGACCAAATCAATGGAGAAAAATGGAACACAAATGGAGTAATTTGTACTTTCCAAAATTAAAAGTCGACATCACCGTAGAAGCCTATGTGCGTCGTGCTGGCTTACGAAACAAGTCGTTCCTTTCAGGAGTGAAAGAGAACCAATAATAATAAAAGGGACGCTCCTGTATGTTGAGTGTTCTTTTTTATCTATTTATTCACTCATCTCAAGGAAGATTTTCATATAGAAAAAATAGCTGATAAGTTATTGAAATAAGAGATGGAAGTATAACTTGAGCAACTAGGTTATCTAGTCTGTTTTCTATAAAATGGGAGATAATAATGATAATAATTTCTAATTAGTATACTGTAGAGTGGGTTCTTTCTGCAGTATTAAGGGAGTATAACTAATTGTTTAAACTAAGTTCTATAGGTAGTTTTTTTACTTTACCTGCCTTATGGTTTTAAAGGAGCATGCGTTTATGTATATAGGGAATAACCATTTTGTGATTATTGGTTGGAATGAACGAGTCAAGAATCTTCTTTCTTGTTTTGGCGAATCTTTATCTCTAACTAAGATTGTTTTGATTGATAGCACACTGGAAGAAACTCACTTGTTACCTGACCATATTTATTTTATTAAGGGAGATCCCAAAGATCTCGAAACATTAGTAAAAGCGAATATTCAACATGCTAAAAAAATACTTATAACAGCCGATCCAGACCAGACAGAGGAACATGCTGATATAAATTCAATTTTATCTCTTATTGCTTGTAAAGGAATAAAGCCTTCTATTTACAGTATTGTTGAAATTCTAACATCTAAACACAGTATCAATGCAAAGCATGCTGGTGCTGATTACATCATTTACAGAAGCTTGCCAATCAGTAATCGCATGTACGATAAATTGTTCAGTAAAGAAATGCTTAATTAAGCTGGTGTAATGTTGGTTATTCTAAATGTCCTCTGTTTTTCTTAACACAAAGTGAATGATCGAATTAAAACCCCTTTTTATATGTATAAAAAGGGGTTTGCTTTTTTATTTCTTAAATTTATAAGGCAATGTTGTCACAATGACATTTTTTCGATAAAGAAGGTGTGCCTTTAGTAATAAACTTGATTGGTTATGCAATGCGTTATGCCAGCTTTTTCTTGTGATAAATTGCGGAATTAACACTGTGACAGCCATATGGCTATCATCAGCGCGCTCTTCTACACGATCAATAAAGCGTAAAAGAGGTCCAACTAAGCTTCGATATTGTGAGTAGAATGTAACTAAGCGTATATCGGGATATCGTTCGTTCCATATCTCTTCCATTTTCTTTTCACTTTCACGATCAAATGCCACATGGACCGCAATCACTGTGTCTCCAATAATTTTTGCATAGTTAATGGAATTCTCGACAGCTCTTGTTAAGCCTGCAACTGGTATAATGACTACATTTCCTTCTAATCCTAATGCCTCTTTATCTCCGGGCTTAATACGAAGCTGTTTTCCTACCTCTACATAATGGTTCTTAATACGGTGGAACAGATAGACGATAAGAGGTAAGAAGATTAACACAGCCCATACTTGCGAGAATTTTGTTGTAAAGAAAATAATTAGTACAGTAAAGCTAATAAAAGCTCCTATAAAGTTGGTAATTAACTTACCCTGCCAGCCAGCTGGCTTTTCTCTGAACCATTTTACAATCATACCCGTTTGAGATAGTGTAAATGGAATAAATACTCCAACCGCGTATAGAGGAATTAACCTTTCTGTATCACCATGAAACGCTATAATGAGTACAATAGAGGCAATCCCAAGTGTCAAAATCCCATTTGAATAGCCTAAACGATCACCACGTATCGTAAACATACGAGGAATATACTTATCTACAGCTAAATTGACAGCGAGTAAAGGGAAAGCTGAAAAGCCTGTATTGGCAGCCAAGACTAAAATTAAAGCTGTCGTACCTTGAACAAAATAATAGAAACCATTTCGTCCAAACACTTGGGAAGCAAGCTGTGAAACAACCGTCTCCTCTGCTTTAGGTACGATTCCAAACCAATAAGCCAAGAACATGACACCTGAAAATAAAATAGCTAAAATAATGCCCATTGCAACAAGCGTACGTACCGCATTTCTTGCAGCTTACCGTAAGAAAAATCACAGAATCCAATGAGAAAAAGAGTTGATTATCTAAGACATTTATTTATGATCGCTTATATTTCTTTAAAAGAAAAAGAACGTATTTATGAAAGTACATTAAAATTAGATAAAGAATAGGATAGATTATTAATGAATACCAGTATTTCCAACCGTTATAGTAATATGTCTTACTCCATAGGAAAAGTAATTCATATATATAAGCAAAAACTGACCATCCTATAATATATATATAATCTTGCTCATTAATTTTTTGTTATAAGGAAAATAATTTAAGTATACTATGCTTACCTGTCCAAAAATACCACACCCATAAAGTAAACCTCTCCAATCGACACCTTTGCTAAAGTACCCATACAAATCATATTTAAAGTCTAAAAAAAACATTGACTAGGGCTTCTAAATATAAAGCAAATAAAGTCGTAGTTATGAGCTCAATACCAGACATACGTTTCGGTATAAATAATGCAATTAAACTAAATACTATAACAGAAAGAATAAGAAATAGCATGATTGTAGCTCCAATCTATAATCAGTTGCTATTTCTCACTCTTTCCCTTTCTATCGAAATATAATAAAAAACTTTTAAAGGTTTGTTCAATTTAGACTTTTCTTTTATGTAGATAAATAAATTTTGATATCTTGAGCAAACTACTCAAGATGGATAGCGTCCTTTCTTAGCTAATACTCCCTTACACCTAACAAACTACCTCGCCACCTTTCTAAACGGCTTAGGGGTAGTTTGTTTTTTTATAGAAGAGAAGTCATATAGCTTTAAAAACAGGCATATGATTTATAAAGACCTCGCGTGCTTATAAATTGAACTAGTAGATAACCCATGGATACATTTATTCGTGGGTCATCTGCTTTTTATATGAATTAAAACATTATAACCAGAGCAAACTACTCAAGATGTTCCCAAGCATCAGCAGAAAAGTATTGATATGTATAACAGAAAAAAACTACCTAGGGTGCAAAGGTAGTTTTTTCTGTTGGAGTGACGTAATTAGAATAAGGATTAAAGTGATTGGTGCCTCATGACCTCTTGTATAGTTTGCTCAAGCAAATACTTATTATTAATTTTGTAATTATTAAATAAAAAGCTTCTGGTACAAAAAGATTCAGATGAATTTTATTATCTAACTTTTTTACATCAGAACCAGGCGAATTACTTACCAGTTATAGATTTAGCATAAATGGTGAATTTCTTAGCATAGTTATATACGGATAAATTGAATCTCTTAAATGACGTAAAGGTGGTAATTTCTTATGAAAAACAGGAATAAAAGACGCAGAAAGAAACGTGATTTTTTAAAGGATTACTTGAAAAACAAGTTAGGAAATTGGAAACCTAGACTTGGTAAAGCACCTAAACCTACTTCTACCTCTAAGACATTAACCCAACAAAATAGAAATCTTGATTAAAGAGTAGTTGGATTAGTCAGCTACTTTTTTATCATTTATAATATTTTGCGCAACATAATAAGGTTCTGGTGTAAAAAGGACTAGAGTCTTTGGAAATTCTAGTTCTACTTTCTAACTTTCTGAATTATTTTTCCCTTTTTCGATAAAACGGTCCTTGTAATAATCTAGATACAGATTGCCTAAATGATCGACTTGACCAAAAAAAACTTCTTCCACAGTCGATTCTCGTTGTTGAAGTTGAGTTTTAAGCCATTCTAAGCTATAGCCCATTTCATAAATAGCTTCTTTTATAAAATTCCCATCTATAATAATGGTTTGTGGTAATTTTACCTTTTGGCCAGCTCCAAAAAGGTCTCCCCATCTCACAGGCTGTTTTTCTTTTTTTAATAAAATACTAAATTCCCCATTTGTTTCAAGCGTTGCAAATTCTACGTCGTTAACGTGAAAAACATCTTTTTTTCTTAGCTGTTCCATTAATTCATCTATTGTATATTTCTCACGCTTTAAGTTTTCTTCTAAAATCTTTCCATCCTTTATAAAAGTAGTTGGCGTACCCTCAACTACTTTTCGAAAAACTATGCTTTTTAAGGAAACATACGAAATAATGATTGGGAACAATGACCAGACCAAGATTGAGGTGACTCCATTCACAGCATTTAATTCAAGATCCATCGAAATTGTTCCAGCAATGTCGCCAACTGTAATTCCTACTATGTATTCAAAAAAAGATAACTTCGATAATTGCTTTTTCCCTAATATTTTTGTGATAAAGAATAATCCTAATATAATAAGAACAGAACGAATAATAACTTCTATCCAGCTTGGCATAACCAGTGTACCTCCACATTCACTAAAATAGTATGTATAGTTTCATTTCCATGAGGGGTGTTTTTTATGTATACGATGCCATAAAGGTGATTTTTATATTTTCCCCACCATAATTAATTGAAATTATTAGAGGTTTATCACCTGTTAAAGGTTAACCCAATATATTATTATTTCCTTTTTTATTATTGTTATGTAAAAAATATGTGTAAGTAAAATGGTAAGGTAAAATTATAGAATAGATTCTTCAAAGTAAAAATGGCCAACCAGAAAGTCTGGTTAACCTTATCATAAAATTGAAATCCGTAATTTTAATACTCATTCAGATAAATACACTGTTAAACGTGAAAAATTACATGGCTTTATTGGTAATTCAACATCTTTATTATCAGCAAATTCCATTAGTTTCTTAAAAGGGGGGTCACTTTATCAATGACTTCTTGTAGCTTTTGACTGTTTTTACTATACGTATGTTTCGCTTTTTCTACTTCTGTTCCAAGCGCAAACAATTCTAAGTCTGCCTGACATTTTTTCATGGTTGAAAGTAATAAAGGTTTTTCTTGAGGAGATGGAACTTGAAGTTTATCATCAAAAAGGTCAACAGTTAATTGCCCGTAAGAATCTATCTGCCCAAGAAAGACATTTTCAATGGTAACCCCTAATTTTTCTAGTTCAGTGTGTAACCACCTTCTGCTTTGACCGATTGTCGATAGTGGTTCATCCAATATTTCACCGTCCATAATAACTGTCTGAGGTTCCTTACTTGGAGCAACGGCCACACCTAAATCTTTTGCAGTTAACGGTTGATTTTCTTTCTTTAATAATACATTGAAATCACCGGTTGCCTCTAATACCGCAAATTCTACATCAGCCGCCTGATAGACATTTTTCTTTCGAAGTAACTCTAACAACTCATCAGCTGTGTACTTTTCCTTTTTTAAATTGTCTTCCATGATTTTTCCATCTTTGATAAAAACAGTTCCTTTCCCTTCTATAAAGTCGCGAAAAGGTTTGTTTTTTAGAGAAATGATGCCTGCTAAAAAGGGCACTGCTGCAAAGGTTACGATGCTGAGTATCCCATTAGCAATGCTTTTCTCAATTCCCGTGGCCATTTCTGCTCCTATATTACCAATGGTAATACCGGTCACATATTCAAAGAAGGAAAGCTCAGATATTTGTTTTTTGCCTAACCATTTTGTAATAGCAAAAAGAACAACTAAAAACAATAAAGACCGCAAAACTACAATTAACCAATCTGGCATTTCTTAATACCTCCTACAATTCTAAAAAAGCTTCCTTTATCCTAAAAACCTTTGTATTGAGCTTCTTCTCGCTCTAATTCTCCCACTCGTTCTTTTAAATCTGTTACGATTTCATTGACGACATTCATCGTTTCGTGCAATGTCTGTTTTGATTGATCATCTTGAGTTCGTAATGCTAAATTGGATAAACCAGCTTCTACTCCTTTAAGACTGGCAAGACATTGTTTCACATCTGATGCAATGGTCATTTTACATTCTCCTTATCCTTTTGGTTTAAAAAGTATGGCGCCAATCATTCCAAAAATAATGGCAGCTGAAATTCCGGCACTTGTTACTTCAAACATTCCTGAAATAACACCGACTAACCCATGTTTTTCTGCTTCAGCCATTGCCCCATGCACAAGAGAATTTCCGAAACTTGTAATAGGAATGGTCGCTCCTGCTCCTGCAAAATCGATAAAAGGTTCGTATAAACCAAACCCATCTAGAAGAGCACCAATCACTACAAATGCACTTAAGGTATGTGCTGGTGTAAGTTTAAATACATCAAACATAATTTGCCCAATAACGCAGATCAACCCACCTACAACAAAAGCCCAAAAGAAAATCATGACTATTATTCACCTCCATATTCAATTGATACCGCATGGGCGATACAAGGAATTGTTTCACTTTGTTGAAAGCTTAATGGTGATAATAAAGCACCTGTTGCTACCACTAGTATTCGTTTAAATTCGCCTTTTTTCATTCGATTTAATAAATGACCATATACAACGGTTGCTGAACAACCTGGACCACTAGCCCCTGATAGGACCGGCTGGCTTTCCCGGTAAATCATAAGCCCGCAATCCTGATATTGTTCTTCACGTATTGGAGTCCCATGTTTTTTAAATAAATCTAGTGAGACTGCACGCCCAATTTGACCAAGATCGCCTGTTACAATCAAATCATAATAAGATGGCTTAAGATTTCGCTCAGTGAGGTGTGCTTCAATGGTATCAACAGCCGCCGGAGCCATTGCTCCTCCCATATTAAATGGATCCGTCATTCCCATATCGATCACACGGCCAATCGTGGCGGATGTAACACAAGGTCCATCTCCAGCATCACTTAACAAAGCAACGCCAGCACCTGTCACCGTCCATTGAGCAGTAGGTGGCTTTTGTCCACCGTATTCAGTTGGATAACGAAATTGTTTTTCGACGGCGGTGTTGTGACTGGAAGCACCCGTTAGTAAATAATTTGCTCCTTTTGTGTTAACTAGATAAGCACCAAGAGCTAGTCCTTCCATAGACGTAGAACAAGCGCCAAATAATCCAAGATACGGTGTGCCAAGTGTTCGGCAAGCAAAACTAGTAGGCGTAATTTGATTAATCAGATCTCCTCCAAGGAAAAATTGAATTTGCTCTTTTTGAAGACCTGCTTTTTCGATGGCTTTTTGACTCGCTTCTTCTAACAAAACTTTGTGGGCTTTTTCATAAGAATCCTGTCCTAACCATAAATCGGAATGGAGCAAATCAAAATCTTCAGCAAGCGCTCCATTAGCCTCAAAAGGACCTCCAACCGTCCCAGTAGAGACAATGACAGGTTTTTGATCAAAGACCCATGTGCGGTGTCCTGTAAGCATTATAAATCACCCCACTGTATGAGAATCGTCTTAATGGTCGCAATGACAAACGCTGAAAAGGTACCAAATAAAATGACGGAGCCAGCTAACTTAAACATATTACCACCTACACCTAAGACAAACCCTTCCGTTCGATGTTCAATACATGCTGATATGACCGCATTTCCGAAGCCGGTAACAGGAACTGCAGAACCAGCTCCTCCAAATTGAGCAATTCGATCATAAACGCCGAAACCTGTCAGAAGCATAGAGATAAAAATCATGGTTCCTACTGTTGGGTTTCCGGCTGTTTGATCTGTAAAATCAAAATAATAAATATAAAACAGTTGAATGGCTTGGCCAATAAGGCAAATGATGCCACCTGTAAAAAAAGCTTTGATACAATTTTTAACTACTGGTCTCTTGGTTTCTTTCTGTTTTTCAAGGTCCTGATATTCCTGTTGTACAGGTGTTAATTGTTTCTTTTGATTATTTGACATATGTACACCTCTTTCATCACGCTTTTTCTCTCATAAGGTTTTGAATGTTGTTGAATTCTTTTTGTAATGTTTTTTTCTTTGTTTTATCTTTTTGCAGTTTTTCTTCTAATCGTTCCAACTCCCAATAGATTTTTTGATCCGTTGAAACCAAGACTTTATAATCGGGATATGCTTTTTCTACGTCCATTTTCACATTCTTTTTAATTTTTTTTAATTGAAAGCGATGAAATTGATCCACTTTTATCGCCATTAACAGTTCCTTATCTGTATTTACTGCTTTCACAGCCGAAACTTCTTCTTCTTTTATGATTTTTTCTTTTGCTTGATTGGCAACTGTTTGATCAATTGAGTTGTTTGTATGTACCTTTACAATAGTTGTGTCATTACTGTCATTAGCCGACTGATTCTGTTGCCCAATACACCCAGAGATATATATAATAATCGTTACCAAAAAAAGACAACTATTTAATCTTCTTATCTTTTCTTTCATACAATCACCTGTCCGTTTCTACTCAAGAATTGAATTCGAAAAAAGGCTGGTTAATGGACCAGCCTTTTTTCATGTTCTTATTGTTTGTATTGAGGCTCTTCTTGTTCAATTTGTTGAACACGTGGAGAGAGACTGTCAACAATCGCTTGCGTTTGTTGAGCAGCATCTTGATACAGTTGTTTTGCTTGTTCATTATCAGTTGCTAAAGCAAAACCTTCAAAACTTGCTTGTGCGCTCTTTAATCCAGCTAGTGTCTGTTTAACTTGATTGATTACTGTCATGATGAATTTCTCCTTTTTATGAATATAATTTTAGAATGGAGAAACAACTGGATTTTATGTCTGTTAAATTAATACATTATACCTAGACGAGTCCTATTCGAATTGGGAAAAGTGATTCATCTTTCTTTGTACGATGGCATTTGAACATTCATATAATTACTCATTTATTTTTTAAAACAATAATAGAACTTTTTGAACTACCTCATCGTGATAGTTAGACAATATATAAGAAAAGCTCGTATACTCTCTTTTCTTTAAACGGATAATAACGACAGAAATGTTATCTAAAAATGAAGGGAGTAAGAAACGATGAAAACAAAAAAATATTTAGTGGGACTCTTATCAACCATTTTATCCGTAGGGTTCCTTTTTGGTTGTAATGATAAAAAGGATGAAGCCGAACCCGATCCAACTGAAGAGCCTTCTGAACAAAGGGCACAAAACGCTCGTAACAACAATGACTTACGAGATGTTGGCTATCAACCCGACGGAAATCGAAATGATAATGTAGATAATAATAACCAAACGCGATTAGAAGTAGCTGATGAGGCTGCAGATCGAATTGCTAAACTAGACGAAGTAGACAATGCAAATGTGATTGTTACAAACCGAAATGCTTACGTGGCTGTTGTTTTAAAGAATGGGGCAAAAGGAGAAGTAACAGATCGTATAGAAAAGAAGATTGCTGATCAAGTAAGAGCTACAGATCCAGATATTCGGGACGTATTTGTATCATCCAATCCTGATTTTGTAAATCGTATGGAAGATTACGGAAATAGAATTAATGAAGGCGCTCCAGTAAGAGGGTTATTTGAAGAGTTTACTGAAACCGTTCGAAGAGTATTTCCTAACACTCGTTAAATTAGAGTGATTGAGTGCAACAAATTCATTTACTATGTGCTAAAAAAGAGAAACCCTTGTTCATTCAATGGGTTTCCTTTTTTAGTTACTAGGAATAGTAGGGTTTATCAAATTATATTTTTTTCCTTTTGTAGAGAAGTAAAAAGCGTACTAAAGTTTGTTTTTATAGATTTAGCTGTAAGATTTGAATAGCCACATACTCATTAAGAGGAAAAGTCAAGTTATCGAGACGAACCTCCTGATCCCGTATCTTTATTAAAAAGTTGGGAAAACCCTTTGAAACCGAAGATTCCAGTTGATAACACACCAAGAATCATTCCACCAGATACAGCTATCCATTTGTTAATCAAAATAATCACCTCTAATATAACTGTTTTCTTGTGATAATCGTACATCTCTTAAAATAAGCATTATTTTCAAAATCATAACAGGTAATAATTAGAGGATGAAAACAGTGTCATTTTTCCAGTATGGATAAGTCAAGTTGTCAAAGAATAAAGACGTTGGAAAACCATTTTCTTTCAAATAAATATTAAAGGGGTATTCACATAATGAACAACTTACGTTGGTTAACGTCCTTATTTAATGTTGGACGCAACAATAGAGGGATATTTGGAAAGAGACGTAATAACAGAGGCATGCTGTTTTCATTATTGGGTTTAGGAGTTGGAGCTGTTACGACTTATGGAATGACAAGAGGGCGTGGCAATAAAATGGCACCGGCAACTGTACAAACAATGATGAATAGATTCAATAAATAAAAAAGGCTTTATGAAGAAAGTTGAAACGATAAATATAAAGATATACAAATTAAACCTACCTATATCACTTTGTATTATTACTTATCTAAACGAGAAGAACGGATACTCTTTACAAGCTGTATAAATAAGGAGATTTTAGTGAGTACTGCCTCTCATAAAATGCTTTTTTCACCCTATACTAAATAAGCACTAACTTTTAAAAGGAGTGTTAGGAAAATGGCAAAACGTACAAAAAAGAACGATGCTGATCAAAAAAATAAAAAAGGTTTTGATTCAGCAGTGATTAATTCTGAGTTCAGCCATGAATTCGGAAGTGCTGCAGCAAACAAAATTCATAAAGATAAAGCCAAGAAAGAAAAAGCATCTAAAAATGCTGGAAAATATAAAGGCGGTCTATAAAATAAAATTCTAAAAAAGAGAAGGCTCAGCCTTCTCTTTTTTAATTCAATCTTGTTTTCACTCTTTTTTAAACTCCAGGCATACGATTTACAATACTGTTGCCACTGATCCGCATTACTTTATATCCTTGTTTCCTCAAATAAGCATTTTTCTTTCGGTCATGAGCCTTTTGCGATGGAAAAGAATGAGACTCTTTTCCATCGCATTCAATCGCAAGCTTACCTATTACAAGGTCAATTCGATAAGGGCCACATTTTACTTGTGCTTGGACACAATAGCCATTTAGCACCAACGCATTATATAAACGTCTTTCAATTGGTGACGCTAATTTGCTGTATTCAGTCGGTAGGACATCTTTCGATCTGTCGTCTATTTCATGAAAAATAAAGGCCAATAGTCCAACCCCTAGCATATAAAAAAAGAGAACATGTTCCGTTATCATTTACTTATCACCTACTGCAGTAGGATACCCAGCGCGTGAAACCTTGGCGATGCATACGAGCCAAGTAATTATTGGTATGAAACTATTTTGTATATATGAGCATACTAACACGGTGAAAGGGAGGTTTAAAACAATGACAAAGCAAACAAAAAAAGGTGGAAGTAGTACGAAGCAAAATAAAAAAAGCCATCCAAAACACAAAACGAGCAACAGCCAAAATGGACAAAATGGTTATCATTAAGCATATATGATAAACAAAAACAGCCTAACATATTAAGGACTCTTTCGCTTGCTTGGTTTCGAAAGAAGTGATTATGTGAACTAGATCTGTATACGGTATACAGATCTAGTTCACATATAAGTTTGTTTACACTTATATAAATTGTTCATTCAATATTTTTGAAATATGGGGTCTTACATCTCCTCTAAAAATTCCCCTGTGGTAGCAAATTACTGCTTCAATGTCGTAATTTGCTACCACAGGGGAATTTTTTTTAAGATTCTGTAGCTGTTTTTATATCGAAAGTAGTCTGTTTAACAGGCCCGAGAAGCTGCTGCCACTGCTTCTCCTTACATTGTACTTTAGTCGTTGGTACAACTTTCGATTTCTCGTCCATTTCATAAAAAATATAGGCCACTAGGCCAATCCCCGACATATAAAAAGAGCACATATTCTATGACCATCTAATCATCCCCTACTGCGGTAAACTTAGTGGCGCAATATCAGAAAGAATTAAATGATGTAGATTGTATTGTTGTTTCAACAACAACACCTGACTATGCATTCCCAAGTGTAGCCAGTCAGGTACAAGATTACTTCGATATTCCTCAGACAGGTGCTTTAGATTTTAATGCTACTTGTGCTGGCTTTACATATGGACTACATATGGCAAATGGGTTTATTACATCTGGACTTCATCAGAAAGTTTTAGTTGTTACAGCAGAAACCTTGTCCAAGGTTACGGATTATACAGATCGTACTACTTGTGTCTTATTTGGTGATGGAGCTGCGGCTGTTTTAGTGGAAAAAGACACAGAGAACCCAAGTTTTATAGCTACTCATATTGGGACGAATGGAAAAGGAGGTAAACATGTATACCGTACAAATTTATCTACTACTATGCATGGGCAACCTTTAAGTTCTAGTGGCAAGATGGTTCAAAACGGAAGGGAAGTGTATAAGTGGGCTTCTCGAACAATCCCTTTAGGCATATCGGCGTTGCTTGAACAAGCGAATCTTCAAAAGGATGACGTAAATTGGTTTGTTCCACACAGTGCCAATTTACGAATGATTGAATCCATATGTGAAAGATCAGACTTTTCGTTAGATAAAACGTTAACTAGTGTCGAGTATATGGGAAATACCTCATCTGTTTCGATTCCATTAGCATTACAAATAGGGATAAATGATGGAAAGTTAATCAATGGAGATATTCTTTTACTTTACGGATTCGGAGGAGGCCTTACTCATGCAGGGCATATTATTAAATGGGATTTAGCAAAGTAGTAAGAATTTATAAAAAGCTGCCTCTTCTTACGCTCCGGGGCAGCTTTTTATTTTGCTAACGATAATAGTTACTTTAACATCTTGTAATAGATTTAAACATAGCGTCCGTAAACGTATACCTTTACGGACTTTTCTGTTATATAGAAAATCTATCATTTCCATCGTTCGTTTAAGTTGAAAAACGAATTACGAACGTCTTTTGAAAACTATAAACTTTTATGAACATTTTTTTAGAATGATATAGATATAAGTTTAAAATAAGTATAAAAGTGGTAAGAGAACTTGTCTAAATATATAATAAGAGGTTTTAAATAAATGACTGAATTATTCTTAGATCAATTTATAACTAATTTCAAAAAGGTAAGATCCTTAAGAGATTTGATTGATCTTTACAAAAAGGGGGATATAGAAGCTTTTTTATGTCTAAGAGCAGAAATCTAATAATATCTTAACAAAACATATATAATAAAAGAAACGCGTAAAAAGAGTCTTTTACTTCGTATAAGTAAAAGACTCTTTTTACATTTGCTTTATTATTTAAGAGAATTTTTAAGTAATTCATCTTCTTCGATTAAATTTTCTTTAATCTTATCCAAATACTAATGCATCCATACAACTATAATCTTGTGACGTTTTCTCCATAATTATACTCCCTTATTTAGAAGTTAATTAAAAATTCATTTTGTACTAAGTGCCAAATAGCAATAAAATTAGGCTTCAAAGTGTTCATCTAAATACTTTAATTTAACCAGAGGATTGAAGTAGAATTATTATTTATTTATTTAACCTTGTTGATTTAGAAATGAATTGCTCTTTATTTTTAAACAAGTTAACTCCATAACCCAAAAGACCTCCAATAATCGCAGGGAATATCCAACCTAATCCAATATGATAAAGAGGGAGATAGGAAGTAAATAATTGATTAATACCAGAGATGTGTAAGCCAAAATCATTTAATCCATCTACTAGGCTTATAACAAATGTTAAGAATAGGCTACCCTGGTATACCTCAGCACGTCCTTTAAATAAAGAATGAAAGAAAGTCAAAAAGATTAGAACAATTGCTAATGGATAGAGAACTGTTAAAACAGGTACTGAAAAAGAAATTAATTGATTTAATCCAACATTTGCGATTATTGCGCTAAATACAGATAAGCTGATCGCAATTTTCTTATAAGAGATAGATGGTAATAATTTATGGAAATAAGAAGAGCATGAAGTGATAAGACCCACACTGGTTGTCAGACAAGCTACTGTAATCATTAAGCCTAGTAGTACTCCTCCATATTCTCCAAAATAATAATCAGATACTTTTGCTAACACCGCACCTCCGTTATCTAAATGTCCAAGCTTTTCTACACTTGAAGCGCCCATATATGAAAGAGCAGAATAGATAGTTGCGAGAATAACAGCGGCAATTCCCGTCGCTTTTAGGCAAACAGTTATAATTTGCTTCTTTGTTTTAGCGCCTTTCTCTTTAATTGCATTGATAATAATGATTCCGAAAACAAAAGATGCAAGAGTATCCATTGTTAGGTATCCTTCTTGGAACCCATTAAAAAAAGAGTTTGTTATATATTTTTCTGTAGGTGCTTGAAATTTTCCAATAGGATGAATAAAAGCTACTAGAACTAGAATTCCAATGAATGTTAATTTAATGGGTGTTAAGAATTTTCCGACAATATCGACAATTTTCGCGGGATTGAGAGAAAAAAAGCATGTAATACTGAAAAATATAATGGTAAATACGAGTAAAGCGATAGAACTAGAGCTTTCAGAAATGAAAGGTTTGAGTCCAATTTCAAAAGAGACGTTACCTGTTCGTGGAATAGCAAATAAAGGCCCAATAGCTAGATAAAGAACAGTTGTAAATACTAAACCAAAGATAGGATGTACGCGACTTGCTAATGATTGTAAATCTTCCTTTCCAGAGAATCCAAAAGCTAGTACACCGAGTAAAGGCAAGCCTACACCAGTAACTAAAAAACCCGCATTTGCTGACCAGATATTTACTCCGGCTGACTGACCAAGCATAGCAGGGAATATTAAATTTCCAGCTCCGAAAAATAATGCAAATAACATTAAACCAATGATTACTATAAAGGAAAACGGTACTTTGTTTGACACGGTGAAACCCCCATTAATAATATTCTGCATAAAAAATTAAATTTTCAGATAACTTACATTGCAAATAACTTATCTTTTTTGTATTATAAACAGTCAAATTACATATTTCAATATAAAAAATAAACTTTTTTGAAAAAATTTAAAAAATTATTAATTTTCCGTTCGTTATCTATTATTAAAATAAAAATAATATTATAAACCAAGCTTTTTATTCAAAACGCGTACATTAAGTATTGCAAAAGCAAAAATTTTAAATAAAATCACAAATCGTGTTCAAAAAGCGTACGTTATCCTGTTAATTGATTTAATTGGATAATATGTAAGTATGTCAAGAAAGTTTGTAAATATAGTACTACGAAACTTATAAAGCTTTTTAATATGAGCTAAACATCTAAAGGGAAAAAGTAATTGATTTATTACTTCAAGAAATGGAGCATTCTAAGCCTTATAAAGAACGCTTACTTCTATCTCCTGAGCTAGTTATTAGACAATCAACAGCTTATCTTTAATCAAAGTACTTTTCTAATGTAAAATTACTGTCTAGAATCACAAATGTTTCTGTTTTCTTTGAATCATTATCTTATGGTACTCCACTCAAGCATTTAGAGGATAAGTAATAATGACCATTTTTTCTTTTTTCAAATACGTCATAAATTTTATATATACTGAAAAGACCTTATTAACAAATTAATTAAGGTCTTTTTATCTTTATTGCTTATTGCGATTAAATTTAATGATGTATATTACCTTAAAAGCACTCTTTTATTAAGAAGCACTTTATTTAACCTTATCTTTATCTTTTTCTTTTGAAGCCAAAACTCACCATATAAGCTATTACCAAGGAGATAACAGCAGCAATACTGATTTTTATGTAAGAAACCTCTAAAGTCCAAGGACCATATTTCTTTATATTTAAACGATACATAGACCACCACTGTCCATTTTCACCTTTAAAAAATGAGAAGATAATCCATAAAAGAACTAAGAACAAAAACCATGATAAAAAAATAATATAATTAGGCATTTTTCTATTCATAGGTCACCCCTCCATTCTTCCGATTTATATGCAATGTTCTTTTCTCTTATTATAGTAACAATAATCGGGAAAAATTTAGAGTTTTTATTGAATAAAGAACATTTGTTCTTATATAATAGAGAACAAATGTTCTTTATTTGAGGAGTTATTCCAATGGGTTATGAATATCTACCAAACAGAGTCATTATTTGTATTGATATGAAAGCATTCTTTGCTTCTGTTTCATGCGTGATACGTAGGCTAGATCCATTAAAAACAAAGTTGGCAGTTGTAGGAGATACAAAGCGGTCGGGATCAGTTGTGTTAGCTGCCACACCCTTATTAAAGAAAGAAGGGATCAAAACAGTCAGCCGTCTTTTCGACATTCCTAGAAGGAAAGATATCTATGTTGTAAATCCATCCATGGAGAGGGATATCAAGGCTTCGAACTATATTTCTAGTTTAGTGTTACAGTATGTTGCTCCTGAAGATTTCCATGCGTATAGCATTGATGAGTTGTTTATTGATGCGACAGCTTCTTTACATTTATTCGCTCGCACACCAGAAGAATTAGCCCGTAAAATCATCAACGAGATTTATCGTAAGACACGGCTTACAGCCACTGCAGGAATCGGTCCAAATCTCTTACTGGCTAAGGTGAGCTTAGATCATGAGGCCAAGAATAGCCCAACAGGGGTAGCTTATTGGCGATACGAAGATATTCCTTTTAAATTATGGTCGATTCACCCAATGAAGGATTTCTGGGGCATCTCGTCTGCTACAGAAAGGCGCTTAAATCGTTTGGGCATTCACTCCATAAAAGAACTCGCTTTTTCTTCTGTAGAGATGTTACGTAAAGAATTTGGTGTCTTGGGGGAGGAAATCCACCAACATGCAAATGGAATTGATTTTAGTCGCATTTCTGATGTGTATATTCCGAGTTCTCGATCATTCGGGAAGAGTCAAATTCTGTTTCGAGACTATACAAATCGAAAAGAAGTGGAATTGTTGCTACTAGAGCTGTTAGACGATGTGTGCTTTCGTTTACGTATGCATCAAGTCGTGGCACAAACTATACATTTATCCATTGGATATAGCAAACAAACAGGTGGGAGCTTCTCAAGGCAAAAAAAAAATGGGACGAGCTTCGAATTTAAGTCAAGATATTTTTCCTTATTGTTTAACGATTTTACATACGTTTGATAGCGGAATGCCAATTCGTTCTATTGGGATTTCATTATCGAACACCCGTATTCAAGAAGAGGAGCAAATGAGTTTATTTGAAGATATTGACCAGCGCGAAAGAGCCTATGCACTTGCTAAAACGATTGATGAAATACGGATGCGTTATGGGAAGAATAGTGTTCTGCGAGCTTCAAGCCATCTCGAGCATTCAACAGCTCGTTATCGAAACGGCCTTTTAGGAGGTCATAAAGCATAAAGGAGGAAGATGATATGCAAAACAGAGAAATGAAAAAATGGCGACCATTCGCCACTATGCCAGAGCAATACAGAGGATTACAAGAAGTTATAAAAAAGCAATCAGAAATACCTCAACCTTTTTTAACAGAAGATCAAATGGAACAAATTAATTTCATCTTGATTGAAGCCTTACATACAAATAAACAAGTCTACCTTACATATTATAAGAGAGGTCAATGCATAACAGAGACAGGATTCATTCAGTTTGTTGACTCCCTAGGGGAACTAATTGTCTTCATTGATGATGTATTTATGTTAAAGAATAAAATGAGGTTAAACGTACTTATTGATGTTCGATTCGTATAGGTTAGATGCATGAAGGCAGTAAATATAAACGATTATCAAAAGCTAGCTTTTTCTTTGAGCGTACCCAACTATGCTGTTACTTTATTGAGAAGAAATCAAATTTATAAGCGTTCTTTTTTAACAAACAGAAGATTTATGTATTAGATCTTTTGTGAAAAATTAGGTCTAAACTTTTACTAATCATTAATTTATAATAAAAGGGAAAAACCATGTGTTTTTCCTTAATTAGATCATATCGGAAATATAATGCGTGCATAATCTAAAATTAGTTTTTTAGGGGAGAAACAACAATGAATTCTACATACAACCATTTAGAGAATACAAAAAAAGAAGAAGGACAAAAAGAGTTACTTGAAAGAAACCTTGAAGCTCATAGAAATAGAAGATGGGTAATCAACTCCATTTACGCTATGTCCCTACTTATAGTCATACTGTGTTTCTATTTTGATGTACCACAAGCTGTAATTATTACTATAATCTTATTTTGCATATGCACAACTAGTGAAATACTATATAGAGCGTTAGATAAAAAGATAGAACTACGCTTAAAACGGATTAAACAGGAGAAAAGAAAGATTATATTTAAAGGGAATAAACCCTAACAGCTTTTCTATAAATTCCTTTCTACTATACAAGTTTCAGATGATTTTTTATATGGGAATGAAGAAGAAAGAGGTAGCCTTGGTGTAGAATAAAGTGAAGAAGCAACCCTTTCATTATTTAAGGTTTCAGCAGAGAAACTAATGCGAGTATCATTCATGGTTTTTGAGACTGCTTGGGCCCTGCCATTCCTTGTAATATTGATTACACACACATATTAGAATAAAAAGAAGTTACCGAGGGGTGACTTCTTTTTTATTTATGGTTATTCACGCCATTCTTATCTCTCATTATGAAGGATCTGCTTTAATCGTTAGGGAATATTATAACTTCTCGTCCAATTTATAAAGAGATATGTGGGGACAATGATAAGCATATAAAAGACAGGTACAACTTGCATCACTACCTACTCTTTATTTACTTAAATAGCTACATAGTATCTAAAGAATTACGACTTCGTTACCTACTCATTCGGCCTTTATGGTGGCTAGAGTTCTATATCATATACAGAACTAATTTAAATAAAGATATTATCAAATTAAAATAAAAAGCCACCTCTAATTACTATAGAGAGGTAGCCCATAATGAAAGTTTAATAGAGATAGAAACACGTTAATCTATCATAATTAATTGTGACCAACTGTTGAGTGTGGTACATATGGCTCTTCAAGAAACGCAATTTCCTCAGCTGTTAGCTTAACCGATAAGGCACCTACAGCATCTTCAAGATGTGATATTTTCGTAGCACCAATTATAGGAGCTGCTACTAATTCTTTCTGTAGTAACCAGGCAAGTGCGATGTGTGTACGAGGTATACCATGTTTTTCTGCCATGCATGCTACTCGCTCTACAACCAATCGATCTGCGTCCACAGTCGCATCGTATTTAGATTTTTGAATTTGATCTGTCTCGGAACGATGTGTTGTTACTGACCAGTCACGTGTTAATCTCCCGGATGCAAGAGGGCTATATGGAGTGACACCAATTTTCTCTTCCTTACAAAGAGGCAACATTTCTCGTTCTTCTTCACGGTATATTAGATTTAAATGGTTCTGCATGGACACAAACTTAGTCCAACCATTTTTTTCAGCCATATGTAATGCCTTTTGGAACTGCCAAGCATACATGGCAGAAGCACCAATATATCTTGCTTTGCCAGCCTTCACCACGTCATGTAATGCTTCCATCGTTTCTTCAATAGGGGTAGTGTAATCCCAGCGATGGATGATATAAAGGTCTACATAATCAGTTTCCAACCTCTTAAGACTTTTATCAATTTCACCCATAATTGCTTTTCGGGAAAGACCAGAGCCGTTTGGACCTTTATGCATTTGTCCGTGTACTTTAGTTGCTATGACAACTTCATCACGATTAGCATAATCTTTAAGAGCTCGTCCAAGATATTCCTCACTTGTACCCAGTGAGTATACATTTGCTGTATCAAAAAAATTAATCCCTAAGTCCAGGGCTTTTTTTATAACAAGGCGAGAGTCCTCTTCATTAAGCACCCATTGGTGAAGCCATTTGGTGGCGTCCCCAAAACCCATACATCCAAGACAAAGTCGAGATACATCTAAGCCTGTATTACCAAGTTTTACATACTCCATTCGATTGCTCCCTCTCTCTTGATTATTTGCCACTTTTACCGTGACTTATTTATTATTAATTATGTCATAAATAGTAAAGAAACTCTTAGCACATTACTATCAAGTTTTTGCCTAATCCTCTTAAACCCTCTTACTCATTTAATGAATATCCGGTATAATGAACCGAAAATAAAGAAAAGGAGAATAAGTTATGTCTAGCAAACCCTATAAACAGCAACATGAACTTTCTAAACTCATTGAACGCCTTTGCAAGCAGGACGGTGTTCATCCTACCACTATTCCTTCTTTATTTCTCATCCGCGAATCCATTATTACTGAACCCATCTCTAGAGTTAACGAGCCATCTTTTTGCATTATCCTCCAAGGAGAGAAGGAGGTATTATTGGGAGAAGAACGCTTTTTATACGGTTCTGGTCATTATATTGTGGCATCTGTTGACTTGCCAGTTACAGGTCAAGTCATCAAAGCCTCAGCCGAGTCTCCATATTTAGCCTTGAAACTTGAATTTACCTCCAGTCAGATTTTAGAGGTTTTAAATGGCACAGATATTAAAACGGGGCAAGGAAAGAACGTAAAACGAGCTATGTATGTTAGCAAAATAGAACCATCTTTGTTGGACGCAGTAGTAAGGTTAGCATCTTTGCTAGACGCTCCAAAACATATCCCTGTTCTCGCCCCTTTATTAAAAAAAGAAATTCTCTATTGGACTCTACAAGGTCCACATGGCGAAGCACTTGAACAAATGGTATTAGAAGGTAGCAATGCCTCTAGAATAAGAGAGGTTATAGACCATATTATTAATAACTATGAAGAGCCTTTTCGTATTGAAGAGCTTGCTAAAATAGCGAATATGAGTGTTTCATCGCTACACCGGCATTTTAAAGAGGTAACGGCAATGAGCCCCATTCAGTTTCAAAAACAACTGAGATTGCAGGAGGCAAGGCGCTTGTTATTAACAGAATCAACAGATGTAGCCCAGGCCGCATTCAGGGTGGGATACGAAAGTCAATCGCAATTTAGTCGAGAATATTCCCGAATGTTTGGCTTTCCACCTAGAGTAGATATAAGCCGAATAAGAGAAAACTACGTTTATTAAATGGAAAAACACTGCAGGTTGTGAAAGGTTGTACTTAAAGTAAAGGATGCTTTAGTGCGATAAGAAATAGTAATTTTAAGATCTTCAAAAATCCGGCGTTTTAATGGAATAAAGAACACAAAATGATTATTGATGCAGTCGTAAATGCAGTGGTAAAAACCATTAAAACAACAGATTTTTTAAATGAGATTAAGTGAACTAATTGATGTTCATTTCACGTAATAAAAAAGTTTATTTACATATGATTTCCATACATAATTAGTATAAGCTTAAAAAGTATCCAATCATTTTTCATAGATTCATTTAAAGATGTTATATAAGGAGGAGTCTAGTATGAAGCAGGTTTGGAATGAGCTTGACCAGTGGTTGAAGATAAATCGACCAGAAGCAGTAGGAACACTTAATGAAGCAGCTGCTGAATCAGAAATTGCAGAGGTTGAACAAAAGATGGGACTAACCTTCCCCAAAAACCTTAAGAACTGGTTAATGATACATAATGGACAGCGTGATGAATATATAGCAGCTATCGAAAATTATACTCTATTACCTTTAGAGGAGATTCTGTATACGTGGCAAACATTAAAAGAGCTTTTAGAAGGAGGAGAATTTGAAGATTTTCCAGAAATTGAACCTATTGGGCCTGTAAAAAAAGAATTTTGGTGGAACCCACGTTGGATTCCGATTGCCACGAATGGGAGAGGAGATGATATTTGTATAGACTTGGATCCTGATGAAGGAGGAAAAGTCGGCCAAATTATCACCTTTTGGCACGATTGGGAACAGCGTGAAGTAATAGCAGACAGCTTAGAAGAATGGGTAATAGCCACGATAAACTATACAGATAATTAAAGGGGAGAAGCAAATGATAAAGCCGGATATAGAGAAGATCTATAAAATTCTTAAAGCACTTCCAGGTACGTCGGTGAAAGTAGAATTTGAAGATGAAGTGGGAGAAATTCTTTCTACTCCTTATTATATCTACCTTAAAAGCGAGTTTCTAGATGGACAATTAGGCTACAGAGAAGATTTAGAAGCAAATCCCCTTATAGGAAATCAAGAAGGAGATTGGCAAGAAAACTGGTTTGTCATAGGATATGATGAAGAAATAGGCGGTGACCCGCTCTTTATTGATATAGCGAATGAAGATTATCCAGTTTTTACAGCTGAACATGGCATGGGTGAATGGGACCCTTTAGAAATGTATGATTCTCTGGAACAGTTTGTAGAAGATGTTACTTAATTATTGCTTCGTTAAAAGATTTTGATAAGGGTACTGCCAGAAGAGGACAGATAGTAGTTTAGTATCTGTCCTCTTTTTTAGTCCCTATTAAACTTAGAAAGAATGTAGAGGAAGGGAAAGAATAATAGTAGAAATCGATTTCTGTATCACCGATATACGAAGACGCAAAGGCATTCCTATCCTTTGCGTTCTTTTATCGTTGAAAACTGCTAACAATTGAATAGTATATGGCTGCAATAATCAAAAGCATGCCAATGATGTATAAGGTATATCTTAAAGTTTTGGTCATAGAGATATTCACCTTTCTGATTTAATTCTAATTCAATAAATTTTTATTAGTTTGTTTAATCAAAGAAAATATAATGCACAAAAAGTATAGATTTTTCTTTTGTTTCTTAAAGAACCTCGTCCTTATGGTAACTAGAGTTAGTATTCTCATTCCTGTATAGGATAATCCAAATTTAGCCATATTAAATGTAGGACTAAATAATACATATGAAAAATTCTTAAAAGGTGGATGTTATATGCTTGATTCTAAAACGATTGAAATTGTCCAATCAACAGTGCCAATTTTGAAGGAACATAGTAAACAAATAGGAAAGAGATTTTATGAATTGTTATTTGAAAAAGCACCAGATTTGTATAATATGTTCAATCAAACGAATCAAAAAAGAGGAATTCAGCAGGAAGCATTAGGCTATGCCGTGTATGCTGCTGGGGAACATATTACAAACTTAGAAGCCATTAAACCTGTAATTGAAAGGATTTCACAAAAACATCGTGCGATAGGGGTAAAGGCAGAACAATATCCAGTCGTTGGTGAAACCTTACTTCAAGCAGTAAAGGATGTTTTGGGAGATACAGCTTCAGATGAGATTATTGAAGCATGGGGAAAAGCGTACGGATATATTGCAAATGCTTTTATTGAGCTAGAAGAAGCTCTCTACGAAGAGACAGAGAGTCAACCTGGAGGCTGGGAAGGATATCGAAGCTTTTATATAGATAAGAAGGTAGAGGAAAGTGATAATGTAACATCTTTTTATTTAAAAGCTAAAAATGAGAAAGAAATCGCCTCTTATAAAGCAGGACAATACCTTACATTAGCAGCAAATGTTCCGGGAGAAAAGTACACGCATATTCGTCACTATAGTCTTTCTGAAGCCCCTGGAAAGGATTATTATCGAATCAGTGTAAAACGAGAAGATGCACATGACGGTGCGCCAGCAGGAATCGTGTCAAACTATTTACATAAACAAGTTCAAACAGGAGATACTCTTAAGTTCTCAGCTCCTGCTGGAGATTTTGTACTTGATCACAGTGAACTTCCTATTGTGCTAATTAGTGGAGGTATAGGTATTACACCTTTGCTTAGTATGCTGAATACCATTGTAGAAAAACAACCTACACGTAAGGTTACCTTTCTTCATGCAAGTATTAATGGGAAAACGCATGCTTTTAAAGAACATGTGGCTCGACTAAATAGAAATAACGAAAATGTTACCTCCTTCATCTGTTATAGCTCGCCTAATGAAGGGGATCGACTTGGTACTGATTTTGATAAAGAGGGTTATATTGATTTAGAATTGTTACAATTCGTTGTTCCTTCAAAAGAAGCTGTCTTTTATTTCTGTGGATCGATTCCGTTTATGGAAGCTATTTTTAAAGCATTACGTAGATGGGATATACCAAACGAACGTATTCATTACGAGGTATTTAGCCCTGTAGCCATTTTAGGAGAAAAATAAAGAAGTAATTGTCACCAGTAAACAGAAAATGTTCGATTAAAACACACGTCCTGTTTAAATAAATATGTTGTAAAAAAGCACTCTTGTGAGTGCTTTTTTACTTTGCCTTAAGGAGCAATTCTAAAAAAGATCATTTTTATATACAGGAATTTCGACACTCTCTATGTACAAAAAACTGAAAAAAATTATCTTTGGTAATTTATAATAATAGAGAATTATGTCGAATCCTAAATATTGAAGAGATTACTATATGAGAAGACTACTCCCTTTTATAATTTTTATAATTTATTGCATTCCATGCGTTTATTTATCTATGCGAAAAGATTTTGAGGATGATTCAAAGGTAAACTATATAATCATGGCCATAGTTACAGTAGCACTGTCTTGTATAAGTGGGCTTATTAGAGCGGATTTATCACTTATTTTAGGAAATATATTTTCTTTTAGTACTTCATATTTTATAACGCATTAAGGCTTCCTGATTCTAAATGGGAAAAATATTTTACACCTTTTAATTCTGTCGAACAAATCATACTGATAAGCCTTGGGGGGCTTGTCCTGCAGGTAATTATTTATACACTTGCTAGAAAACGAGCGAAGAGATACATCCGTAACGCTATGATTTCAAAATAGCAAAAAAGAGAGTTAGTCATTTGATGCGCTAGACTCTTCAGGTGACTAGCTGAAAGAAGGGTTAAAAAGAAATTTATTCTGTCTTAGAAAATGTGGTAAAAAGCATTGAAAATTATTCTCTTGGAGTCAAACGAGGCGGGGAGAATAGAAGCGTTATGAAGCGTATACTTACCTGCTTTAAAAAGGATACGAATCAATTAGATAAGTTAGTTATACAACTTTCAAATATGTAACCGCAAACAAAAAGGTGTGTATTTCTCTTCCTACTTTAATTATATCACATAAAAAAACGCCGATATAGACTGTTTATTCTCATTTACTGCTGGTAAAATCAATAAAACATTACCGGTTAGGAGAGATGTAGAATGAACTCTTTAGTTCTTAGCTTTCAAGAAATAGAAGAAACACAGCTTTCACTTGTTGGAGGAAAAGGCTTGAATTTAGGGGCGTTATCAAAAATTCAAGGAATACAAGTACCGGAAGGATTTTGTGTTACAGCGGTTGGGTATCAAAAAGCCCTTGAACAAAATGAAACGTTTCAAGCGTTACTGAACCAGTTAACGATGCTAAAAGCTGATGACCGAGATCAAATTGGTGAAATTAGCGAAAAAATTCGCCAAATCATTCTGGAAATAAAAATTCCTTCTGACGTTGTAAAAGCAGTTATTCATTATCTCTCTCAGTTTGGGGAAGAGCATGCTTATGCAGTTCGTTCAAGTGCGACTGCTGAAGATTTGCCATATGCTTCTTTTGCTGGTCAGCATGACACCTATTTAAACATCAGAGGCAAAGAAGCCATTCTGCAGCACATTAGCAAGTGCTGGGCTTCCCTGTTTACAAATCGCGCGGTAACCTACCGTATTAAAAATGGATTTGACCATAGTCAAGTGCACGTATCGGTTATTGTTCAACGAATGGTTTTTCCGCAGGCTTCAGGTATTTTATTTACCGCTGACCCAGTCACTTCTAACCGAAAGCTGTTATCAATCGATGCGGGATTTGGACTTGGAGAAGCACTAGTGTCTGGTTTGGTATCTGCCGATTGCTATAAAGTAAAAGAAGGAGAAATCGTCGATAAAAAAATAGCAGCTAAAAAGGTAGCTATCTACGGATTAAAAGAAGGCGGAACAGAAACCAAGGAAGTTCATTCTGATCTGCAAAAAACGCAAGCGCTCATTGACCGTCAAATTTTACAGCTAGAACGCGTTGGAAGACAGCTTGAAGCTTATTTTGATTGTCCTCAAGATATTGAATGGTGCTTGGCTGATGATACATTTTATATTGTCCAAAGTCGTCCAATCACTACTTTATATCCAATTCCTGAAGCACATGATCAGGAAAATCGCGTTTATGTATCTGTCGGACACCAACAAATGATGACCGATGCCATGAAACCACTGGGATTGTCTTTCTTTCTATTAACGACTAATGCACCGATGCGTACAGCCGGTGGAAGGCTGTTTGTTGATGTCACCCCTATGCTGGCTTCACCTGACAGCAGAAAAATGATGTTAGGTGCCATGGGACAACATGATCCGCTCATGAAAGACGCACTTACAAGCATAATAGAGCGAGGAGACTTTATAAAACCTTTACCAAATGATCAAAGTTCCGGTAAAAGCAATAAAAGCGTGCCGCCTACGAAGCCTAAGGCGCAAATCGAAAACGACTCGACAATCGTTTCTGACTTGATCAAGAAGAATCAAGCATCAATAGAAGAGCTAAAACAAACCATCCAAACGAAATCAGGGTTGGAATTAGTCGATTTTATTTCAGAAGATATCGGGACATTAAAGAAGATTTTATTTGACCCACAAAGTTCAGCTGTGTTTATGGCCGCTATGGATGCTTCATCATGGATCAATGAAAAAATGGAGACATGGCTAGGTGAAAAAAACGCAGCAGACGCGCTTTCTCAATCTGTACCAAACAATATTACTTCAGAAATGGGTCTGGCGCTATTGGATGTCGCAGATGTGATTCGTCCTTATCCTGAAGTCATCCATTATTTACAGCACGTAAAAGATGATAACTTTTTGGAGAAAGTGGTTGAGTTTGATGGTGGACAGGAAATCCAAGACGCCATCTATGATTATCTCAGCAAATACGGCATGCGGTGTCCCGGAGAAATCGATATTACGAAAACTCGCTGGAGTGAAAAACCATCTGCACTTATCCCTATAATTCTTGGTAATATTAAAAACTTTGAGCCTAATGCCAGTAAACAAAAATTTGAAAAAGGCCTGCATGAAGCCTTGAAAAAAGAGCAAGAGCTATTAAATCGATTAAAGCAATTGCCGGATGGCGAACAAAAAGCAAAAGAAGCAAAAGAAAAGATTGACCTCATTCGAAATTTCATTGGTTATCGTGAATATCCCAAATACGGCATGATTAATCGCTATTTTGTTTATAAACAGGCTCTGCTGAAAGAAGCCACTCAGCTCGTAAAAGACGACCTTATTTATGAAACAGAAGATATATACTATCTGACATTTGAAGAACTTCAAGAAGTCGTACGCACACATAAACTGAATGATCAAATCATCACCAAGCGAAAAGAAGAATACCGATTATACAAAAAGCTAACACCTCCGCGTGTAATCACGTCTCATGGTGAAATTGTTACAGGTGCGTACAAACGAGAAAATCTCCCGTCCCAAGCAATTGTAGGTTTACCGGTTTCTTCAGGAGTGATAGAAGGGCGAGCGCGCGTCATTTTAAACATGGAAAATGCTAATCTATCAGAGGGAGATATATTAGTCACTTCCTTTACTGACCCTAGCTGGACCCCGTTATTTGTAGGGATAAAGGGGCTTGTTACGGAAGTTGGCGGACTGATGACTCATGGAGCAGTCATTGCACGTGAATATGGATTGCCAGCGGTTGTCGGAGTAGAGAATGCTACTCGGCTGATAAAAGAGGGGCAGCGAATTCGCGTACATGGAACGGAAGGGTATATTGAAATATTGTAAAAGCTAAAGATGCTTGCGCTGTTTTTCTTCTTTTTACCTAATTAATAGATGAAAATTTGTCTAGATTCCTATGCGTATCTTCAGTTAATACAAAAAGGCAGGCCATTATAACGGCCTGCCTTTTTGTATTGGTGACGCAGTAGATTGAAACGTCAAATGCTGACTTTTTTTACAGCCGACTGCTGCACATGCTCCATAAACAGTTTAAACAAGTTTAGCATTGAAGTATGTTCTTTTGCCATCATTTCTGGATGCCACTGGACGCCGACTACAAATTGCTCTCCTTGTTTTTCAATGGCTTCAATGACTCCATCTTTTGCCCATGCGGAAACTTCAAAACCTGGCGCTACGTCTTTAATAGCTTGGTGGTGAAATGAATTAATAAGAGCTTGATTACCGTAAAGGTCATGTAGGCGTGTTCCGTCTTTAATCATGATGGAATGAGAAGGGTCGCTTGTATTGTTGTATTGATCATGTTTGATAAATGACTCTTTAATGTCTGACATGTCTTGATAAAGAGTGCCTCCGTAAGCAACGTTTAAAATTTGTAAGCCGCGGCAAATCGCTAATACCGGCTTTCCTTGATCAATCACATGCTTTAACAATAGCTGTTCAGACTGATCTCGTGCTAAAAAAGGTGAGCCTGTTTTAGTTGTCGGTTCTTCTCCGTATAAAAGGGGATTAACGTCTTGTCCACCTGATAAAATCAACCCGTCTATACTTTCTGCCTGCGCTTTAATCATTTCTTCGTCTTTTAGCACTGGCAAGATAAAAGGAACTCCGCCGCTGAGCGCTGTTGATTCGATATAGTCGTTATTCACATACGCTCGCTTATAGCCTGGAAAGCGTCCTCCTTGATCCACAATAATGCTTCCTGATATACCAATTAAAAATCCCACTGTTGTTTTCTCCTTTTTTGTTAAATTACCATTTCTTGAGATGTTTTTTCTTTTTTACTGCTTTGATAAAGTGTTCTCAATCGCTTGCTTTATAAGAAATAAATGGTTCTTTTGTTCAACTATTATACATATATACCATATTTATTTAACAGAAAATGGTATAATAGCCTCTGTATGTTAAAAATACTAATTGCCAAAGGTAGAAGGTAGTGCTACAATTGTTCACATTCCTACTATTCTTCTTATTATAGTCGGATTAAAATTTTATACAAGGAAATAGGAGTGATTTTAGTGAAAAGGACTTATTTACTTTTCATCTCTCTTTTAACCATTGTCCTCATGGTAGCAGGGTGCAGTGGTAACGCAAGTAAAAATACTTCTAGTGAAAAAGAAGGAAAAGAAGGCGGAACGCTAAACGTCGCGTCTCAAAGTGAGCCAGCAACGCTAGATGCTCAAATCACTGGGGACTCAGATGTGAAAGATGCAACGCGCAGTATCTATGAAGGGTTAATGATTTTAGACGACAAAGGAAATCCTAAGCCTGACTTAGCGTCTAAAGTAGATATTAGCGATGATAAAAAAACATACACGTTCCATTTAAGAAAAGGGGTTAAATTCCATAACGGTAAAGAAATGACTGCAGATGACGTTGTCGCTTCTATTAACCGCTGGATTAAGCTATCATCCCTTGGGAAAACAAACTTCTCTGGTGCTGAAATGACAAAAACCAATGCTGATACGGTGGAGCTTCATTTACCATCACCAAATGTTAACACGCTATCTTTATTAGCTGATCCAATCCCCGCAGCAGCTATTTTACCAAAAGAAGTGGTTGACAATGCATCTGATGAAGGGATCAAAGACTACATAGGAACAGGTCCATATAAAGTAAAAGAATGGAAGAAAAATCAATATCTTTTATTAGAGAAATTTAAAGATTATTCTTCGAAAGGCCGCGAAGTTAAGAAAACTCCTCACGTCGATGAAATTAAGATTAGTTTCGTAAGCGATGAGTCAACTAGGATTTCTGGTATTACAACCGGACAATTTGACGTTGCGCTATCTGTATCAAGCGATAATGCCAAACAAGTTGAAGGCAGTCAAAATGCAAAAGTAGAAACATCACCAGGCGGATTTATGGGACTTTTCTACAACGCAGATAAAGGCGTCTTTAAAGACATCAATGCACGAAAAGCAGTTAACGCAGCTCTTAACTCAAAAGATATTTTAGATAGTTCTTACGGAAGCTCAGATTATTACAAGCTTTCTTCATCCATTGTGAACAAAGAGTATCCAAATTACTACAGTACAGCTGGAAAAGAAGAATATAACCAGCATGATAAGAAAAAAGCAAAAGAATATTTGAAGAAATCTGGTTATAACGGGGAAGAAATTCGCTTAATGGCGTCTCGTGATTATCAAGATCAATACAATACAGCGGTTGTGGTTCAACAAGAATTAAAAGACATTGGTATGAATGTAAAGCTAGAAGTATACGACTGGGCGACATTCAGCGATAAAATGAGCGATACAAACCAATGGGACATTTATCCTGTTGACTGGAATGCTCGTTCTACCATTTTCCAAGGATTCTGGACTACAAAAGGTACATCAGTTGAAAAATCAATGGACTACTTAAACAAAATTAAAGCTGCTCCTTCTGTTAAAGAAGCTCGCGGTGACATTGATGCAATTCAGCAATACGTATGGGACGAGCTTCCGTTTACGCTTATTGGTCATAAAGTGAACATCAATGCCGTTTCTAACAATGCAAAAGGCTATGAGTATAATTTAGGTCCAATTTTCTACAATATGAGTTTAACAAAATAATATCTTATTATTCTAATAAACAGAGGGCTTATGCTCTCTGTTTTAGAAAGGAGTTTACGATGGGAGCTTATACACTTAAGAGACTTTTTGCACTAATTCCTGTTTTATTCATTGTATCTATTGTTGTGTTCTTAATTACGCGCTTAACGCCTGGGAGTCCCGCAGCAATCATTTTAGGACAAGGCGCAAGTCCGGAACAAATTGCAGCACTGAGCAAAGAAATGGGATTGGATGAGCCTGTGGTAAATCAATACTTTATCTGGCTATCTAACATGTTTCACGGAGATTTTGGCTATTCCTACTTTTTAAATAAACCTGTGCTCGGGGCAATTTGGGATAATGTAGGTCCTACGGTTTCTCTAGCTATACTCGCGCAAATTTTTGGCGTGGCGTTTGCTTTACTATTTGGTATATATGCAGCTAAACATAAAGGAACGATTCGTGATGAAAGCATTATGGGAGCCAGCCTTTTAGGTATTTCCATTCCTAGCTTTCTTCTCGGTTCATTCCTTATTTTGCTTTTTGCGGTACAGCTTCGAATTTTTCCTGTTTCAGGATACGTTCCGTTAAATACTGGATTATTTGAGTATTTAAAGTACTTAGTTTTACCAATGATTACGCTTGGAGCGATTCAAGCTGCATTAATTACGCGTATGACGCGTTCATCTTTGCTCGATACCATTTCTGAGAACTTTGTTAAAACAGCAAAAGCAAAAGGATTAAATGAACGCACAATTATGCTTAAGCATACGCTGCGCGTGAGTTTTTTACCGATTTTAACAGTTATCGGAGAATCATTTGCGGGGCTTGTGACCGGAGCGGCGGTAACAGAATCATTATTTAACATCCCGGGGTTAGGTCAGCTGATTGTTTCATCAATTGAACGCCGTGATTACGCGCTTATTCAAGGAGCCGTACTTTTAATTACGGTTGCTTATGTGGTCATCAATTTAGTTGTTGATTTGCTGTATGCAGTGATCGATCCGCGTGTACGCAATTCTTATCATGATTAAAGGAGGGTGATGAATGTGAACGCACAACAAAATACAGAGACCATTTCAGTAATTGCAAAGAAAAAAAGAAACCCAGCGGTAGCGCGCTTTTTCTCAAATCGTTTGCTAGTAAGAGGAGCTATACTTATTTTATTATCTATTTTGATTGCTGTTTTTGCTCCGCTCATTTCTCCTTTTGGCAGCTTACAAATCGACCCTGCAAATCGATTAGCACCGCCGTCAAGCACGCACTGGTTTGGAACGGATAACTTTGGACGAGATGTATTTAGTAGGACAATGTACGGCGTCAGAATATCGTTAATGATTGGAGCCGCAGTAACGATTATTGCTACTGTACTTGGTTTAATCGTTGGACTTTTATCTTCTTATTATAAAATTCTTGATTATATTTTAATGAGAATTTGTGACGGCTTGTTTGCTTTTCCATCTATTTTACTAGCAATTGCCATTATGTCTGCTTTAGGACCTAAAACAAGCAACGTTATTATCGCACTGAGCCTTGTATTTATTCCTTCGATTGCGAGAATTGTTCGTTCAGCTGCGCTTGTTGTAAAAGAAAAAACGTTTATTGAAGCGCTAAAAGCTCAAGGAGCAAGCTCACTTCGAATCATTTGTTTTCATATGGCGCCAAACGTCTTATCGCCTTTAATCGTTCAAGTAACATACGTGTTTGCCGTGACGATTTTAACAGAGGCTTCGCTAAGCTTTTTAGGAGCCGGAATTCCTGCGCCGACACCAAGCTTAGGAAATATGCTGTATGACGGAAAGCTTGCGATTTACAACGCGTGGTGGATGACCGTGTTTCCGGGTGTATTCATCATTTTAATTGTACTTGGCCTTAATTTATTTGGTGACGGTCTGCGCGACTGGTTAAATCCGAAAAACGTAATGCTGAAGAAAAGGAGGAAAAAACGTTGAGTAACGCCCTTTTAAAATTAGAAGACTTACAAGTAACTTTTACAACGTATAGCGGAGAAGTAACGGCTGTTGACAATGTATCTCTTCAATTAAATAAAGGAGAAGTATTAGGCATTGTCGGTGAATCCGGATCAGGAAAAAGCGTAACGTCCGAATCTATTCTTCAGCTATTAGATGAAGACTTAACAAGCTACGATGGCAAGATTTTGTTTGAAGGAAAAAACTTATTAGACATGTCTTCAAAGCAAATTCAGAAGCTAAGAGGAAACGAAATCTCAATGATTTTCCAAGATCCAATGTCGTCATTAAATCCCGTTATGCCAATTGGAAAACAAATTGCTGAAGTGATTCGTCTGCATCAGAAAGTCTCTAAAAAAGAAGCGCAAAAGAAAGTCGTAGAGCTTTTGAGACTAACTGGCATTCCGTCTCCAGAACAGCGAGCAAAAGAGTATCCGCATGAAATTTCCGGTGGGATGAGGCAGCGCATTATGATTGCGATGGCTTTAGCCTGTGAGCCAAAGCTTCTTATTGCCGATGAGCCAACAACGGCTTTAGACGTAACCATTCAAGCGCAAATCCTTGACCTCATGATGGATTTAAAAGATAAGCTCAACATGGGCGTGCTTTTCATCACCCATGATTTAGGCGTTGTAGCTAATATTTGTACAAAAGTAGCCGTGATGTATTTAGGACAAGTGATGGAAGAAACGGACGTTAAAACGCTGTTTTCAAAGCCGCTTCATCCTTATACAATGGGCCTAATTAAGTCGGTTCCTCACTTAGATGGCGACAGAACACAAGAGCTTTCGTCCATTCCCGGAACGGTTCCGCCGCTTTCAAACGTGCCAGACGGCTGTCGTTTTGCACCAAGATGCCCATTTGCAACGGAAAAATGCCATAAAGAAGTACCTGTTTTAGAGCATGCCGATGATACACATCGCGTTCGATGCTGGCACTATGAAAAAATTCAAGAAGGAGAGGTTGCGTATGTCTAGTGAAGCAAAGCAGCAAAGCGTGAAGCCCTTGCTTGAAGTTCGCAACCTGCAAAAATATTATCCGGTTCGTTCTGCCTTAGGAAAAGCGAAAGGCCAAATCAAAGCAGTTCAAGATTTATCCTTTGATATTTATGAAGGCGAAACGTACGGATTAGTAGGTGAATCTGGCTGCGGGAAAAGTACAGCGGGGCGCACGCTTTTAAAATTAGTAGAACCAACGGGCGGAGAAGCACAGTTTAATGGAGAAAGTATTTTCGAATCTAAAGCATCACGCTTACGAACAATTCGTAAAGATTTACAAATGATTTTCCAAGATCCGCATACTTCTCTTAATCCAAGGAAAAAAATTGGTGCTTCCATCCAAGAAACATTAACAATTCATAATGCAGGCGCAAAAAGCGAACGAAAGCAACTTGTCATTGAGTTATTAAAAAAGCTTGGATTTAACGAAGAAGATTACAACCGCTATCCGCACGAATTTTCAGGCGGTCAGCGCCAGCGCATAGGCATTGCGCGTTCATTGATTTTAAACCCCAAGCTTATCATTTGTGATGAGCCGGTTTCAGCACTGGACGTATCCATTCAAGCACAAATCTTAAACTTACTGCGCAGTTTGCAAAGAGAAATGAAGCTTTCATATCTTTTTATCTCCCACGATTTAAGCGTCGTAAGACATATTGCAGACCGCGTTGGTGTGATGTATTTAGGAAGATTAGTAGAAGAAGGGCCAACAGATGAGATTTTTTCAAATCCTCGTCATCCTTACACAAAACTTCTTTTATCATCTGTCCCGGCAATTCACGAACATGAAAAACGCGAAAAAATTGAGGTTAAAGGTGAAATTCCTTCTCCTCTTAATCCACCTTCAGGCTGTGCGTTTCATAAAAGATGCCCGTTCGCATTTGACCGCTGCATGAAAGAAACACCTGAAGATAAAGTGATTGACAGCAAGCATAAAGTAAAATGTCATCTTTATAATTAAGATGACAAGCTGTAGCGATATAGAAAACAAACGTATTGATGCAGCAGAACAATCGAATATATAGAAATGAAAAAAGTCACTAGTGCCTCTAGTGGCTTTTTTGTGTGAAAACAGCGGGTTTAAAGGGTGGACAAAAGTCATTATTTAACATAATAGATTCATTTTTATGTAAAAAAACGAATATTTTAATGATAATATAGTTCTATAAATATACATAAAAAGGGGTTTTTAGATGAAAAAGGAAACTTTTGTTTTGGGGATTTCGTTACTGTTATGTGTAGGCAGCTTAACCGGGTGTGGCTTTTTAGATGAAAAGGAAACTGCTACAAGCAGTCAAGCAATTGAGGAGAGCGCAACAAAGAAAAATGTAGAAACAACAGGAGAAAGTAACCAAGCAATCAAGAAGAAAGAGCCTCAAGACAATGCTACGAAAGAGTCAGATAAAGAAACAAATAAAGTCGCAGAAAAAGAGAAAGACTCCTCAAAGCAAGGGAATAAACAGGAAGAAAATTCTACGAAAGTAGCAGATAAAACTGAACAAGCACCTAGTCGAGTTGACTGGGGTAGCACATGGAGCAGAAATATTGATACTGATCCTGCTGGAATAGATATTACTAATCTAAAAGGCGACACGTTTAAGTTTAAATTAAACGCGAATCATTTTGATAACCCAGAAGATGTTAGTTCGGGGATTGCGAGCGCAGGGGACGTGGAAGGAACAGCGAAGATTGAAGGAAATGTCGCTACTCAAATAACGGATGATATAGAAAGCGGTTGTATGATTACGATGACTAACCATACGAGTTATATCCAAGTTAAAGAGATTTCTAATTGTTCAAGAGCTGGAGGGATAGGCGTTTACTACGAAGGTACATATCAAAAAGGTGATATAGCGTCACAAGAAGAGAGAACGGATGACAATACGACTTCAGAGGATGCCGAAGAAGGTAAGCAAGACCAAGAAAAGAGCGAAGAATCAACCACAGAAGAAATTCCATCAGGAAAATCACAAAATCTGTTGACACACGAAGAGGCAGAACAGCGTGTAAAAGAATTTCTGAGTTTATCAATGGATAATATGTATTATGTATATGATGGGGATACTCCGGAAGGGAACTATTCAATACGTGTCTATCAATACCAAGAAGCAACAGCCGATTCTACTGAGCATGAGGCTTATTATGGATTCTATTCAGTAGATCCAAGGTCGGGGGAAGTTAAAGATTATTCGCAGTAACTCGTAGATGAAAACTAATGGTAAAAGAGAACAACGGTTGTATCACAATAAAAGATATGACTAATCCTTGCTAAGCTACCTATCCTAATATATGGAGATATGAAAACAAAACGTGTTATGATGGTAGCGGTGATAATTATGGGTAAAAAAGCAGATAAAACGAATGTAATGCGAATTTTAGATCAGAAAAAAATTGAGTACAACTATTATTCTTATGACACTAAAAATCTGAGTGGGGTACAGGTAGCTATTTCGCTTGGAGAAGACCTTTCTAAAGTATTTAAGACACTGGTGACCGTGGGGAAATCAAAAGAACATTATGTCTTCATGGTGCCGGTTGAAAAGGAGCTTGATTTAAAGAAAGCGGCAAAAGCGGCTGGTGAAAAGTCCTTAGAAATGATTCCTCAAAGAGAGCTGTTACCTCTTACAGGATATGTTCACGGCGGGTGTTCTCCTATCGGAATGAAAAAGCAGTTTACAACCTTCATTGACTCTACCGCAGAAGATTGTGAAACGATTTATTTTTCCGGTGGGCGTGTAGGTCACCAGATACAGTTACCACTAAGTGACCTATCAAAAGTAATGCGTATACGTTCGGCAGACATCACAAAAGATAATTGAAATTTAGCGGCCTTGAGCGAAACGCTTTTAGACATAAGCGTTTCGCTTTTTTAGTTGCTTTAATTACTGCCTTTTTACTTGTTGGGATAACAAAAACAAAAGTAAAAATATAGAAAAAATGATATTATATTGTTAATATGTGAAAAATTTATAAAAAGGCTAGGAGGAAGACAAAAATGATTAAATCAATTATTGGCGGGTTCATTTTATCTTTTATTCTTTTAGTAGCATGTACAATAGCTAACGTAAACTCAGAAACAGTACTTTTCACAGCTTTCATTATATTAGCGGGGCTAGCTCTTATCATATCTGGAGCAGCTGTAAGCGGTGATCGAATGAGAGCTAATCTAGCCACAGAATCAAAAACAGACAAGAAGTGGAGAATTACAAATTCAATAAACCTTATGTTAGCTGCCACTCCAGTTCTAGCCGTGCTTCTTCTTATTCATTACTTCGTGTAGTTTATTCTTTGTCATGTGAGGGCAAGCCACAAAGGCCCTAAGAAATAAACTAATTATTCATAAGATAATGAGGAAAGGCGGTGCCAGGATGAAAGAAATCACTTCAACTGTGGTGAATCCGGCAATAAAAAAACTCTTATCTTATGCAACTTTAGAAGAGAAGGTTAATGAGGAGTATAAAAAATACACTTGTTTGCCAAGTCGGAAATTGTATAGTATTGAAGCCAATGGAGAGACAGTTAGCTGTATGGGAGTTGAATTTCTTAATTCCAAAGAAGCTGTTATAAAACATATAGGTGTTTTACCAAGAGAAAGAGTTAAGGGAATAGGAAGCAGTATGATTAGCTTTTTTTGTAAAAAACATGATATACACTCTATTTTTGCTGAGACAGATAAAGAGGCAGTTAACTTCTATTCTAAGTTTGGTTTCCAAATAACAAGCTTAGGTGAAAAATATCTTGGAATGGAACGCTTTTTGTGTGAATTTAAAGTTAAATGAAATAGATCAAGATCGGTGTATGGCAAAATCAAGTAGAGTAAACACAAACGAATAGGTGTTTACTGCATACTACGGTGATTATAAAGAAAATGGAGGTATAAATATGGAATTTTTAACGGCAGTCGCAGTAACGATTTCAATTTTGTCTTTAGCTTGGATTGCAGGACAAAGAGAGCAGCAGGATGACCAATAACGAAAGCAAATAAAAGGCAGTTAAAATATGATATAATAAGTTTAGCAGCCCCTTATATTTATAGAGTTAAAATTACGTTACATACAACTTAACATCAAAGAAGCTAAAGGCGGAGCGTAAAAGAATATTAATCACCGGACAAATATGTTTTGTTTGCGATAATAAAAAGCCTCTAGAAAGAGGCTTTTCTTTATAAAAATGATTGACAGAATATTTCAATATCATTTTGTTTTAGTTCTTAAAATTTGAATACTTTATGCAATACATAATAATAAAAGAAATTTTTCATCTACTTAACGAAAGGTTTTTAAAAAGGAGACAGCTATATCTTATGCATGTTACACTCCGTCCACTTTGTTTTATTTTATCTATTATCTTACTTCTAGCTTATCTTCCGCCTTCTGTAAAAGCCGAAACTGTACCCGGTGAAAAAGCCAATCACGCAGACGAAAAAAAAATATACCGCATTGCTGGAGAAAAGCATCTTGCGCCTTTTTCTTACGTGAATGATGAAGGAGTGTTTACTGGTTTTAGTATTGATATGCTCAATCAAATAGCGAAAGAAGAAAATGTGAAATTCACATATATTCCAATGGACCTTTATCAAGCAACAAAAGCACTGCAAGAAGGCAAAATTGATGCCATTATGGGCTTGGAGTATTCAGCTAACCAAAATCAAGTGTTTAAATTTTCCGATCCATATTTTACGATGGCAGATGCCGTAGTTATCCCGAACTCCTTGAAATCTTCGGTTACATCTTTAACTGATTTACGAGGTAAAACAGTTGCCATGCGAGAAGACAAAATTTCCTTTGAGCTGCTGATGAATGTAAGAAACATAGAGTTTCAGATGGCTTTGAATCCAGAAAATGCGCTCAATCTCCTGTTTTTAAATCGGGCCGATGCGTTTTTTTCAAACAAATGGACTGCGGAGTTTTATCTTGAGAAATCAAAGAAAAAGGGACAGTACACTATACTCGATAATGTAGGGATACCTTCAGAGTTTGCAGTTGCAACCCGGCCTGAAAATACAAAACTTTTATCGGTCATTAACCGTTCGATTTCACATATGCAAGCGGATGGAACATATCAAGAATTATATAGAAAATGGTTTGTTTCTTCTTCAGAAGAACGCTTAAAAGAATTGCGTAATTGGATTATCGTGCTTCTTGTTATAGTTGTATTAACACTAGGTAGTTTATTTATCATATATCTTTGGAACAAGCGATTAAAAAAAGAAGTGAAAAAGCGTACATCCGCGCTTGCTGATGCGAATCAAAAGCTGCAGGTTCAGCAAAAAGCAATTTCACAGGCTCATGCATTTCAGACACAAGTTATTAACCATATGTATTATGGAATTCTTACATTTGATCAATCGCTAAATCTTACAACTATCAATCAACGGGCAAAAGAAATTCTTCTTATAAAGGATGAAACATTTCAATCTAGTCATATTCATAAACATCCGCTTATCCAGCAAATTTTTAAAACGTATAAAACGATAAAGCAATCGCAAATGGCATTGCCATTTACAAAAGAAATTCAGCATAAACAAAATGGAGAAATCTATTTTGTATTGTATCGAGTGATTCCACTTTATGAAGATACAAATAAAATGAACGGTTATTTACTTACACTAGCCGATCGTTCTGAAGAAAGATTGCTTGAGAAGAAGTTAGCTACTCAAGAGAAAATGCGTGCTCTAGGTCAGCTCGTAGCAGGCGTAGCGCATGAAATTCGCAATCCGCTTACATCCGTAAAAACATTTATTGATTTGCTGCCAAATAAATATGAAAATCCAGAGTTTCGAAAAGAGCTGTCTAAGCATGTTCCAGAAGCACTAAGAAGAATGAATCGTATTGTTGAAAGTTTAGTAGATTATGCCCGGCCTAAATACCCTCAGAAAGCAGCTTTTGATGTAGAAACGTTTATAAACTCTGTAGCGGTTATTATTAGTCCTACGTTAAAAAAGAAAGCGGTTCACTTATCCCTTGATATCGAATCAGGTATGCAGCTTTACAGTGATCCTGATCAAATCAAACAAATTATGCTAAATCTTATGTTAAATGCGCTGGACGCGATGGAAAACAGTCCTCGCAAGCAGCTCTCTATCAGAGCTGTAACAGAAAATGGGTTAGGTTTTATTGATGTTAGTGATACAGGAAAAGGCATAGATGAAAAAGACGTACCGCATATTATGGAACCTTTCTATACAACAAAAAAGCAGGGAGTAGGCCTTGGTTTATCGCTATGCTATCAATGGATAGAAGAGAATAACGGAGAAATTACGATGCAAACAAAACAAGGAAATGGTACCACATTTACAATTATCTTGCCTGTTACGAAAGAAAAAGGAGGACATTCATATGAAACCGACCGTTCTCATACTCGATGACGAACCTGCTATTGGTTCATCTCTTCGTTTCGCTCTAGAAACGAACTATGAAGTGACCAATCTTACAGAAGTACCGGAAGCTTATCAATTTTTACGCAGTCAGCCTGTGCATGTTGTTTTGTTGGATTGGCGCCTGGGCGAATACAATGGGCTTGAAGTGCTGAGTGAAATTAAAGATATTCAGCCTCAAACATCCATTATTATGATGACAGCTTATGGCACGATTGAATCTTCTATAGAAGCTATTAAGAGAGGAGCTTATCATTACATTACGAAGCCTCTTGATATTGAAGAGCTTCATATCTTAATCGAAAAAACGCTTGAACACCAGGAACTTCATGATAAAGTTCGTGAACTAAGTGAAACGATTGAGAAAATAAAAGGCTACGATCAAATGATTGGTGAAAGTGCAGCCATGAAACAAGTTTTTTCGATTATTAATAGAGTAAAAGACATTGATTCGAACGTACTTATATTTGGGGAAAGCGGCACTGGAAAAGAACTAGTAGCGCGAGGGATTCACCGGCAGGGAAAGAGAGCAAACGGACCATTTATTTCTGTTAACTGTGCGGCTATTCCAGAGACTTTACTCGAAAGTGAACTTTTTGGTTTTGTAAAAGGTGCTTTTACAGGAGCTACTCGCAATCAAAGCGGGAAAGTAGCCGCAGCTGATGGAGGAACTCTTTTTTTAGATGAAATTGGTGAAATGCCTCCGTCCTTGCAAGCAAAAATGCTTCGATTTTTACAAGAAAAAGAAATAACACCTCTTGGCTCATCGGAAACAAGAAAAGTAGATGTTCGTATTGTGAGTGCCACTAATAAAGAATTAAATCGTATGGTAAAGGAAAATGGCTTTCGCGAAGATTTATATTTCCGCTTAAATGTCATTCCTATCACACTACCGCCATTACGTGAACGAAAGGAAGATATAGCGCTTCTTATTCCATACTTTTTGCAGAAATACTCAGAAGAAATGGAGAAACCGCTTTGTGTGCTTTCTTCAGGTGCATATAAAAAGCTTTTAACGTATGATTACCCCGGAAATATAAGACAGCTAGGAAACATTCTTGAATATGCCGTTGCTATGACCAAAGATGGAACGATTATGGAAAAAGATTTACCTATAACTGTTCAACACGAACAAGAGACTTCTTTGTCACGCTATGAGAATGAGAACTTCACTGAAGAAACAAAATTAATTAATATTCCAATTAACTACACGATGAAAGAAGCAGAACAGCTAATCATCGAGTCAGTCCTTGAAGAGTGTGGAGGCAACCGCAGAAAAACAGCTCAGGCACTGGGTATCAGTGAACGAAGTATCCGTAACAAACTTCATCTTTATCGCACAATTCAACAAAAGGAGGCAAAAAATGCCGAGTAGGAACATATTTCCGTTTCTACCCGGCATTTTTTGCCGGGTTCTTGTTAGTTTCTCTGCCATTTAAGTGATTTTTTGTTGGCACGAAACTTGCAGTATATTATTGTAAGCGCCCACATTAAAGAAAATAGAGGTGAATAAATGAAAAGATATATAGCGGCGGCGCTCGTTTTCTGTTTGATATTTATCATTGCGGTCTTAAATAGAGATCTACTAACTATTCATCATGAAAAAGAAAACAGCACTAACTCTAACATAAAAACTAGTGAAAAGGTTGATGACAAACCACTTACAATTTTGACCGGAGGCCCTACAGGTGTTTACTTTCAGTTAGGCAATGCTCTAGCCAGAATTTATGGAGAAAAACTAGGAATCCAAGCCAGTGTACAAACAACGGAAGCTTCTGTAGAAAATATTAGTAAAATTGCACACAAAAAAGCCGAGCTTGGTTTTTCTATGGCAGATATGCTGGCAAGTTCTCAGGGAAAAGAAGAAGCCATAATTGATAAGAAAGATTTATCCAATGTAAGAGCAGTGGCTTCTTTATATCCAAACTATATGCAAATTGTAGCTCTTAAGTCGGCTAAAATCCATACGCTTCAAGACTTAAAAGGAAAAAACGTGGTGGTAGGAGCGCTTGGCAGCGGTACAGAGGTATTGGCTATGCGAATTCTAAATGAAATGGACATCAATACTCAAGATTTTCATGCACGGTTCTTACCTTTTTCTGAAGGAATTGAAGGAATTAAAAATGGGACCGCAGATGCAGCTTTTCTTTCTTCTGGATATCCTAACTCGGGAATTACAGAGTTAGCTTCAACGAACGAAATTGAACTGATTTCAGTACCCGAAGAAGTGACAGAAAAACTAAAAAAATCATATCCGCCGCTAGGAGTTGGGGTCATCCCGGCTGATACGTATAAGGATATCAACACAGAAACAAAAACAGTTATGGTCAATAACCTTTTGATTACCAATAAAGATATGCCTCAAAAAAAAGTATATGAACTGACAAAAGCTTTGTTTGAGAACGCAGAAGAACTTGAGCAAACAAATAGCTCTGCTGAAAAAATAACGTTAGCAAAAGCGGCAGAACAACTTCCTTTACCGTTGCACTCAGGTGCCAAAAAGTACTACAAAGAAAAAGGCATTATAAAATAAGCTAAATCTCTACCAAAATAGTATAGAAGATACTAATCAAAGAAAAGAGGGATCACTCATGGCTCATACCAGTGAAGCTGCAAACAACAGGCGTATTACGAGTAATATTTTCAAAGGATCTGTTGGGAACTTAATTGAATGGTACGATTGGTACGTTTACTCTGCTTTTGCCGTCTATTTTTCATCGCAATTCTTCCCGGAAGGTGACCCAACAAGTCAGCTGCTTAACACAGCGGCAATCTTTGCTGTCGGTTTCTTAATGCGTCCAATCGGAAGTTTATTAATGGGGCGCTATGCGGATCGATATGGTCGTCGGGCTGCGCTTACCTTATCTATTACCATTATGGCGAGCGGTTCTTTTATTATCGCTTGTACTCCTAGCTATGGCACGATAGGGTTATTATCTCCTATTATTCTAGTACTAGCGCGTTTACTGCAAGGAATCTCCTTAGGAGGAGAATACGGAACTTCTGCAACTTACCTTTCTGAAATGGCAAGCAGCGGGCGAAGAGGATTTTATTCAAGCTTTCAGTATGTGACGCTTGTTGCTGGTCAGCTGGTGGCATTAGGTGTTCAAATTATTCTGCAAAACGTTCTTAGTGAAGCAGATATGATTTCATGGGGCTGGCGTATTCCTTTTGTTATTGGAGCAATCGGCGCGCTAAGCGTTTTATGGTTGCGCCGTACAATGGATGAGTCAGAACAATTTTCTAAAATGGACTCTGAAAGCCGTGAAAATGCAGGGACTATTAAAGCACTTATGAAGCATCCTAAAGCAGTGTTAACCGTTATTGGCTTAACATTAGGAGGAACGGTCGCTTTTTATACGTATACAACGTATTTGCAAAAATTTATGGTAAACAGTGTAGGGCTGGATAAAGGAGTTGTAAGCTGGATTAACTTCTGTGCGCTGCTTGTATTTGTTGTCATTCAGCCAATAGCAGGTATGCTATCGGATAAAATTGGACGCAGACCTCTGTTAATGAGCTTTGGTATTTTAGGAACATTACTGACAGTACCGCTGTTTCTTTTTATGAAACAAGCTCACAACCCAGTCATGGCTTTTTTATTAATGACAATTGGACTTATCATTGTAACAGGTTATACATCGATTAACGCTATTGTAAAAGCTGAGCTTTTCCCAACAGAAATTCGAGCTCTTGGTGTTGGGTTACCGTACGGACTTACAGTTGCCATATTTGGAGGTACTGCAGAATTTATTGCCCTATGGCTGAAAAGTATCGGCCATGAATCACTTTTCTTTTTCTATGTAGCAGGATGTATCGCCATCAGCTTTGTTGTTTATTGGCGTATGGGAGAATCCTCTAAAGATTCATACATAGAGTCTGAGCTGAAGACAGATGACAAAGACGACAGCATCCCGCCAAATAATATCAGTTTTTAATTTTGTTTAAACAAATAAGCGTTTGATAACATAAAAAAGGACTGGCTTTTTATAGCCAGTCCTTTTTTATTCTCTTAAAAGACACTTATTTTGTAGTTGGTTCAGAATATGGAAAGATAGGTTCTTTTAAGCTAAACTCACGCGTGCCTTCTTCGATAAGACCCACTGCTTTATCGCTATAGTAAAGAGCTAATAGAAACTCAGCCATTTCTTTTGACGTATGGTACTTAGAAACTTTCCCCTTTTATCACAAATTTATCCTACCCATTAGTTTAGTAGCAGGATACATTCGAAATTACGTTCATTATCCTTTGTCTACTATTCCACGCGTATACTTGTATTAAACATACTAAATCACTTAAAGTTGTTATCCAGCGCAGAGCGTAACTTACTCTATGAATTTGTACCACTAAAGAGTGAAGAGGAAAATGATGGAAGGCATATAAGAAAGATGAGATACATAATAAAAGGATTATTTTGTGATATAACGAAATAAAGAGTATATATATCAGAAATAGAGAGAGGGTAAACTCCGTGAATACTTTATATTCCTTTTTTACGAATCCAGTTTTAACTGCTTCTACGTTTTTAATAGAATTACAGAGCGTGTTCTTTCAACCTATTTGGAAAGAGTATAATTATGATGATTATTTTACCTACAAGGTGTATATTCCAAGTACATATACTGGGTTAAGTAAAGTACCATTAATCGTTATGCTTCATGGATGTCAACAAGATGCAGATGATTTTGCTGCGGGTACGGAGATGAATAAGCTAGCGGAAGAAAAAGGGTTTATTGTTCTCTACCCTCAAATGAATTACTTTGCTAATTCCAACGGGTGCTGGAATTGGTTTTATGAGTATAACCAGTTTCGCGGTAATGGAGAACCAGACATAATAAAAGATATGATTGATCACATAACCGCTAAATATGCAATTGATTCTGCTAATATATACCTTGCTGGCATGTCAGCGGGAGGCTTTATGGCAAATGTGATGGCTATTGCTTATCCTGATGTATTTAAAGCGGTAGGCATTCATTCAGCAGGCAGTAATGCGTATGCTGTAGACCTCATCACAGCTGGAGAAGTCATGCTATATGGATCTCTAAATCCTGAACTTGACGGTGATGAAGCTTATAAAAAAATGGGACCTTATGCACGGCCTGTTCCCATCATTACGTTTCATGGTCAATCAGATACAACAGTCACTCCAATTAATGCGTCTACATTAATCCAGCAGTGGATTTATACATATAAGAATTTCGGTATAAACCTACATGAAAATGCTGTTTTTTATACGTCACAAGACAACGGAAATCATTATAGCTACATAATGTCTGACTACGTAGATGCAGAAAATAAAATCTGGATGAAAAAAATTATGGTAGAGGATATGGGGCATGCATGGTCAGGAGGAAATGACAATGGATCAGATACTGATTCAAAAGGTCCTAATGCTTCAAAAATGATGTGGGATTTTTTTGAAGCACAGAATGATTAAATAGAGTATGAACGAGCGATCAAGATGTACTACTAAATAACATCAGCCTTCATTTTTTTTTGAAACAAATAATTGTCTGCCAACAGCAAAAAAGGATCTTATCGAAAGATCCTTTTTCTGTTATCCACCAGCATTTCTTAACAAGTAGCTTCAAACCGATTTAACAATACATCTAGATCCTGACTGATTTTAATCGTATTACTACTTGTAAACCCTTCTTCTAGGGCAATCATCATCATCATTTTTCGTATAAATTCTATCTTTATCAGCAGTAGTCTACATTTGGAACACATTAAGTTTCCTCCACTTGCCACGTCATTTTAAAAGCTTAAATTATTGAATTATTTATGTAAAAATGGTTCCAATCTAAAAATAGAACCTAAAAAATATAGTAACAAATAGATAGTGTCGAAGTCTGTCGTATTTTGAATTCGGATGTTTTCATTTAAAAAGAATTAGCTCTTAAACGTTTTGCTGGAAGCTGTGCTCTGTCTTAATCATGATTGTTCCACCGGTTGTAAATAACTCACAGAGCAACAGAGCTTATCCTGTTTTTTGGATATAGGCATAATCCGATTACATTTAGGCATGTTAACATAAGAAAGGAGAATTTACTGATATGCCCAATGTCATCAGAATTCTTCAATTGTTTCTTCCGTGGATTTCCCTTGTTTTTATGCCGAAAAAATCAATTAGAACCTATTTTCCCGCTTTTCTTTTTGCCTCATCTTTAGTAATTGGAATGTGCTCATTAGCTATTCCTTACAAGTGGTGGAGTGTAAAAGGAGGGTGGAAAGGGAAAATTCTAAACGATAGCAGTTTTATTTTTGGCCCCTTTTTGATAGGGACACTGTGGATCTTTCATTTTACGTTTGGCAGCTTTAAGAGATTTTTTTTCGTTAATTTACTTATGGATTCACTATTTGCTTTTCCGCTAAGTTACTTGTATCAAAAATTGGACTTATTTAAGTTAGTTAACTTTAAGCCAAAACATATCTTTTTTTCGTTTATTAGTTTCTGCTTAACTATTTATGGCTATCAGGCACTGACAAATAAAGATAAATGATAGGTGAGGGCCGTTTCTAACCGCTATAGACTTTGTAAAAAGCGCAACAAAAAAGCGTCTGTTAAGACGCTTTATATATAATACATATACTGCTCTTCTTTATTGGCATTTGTTGTTTCATGGATTATTTCTTCCGGGATATTGGACGTCCGGTTAGTAAAAAGCATAAACAAAGCAATAATTGATGCCACAAAACCTAAAGTAACAATCACAATAAATCCCTCCCTTTAGAATATATATTCTACTTTTATCTTCATTTTCCTATATTTATTTTATACCCTTATTTCATTTTTTCAACACATAGAATAAAAAGAGTATATGCATCGCCTGGATACCTCATCTAAAGTAAATACAATCAAAGGAACTTAAAACAGCCATTTCACTTAAAAAGGTAGAAAGCCATAAAGATTTCTTCATATTTGGGATATAAATCATTAAAATTATTAATCGTTGAGATAACTTATTTGTATTGTACGAATGAAAGAAATTTATATATATTAAAAATACAAAATATTCATTAAATTATACAAGGCTTTGTTTTGGAGTTAAAAAGAAAAAAGCTGCTGCTTTAAAGGCAACAAGTTTAAGGAAGTTACAAGCGATATAAAAAGTTATAGAAATGGATACAGCTAGAATTCTTTTTTGCTCAGATATTCACAGAGTTTTCATTCGTGAAAAAGACTGAAAATTTTGATAATAAATTTTACTTTTATTAAGGGGGACTTTTTATGACAACAACGGTATTAAATGTATCAACTTATTCTTTTTATCTTAACGGTGAGTGGAAAGAAAGCAAATCAGAGCAGACGATCGATATTGTTTCTCCATACCGTCATGACGTGATTGGAAAAGTGCAGGCTATCACAAAAGAAGAGGTCGATGAAGCAGTACATGCCGCACAGAAAGCTCAGAAAGTGTGGGCAGAAATTTCTCTGCAAGAACGTGCCAAATATTTATACAAGTGGGCAGATGAGCTGGTGAAAATGCAGAGTGAAATTGCCGAAATTATTATGAAGGAAGTTGGAAAAAGCTTAAAAGATGCAAGGAATGAAGTAGTGCGCACAGCTGATTTCATTCGCTATACAGTTGAAGAAGCACTTCATATGAACGGAGAAAGCATGAAGGGAGATAGTTTTCCTGGCGGTTCTAAGTCTAAAGTTGCCATTGTTGAACGCGTGCCTTTAGGTGTTGTACTCGCAATTCCTCCTTTTAATTATCCGGTAAATTTAGCAGCTGCTAAACTGGCGCCTGCGCTTATTTCAGGAAATGCAGTTATCTTTAAACCTGCAACGCAAGGAGCGATCAGCGGTATTAAGATGATTGAAGCTCTTCATCAAGCAGGTATTCCACAAGGTCTTGTAAACGTCGTAACGGGTCGCGGATCTGTTATTGGGGATTATTTGGTTGAACATAAAGGCATTAACATGATTTCATTTACCGGAGGAACAAACACGGGTACTAAATTAGCTAAAAAGGCAGGCATGATTCCTCTTGTACTAGAACTTGGAGGAAAAGACCCGGGTATTGTATGTGAAGATGCAGATCTACAGGAAGCAGCAAAACATATTATAAGCGGAGCATTTTCTTATTCCGGTCAGCGCTGTACAGCCATTAAACGTGTACTTGTGCATGAAAAAGTGGCAAACGAGCTCGTAAATATTTTAAAAGAAGAAGTACATAAACTATCAGTCGGTTCTCCTGAAGATGGATGTACGATCGTTCCATTAATTGATAGCAAGGCAGCGGACTTTATTCAGATTTTAATTGCAGATGCACTAGGAAAAGGTGCAACAGTTGTGACTGGAAACAAGCGTGAAGGAAACCTTATCTATCCTACGCTTTTAGATGACGTGAATGATACTATGCGCGTGGCATGGGAAGAACCATTTGGTCCTGTTTTACCAATTATCCGCGTCGCTTCTGATCAAGAAGCCGTTGACATCGCAAATGAATCAGAATTTGGCTTACAAGCAAGCGTTTTTACAAAAGATATTAATAAAGCCTTCTCAATTGCAAATAAAATTGAAGTTGGCTCCGTTCAAATCAACGGTCGTACAGAACGCGGCCCTGATCATTTTCCTTTTATCGGCGTAAAAGGATCCGGTATGGGCGCTCAAGGTATTCGTAAAAGCATTGAATCCATGACTCGTGAAAAAGTAACGGTATTAAACCTTCAATGATTGAATTCCAAGAGCTCTCCAAATCGAGCAGCAGAGTGTAGAGAATCTCATGGAAAAAAGCCTGTGCTCCAAAAAGCACAGGCTTTCAAACGTCTTATTTATCTATCACTCGATTCCATCTTTATAGTTCTTATGCCAGTTTTTATCACCTTTGTGCTCGATATCCTCAACGGTTTTTTCAAGCTCTGACATAATGAGTGTTTTCACTTGATAAATGGTATCAAAAAAAGCTTTCTCTTCATCCGGATTCGGCTTTATTTTGGCTGCTGCCGAAATATCAACATATCTGCGATGTTCAGTTGTTAATTTATCAAGCGCATCAAAAATATGAGAGGTCAGAACAGCAACCTCCTTATGATTATCAGGCAGCTTTTCTTTTAATGTTTCAATTCTCTTATCCATGTTAACATCCCCTTATTTCTAACTTGTTGTATTTATGTAACTTTCCCACTAATAAAAATGAATAACCTTAAATAGCAAAAATTTATAGGAATTAGCACGTGAAACAAAAGTATACTACAGGATATCATGTTAAAGTGAAAAAACGGTGAAACGAGTGGGTATATTTTTGCAGAGAGGGTATGTAATAAAAGTCGGTTTTTTTTTTGAAAAGGTAATTACCTTAAGATACATTGAAGCACGCAATCAACATAAAAGTTCATCTATTTTTAATAGATAATGACCTTTTTTGACTACTTTTTTTCGATTTTATGACTTTTTTTGAATGAATTTGATTGTTTTTGATGATTTTTCGAATAATCTGATATATAATGAAAGCGTAAACAGTAAAACATGTCGGCTGGTTAAGAAAAACATCCACAAAACTGGATTCGTTATTACATAAAATCAGACCTCTGTTTTTTATAAAAATAAATAGAATTTGAGAAAAGGAGAATGAGGATGGACATATTGGATGCAAAAGTAGTGAATACAAAGTACGGTTTAGAAACATATCTGGATGTACCAGAAAGCGTAGAAATAAAAGAAATTCATATGCCGAGTTCAGAGAACCAATCTCATAAAATTAAATTTGGAATCAAATATTTTCTTTTAAGAGAAGGAAAGTATTACGATAGCCAAAAAGGTTATTTTTGGCTTTGTATGAATCACGATTTTAGCAGCCTTATGCTGAGTGAAACGGAAACAGAGAGTTTGTTTGCGGTTAAAAGTGATGAAGAAAGAGAAGCAACAAAAACACTATTAGCAGAATGGTTTATCGAAACGAAAGCGTACAAAGAAGTCATCAACGAATGTATCCATCAGATTAAAACGGAGAATATTCGTACAGAAGAAGACATTGAAGACCGTGTGGACGCCATACAATTTTTAGAAAAATTAAAAGTATTAACTGCAAAAGAGATTGAAAACGCTTCTATAGAAAACCTATATGCGCTGCAGCAAATTGGCTAGGCTATAGTTAGCATACGTTGAAATATAGATTTATGTACAACAATAAGGAGGAATAGTGAGATGAAATTTTTTATTGATACAGCAAACCTTGAGGATATTAAGAAAGCATACAAAGTAGGTGTTCTAGCTGGTGTGACAACCAATCCATCTCTAGTAGCAAAAGAAGGCGTAAGATTTGAAGACCGCATCGAAGAAATTCTTCAAATGGTACCGGAAGTTGAATCCGTTTCCGCTGAAGTAACTCCTGACGCACTTTCTGCTGAAGACATGATTGCTCAAGCTGAAGAACTGATTAAAATTAACGACGGAGATAAAAACATTACGATTAAGCTGCCTATGACATTAGCTGGCTTGGAAGCGACACGTTACCTTGCAAAAAAAGGCGTAAAAACAAATGTAACCCTGATCTTTACAGTAAACCAAGCACTTCTAGCAGCTCGTGCTGGAGCAACATATGTTTCTCCATTTTTAGGGCGTCTTGATGATATTTCAGAAGACGGGGTACAGCTAGTATCTAAAATCGCTGAGTTATTCCGCGTTCAAAACATTGACTCTCAAATTATTGCGGCATCTGTAAGACATCCGGATCATGTAACGCGCGTAGCACTTGCAGGGGCTCATATTGCCACAATTCCATACGCTGTTATTGAGCAATTAGCAAAACATCCGTTAACTGACCAAGGAATGGAAAAATTTGCAGCAGATTGGGAAAAAGCAGTTAAAGCTTAAAAAAAAGTCATATCAATAAAAAAGCTTGGGGTAAGCATAGCTTATTCCAAGCTTTTTATCGTTTAACTAGCTAGTTTCTTTTTACGTAAACGCTCTAAGCGTCGCTGCACGCTATTTCTCGAACGCCCGAGCAGCTGCCCAATTTCTCGCTGATTGCGCTTTTCCTGATAAAACATACGCCACAATCTGGCATCTTCTTCTGCTGTCCACTTTTTATGCTCGTATTTAGGGCGCTTTACATAGTCTAGTTTTCTTTGTGCATCTACCCACGCTGGTTCTGGAATAAGCGTATTTTTAGGTATTTTAAAAAAATTAAGGCACGATTTATTTTGTTCAGCCCACTTCCAAAAAGATTGAATGTCAATTCCCATGAATGTTCTGGTCTTGGCGATGATCATTTTATACGGTAGATTCTCTTTATGAATCCACTTGTAAATTGTATGAACATCTACTTCAAGGCAGGCTGCTAGTTCACACGCTGTAATGTGTCCTACGTGCGCTTTGGCTCCATACACCTCTAAACGATTTAACCTCGATTCTAGTGCTTGCACACTTCGCTGTAATTTAGCTGATATGTGTGAAAGAGGTTTTACCCCGTAATACCTTAGCAAATATTCGTCTTCTTGTACTGTCCATCTTCGCATCGCAGTTTTTCGTGTTAGTCCCAAAACTTTTATGCGCGTAGCAATAGAAGAAGGACTTCTGCCTAAGGATTGTGCCATTTCATGGTTATTCATGATATCAATGTTCTCCTGTAAAAAAGCATCTTGTTCAAGCGTCCATTTTTTACGTAAAGCTGTATCCGAAGCACGAAGATTTAATCGAGTAAGTCGTTTATTAACTGATTCCTTGCTTCTATGTAAATGCTCACCCATCTTTTGAAGCGTCATAGCGCCATAGTGTTGGATAAGAAATCTATCTTCTTCTTTTGTCCATCGCTTTTGATTTTTACTCACTGTTGTCTCACTCCAATTCACACGGAAAGCTCAAGATGAAAAAAGTCGCTAGCAATTTATTTTACCGATGAGCAGAGTCTATTCAGACTGATACTCACTGCGTTCTAGCCTATATATATTTTATCATACCTTTACAGAAAAACCAAACGTGTGTTCTTATTTTGTTTTAGTCAGCATAAAAGGAATTAGAAAAATAGTTGGCTCCTTTAATAGAAGCGAATTATGGTAAAATTGACTATAATCTCTAAAGGATTTACATAAGTGACAGCTCAGCATCATTACGTTGAGAAAGGGGAATTTATATGAATTTTAATTTAAAAGAAGCGATTGAAATACTTGAGCATACGCCACAAACGCTTGAAAAACTTTTGTCTGGTCTATCTGCAGGGTGGCTGCAATGCAATGAAGGAGAAGGAACGTGGAATACCTCCGAAGTCATAGAACATTTAATAGAAGCAGAAAAAAACAATTGGATACCAAGGCTAGAATTTATTCTTGAAGAAGGAAGAAAGGGAGCTTTTCCTCCGTTTGACCGCTATGCCCATTTAAACAAGGAATCTACTAGTTCTATTGAAGAGAAGCTTCTTGAATTCAACATGATAAGAATGCAGAATTTACAACAACTAAAGCTGCTAGTTAAGGATGAAAAGCACCTTGAAGTGAGAGGAGAACACCCGGAGTTTGGGGAAGTAAAAGTCAGAGAGCTGCTCTCGACTTGGGTTGCTCATGATTTAACGCATATTGCGCAAATTGTTCGAGTAATGGCAGAACGATACAGAGAAGATGTAGGACCTTGGGAAGAATACTTAGGAATACTGAAGAAATAGCAATGACAAACAGTAGCCAGCCTTTATCATTCAAGCTTGAATTAGGAAATGTACGCGATTACAATAAAATGAGAATAATGAAGATTCAGGAAGGATTGCAGAGGGAACTATATGAACATATCCGAGGTTTATAACATGTAGGGTCCGTTAAGCAATTTACGAATAAAAAGAGGATTGGACTGATTAAAAGTGAAAGTGAACTCAGAGAAATTTGGCGAACTAAACAATCAAGCTGTACATGCTTATACCTTATTAAATGATGAAGGACTTAAAATCACCTGCCTTGACTATGGATGTGTGATATCAAATATTGAAATGACGGATTCTGAAGGGAAGATTGAAAGTGTTGTATTGGGATTTGATTCAATAGAAGAATACCAAAAGTATTCTCCTTATTTCGGAGCTGTGGTCGGACGCGTAGCAGGGCGTATAGGGGGAGCAGCTTTTGAGCTTAATAATGAAACCTATCGTCTAGAGAAAAATGAAGGAAACAACCATTTGCATGGCGGATCAGAAGGATTTAGTCACAAAATATGGAATGCCAAAACAATTGAAGCAAGTGATCATGTAGGTGTTGAATTTACATATTTAAGTAAAGACGGAGAAGAAGGGTATCCCGGTAACCTTGAAGTGAAAGTTACGTATACATTAACGAATAAAAATGAGTTCCATATTTCTTATGAGGGAACAACAGATCAAGATACTCTTATCAATTTAACAAATCATACGTATTTCAATTTAAGCGGAAATTTAAAAGATACGGTCTTGGATCATGTTTTGAAGCTGAAAAGCAACGAATTCTTAGAGCTGAATGATGATCTTTTACCTACTGGAGAAACGATAAACGTCACAGATACCCCATTTGATTTTAGAGAAGGACATAGTCTCAAGGAAGGAGTGGAATCCACACATCCGCAAAATATATTAGTGGGTAAAGGATACGATCATCCATTTCTTTTAGAAGCAGCAGCTGAAAATCAGATGTCATTATTTGATCCTGCAAGCGGCCGCAAAATAGAAGTCAAAACGGATCAGCCTTCAGTTGTTCTCTATACTGGAAATCATCTAGACGAAGAATTCGAAATTAGAGGGGTTCACTCAGAGAAATACCTCGGTGTTTGCCTAGAAACACAAGGTTTACCAGACGCTATTCATCATAAGCATTTTCCTACTTGTGTATTAAAGCCAGGTGAGAAGTATGAAGCATATACTCACTATACATTTATAACTGATCGCAGCCTGTAACAAAGCGGGATGATAAAAAGGATTACAAACGAGCCTCTGCCGATTGTAATCCTTTTTTATTGTTATTTTTTCTTTTGGCTTTTTGCACGATTAGCGTCAAGCTCAGCCGCATATTCCTCTTGAGACTTTCCTTGCTTTTGACTCTCAGACTGAATCTTTTTAAATTTGTTATCGTTTAAATTTGGCATATTAGCACCTCCTTGCAGACAGGGTTATTTTGTACAAGCATTAAGGATTTATATGCTGAAAAGTTTTAATGAACTTGGTTAGAAATTTCGCTTAATGCTGCACCGGCTTCATCAACATATACGTTCACTGTCGCAAGGTCGCCGATTGCGCAGATTCCAACCATATTATTATTCTCCACTACAATAATGCGGCGAATTTGATGGTCAGCCATCATACGTGCACACTCATGAATATCCGTATCCGGAGAACAAGTAATTACATCTTTAGTCATACAATCATGGCAATGCACAGTGTTGCAATCTTTTCCGTCCGCGACGCAATTTAACACGATATCACGGTCTGTAATCATTCCCATTACTCGATTTTCTTGACAAACAGGTACAGAGCCACAATTAATATCACGCATTAATTTTGCTGCTGCTGTTACTGGGTCGTGTGGTGCACAAGCTTTCACATCTTTAGTCATAACTTCACGTACTGTAGTCATTTTTAATTCCTCCTTTTAAACATTCACCTCCGTATTTTCTCCATGCACATGCAGAATATGAGAATCAATAATTTCCTGAAAGCAAAAAAATACAGGATTAAAATAAAGAAAGGAAAAAATCTTGTAATAAAAGGCGAATAAAAGAACTAACACAGTGTAATAAGCACATAAAAAAGAGCCTATTACGTAAACTAAAGAGGATATGATCTAGCTTACATTTTCGTAACGGCAGGAGTTGGGTACATAATGAAAGGAAAGTTAGTGCTTTTGGCAGTACTTTTATTGCCTTGGCTGTCTATAGTAAAAGTTGATAAATTTGTCTTTAAAAAATACCTACCTGTTTTGACCTTTAGTTCATTGGTGATTGCCTTTATCAGTGAGTTATCTAAAAGCTTTACTTGGTGGAAAGTGAGAAAACCTCTTTTTCCTAAACTTTCAAGCGACATTTCTTTTATCTTTGGACCATTTTTTGTAGCTAATTTTTGGGTATTCAAGCTGACCTATGGGAATTTCAAAAAATATTTGCTGATTAACGTTCTATTTGATTATCTATTTGCTTATCCTTTGACGAGTCTGGCAGAAAAACTAAAGGTATACAAAATGGTCAACATGACGCGTTTTCAACTTTTTATCATCTCGATTGCGACTGCCCTTATTAATTATTTGTATCAGTATTTTATAGAAGATGCTTTAAGGCAGAGAAGGCAATAGCTGATATTTCGTTAACCAGCTCATCGTCACTTAAATTTCGGTACTGCTACCTTTAAATTATATTGAAGCCCTCTCAAATTTGGTACATAAATCCTTAAACGAGATAATAAAAGCGTAGTAAATAACATGATAAAAGAAAAGAGAAACATGAGAGAGAAGATAAACCTCTTTCACGTTTCTCTGCTTTGTCATGTACACAAACTTTATCTGTACACCGTCATGGGCAAGTATGTTAAAGATTGCCCCGTAGCTGAAGCTGTTAAATGCGACTCTAATTCAAAATCTTCAAATGGTTCGATGTGAGAAAATGCCTCTAAAAACGCTTCTAATATGATTTTCATTTCAAGTCGGGCAAGAGGGGCGCCCAAACAAAAATGAGGTCCGTTACCGAATGTTAAGTGCTTTTTATTAGATGGACGGTGAATATCTACAGAAAAAGGGTTTTTAAACATATTTTCATCCATATTACATGCACTCATCCACGCAATAACCACATCTCCTTTTTTTAGCTTAACGCCTAATAACTCGTTATCTCGTTTAACCGTCCGATCTCGTCTGGAGATGTGAAACCGATATCGAAGCATTTCTTCTACTGCTTTTGGAGCTAATTCTCTATTCTTTCTCAGCTCGCTATATAACGACTCGTCGTCATATAAAAAAGAATAAAACATATTTGCAATGGCATGACTTGTGGTTTCAACTCCTGCACCTAAAAGCAGCATGGTAGCGTGCACAATTTCTTCATCTGTGAATGTTTCACCATCAACTTCCGCTTGAATTAAGTCTGAGATAATATCATCAGAAAGGTTGGAGCGCTTTTCAATGACAATCGGGTAGAGGTATTGAAAATATTCAGCTCCTGCACGTTGCTTTTCTTGTTCAATCTCTTCTAATCTTTCTTGGTCATAAGGCTGAAAAAGAATATCTACCCATTTTTTAAACTGATATCGGTCTTTTACCGGTACGCCGAATAAATCTGCTATAACTAAACTAGGAAAAGGAGAAGATAAATCTTCAATAATATTAATAGTTGAATTCTTTTGTATCGCTTCTACAAGGTCTGCTGCAATTTGCTTGATTCGCGGTTCCCAGTTCTTTAAACTGCGAGGAGTAAAGGCTGCAGCAAGCAAAGATCGCGCTTTCCGGTGGTCAGGAGGATCTAAGTTTGTAAGATTGGTGATTGGAGATGTGCTTTTTTTCTTACTATTATCTCCAACGAAAATAGTGGTTCTTTGTCCATCGCTTGAAAAAAATTCGTAGTTGCTCAAGACTTGTTTAACATGGTCGTATTGGAATACATTCCATGTGTTTGTTTCTTCATGAAAATAAACAGGGTGGTTGTTCAGCATTTCTTTATACCATTGGATAGGGAAAAACTCTTCTGCACGTGATTGGAATTTTGGAATTTCTGTAACGGGAATGACTTCTTTATTCATATGATCTTATTCCTCCTTCAGAATAGGTATAAATTTGGAATCTACTAGCTACATAGCGCTCAGTAGTTGTCACTTGCTAGATAAATAGTTACTTTGTTGAATTGTACTTTTTAGATGTTTTAAAAAATAACCGGCAATGAAGTTACTCCTTGTGAGCTCAGTGTAAAATGTAAATTTACTTCTTCCCGAGGAATGGAAAGGCGCAGATTAGGCATACGTCTTAGTAGAGTAGAAAAGGCAACATCTGCTTCTATGCGAGCTAGCGGAGCTCCTAAGCACATATGAATACCATGACCAAAGGCCAAGTGGCGCTTCATAGTACGTGTAATATCAAGTTCCTCTGAATCTACAAACTGCTGCTCATCACGATTTGCTGACTTTAAGACAGGAATCACCATATCGCCTTTTTTAATGTGCTGACCGCCCAATTCAAGATCTTTTTTAGCATAACGAGGTCCTGAAATAGTGGCTGGCCCGTTAAAGCGAAGCAATTCTTCAACAGCTGATGATACTAAATCAGGGTGGGCTTTAATTTTTTCCAGCTGTTCAGGATGATCAAATAACATTAAAGATCCGGTCGCGATTAAATTTGATGTAGTCTCATGACCAGCAAAAATTAATAATGTAATCATTGAAAGCAATTCTGTTTCACTCAAGCGATCTCCTTCTTCTTCAATCAAGACTAACTGACTTATTAAGTCGTCGGCAGGGTGCTTACGCTTAGCATCTACTAGCTGCATGGTGTACGTTCCAAAAGCTTTTATTTGCTTTTCCACGCCAGGATCTCTTCTCCCTAAGCTCAGTCCTTTTGCAATAGCAGCAGACCAGCCGTGAATTTTTTCTTTGTCTTCTTTTGGAACACCGAGCATGTCAGAAATAACGTTGATGGGTAACGGATAGGCGTAGTCTTTAACAAGATCCATTTTCCCTTTGTCCTGTACTTCATCGAGTAGCTCATCGGCTATTTCTTGTACACGCGGACGTAAGCTTTCCATATATCTTGGCGTGAATGCTTTTGATACAAGCTTGCGTAGGCGCCGGTGATCTGGATTATCAACAGAAAGCATCGATTGTCCGCCAAAAAATGTAGGGGGATCAGACTCATCAGCTTTATGTTTTCGCGTATCATGAGTTGTGCTAATAGAACTTTGGTCTACCGTAAAATGATGGTGATCTTTCAGAACTTGCATAGCCTCTTCCATACGAGTCACTACCCATGCCTGCGTTTTTATTTCTTCCATCGGAGAAGGAATAGGAATAACAGCTCCCATCTTCCGCATTTTCGAAAATAACACAAATGGATTTTCACGGCTCTTACCACTAAATAAGTCTAAAACTTCCTTGTCTTCTACGGTCTTATCTAGGTTTTTCACAAAAACATTCCTTTCTCCATATAGTTGTAGCCGGATATAGCTTTTTTTACGGGTATACTATCAGTACATTTTTATACTAACTGTATAAAAATGTACTGATAGTATATAATTATTTTTACTTGTTTATCAAGGAAAAAGGATAAAATTCACGTAGGAAAAGACAGATAAGTTATACTAAATAAAAAGTAAATTGTAAACAGAGGAGTAACAGCAATGAATCAAAAACAGCTCGATATTTTAGGGCATACACACCAGCTTTTTATGGAAAAAGGATACGTAGACACTTCGGTACAAGATATATTAGAAAGAAGCGGTATTTCAAAAGGAACATTTTATAAATATTTCTCATCTAAAAGCGAACTGCTTATCTCATTACTTTCATCTTTGCAAGAATCACTTATTCTACAAAGAGAAAAAGTAGCCATTGAATATAGAGGGGATAATCAGAAGGTATTTCAAGAACAGATGATCTTTATGCTGAACTTTGCAGAGCAAAACAAAATTCCTGAAATTATTGAAAGTACACTCGTTTTAAATGAAGTTAAAACATTTCATTATATAGAGGAATTAAAAGCTGCAACATTCAACTGGATATATGAACGTTTTCAGCAGATTTTTCCGTCTAAGACTTCTGCTTATTTATTTGATGGAGCTGTGCTGTTAGAAGGAATGCTTAATAATATGTTTAAAATGAATAAAGCACTAAATTATCCATTGCCTATTGAACAAATTGTCACTTATTGTATGAAGCGTACAGAGGAAATCGTAATCGAAGTAGCAGAACAAAAAGAACAATTATTTAATCCTTCCATTTACTCTGCGGTATTTAATGAAAAAACGGAAAGTCATTTTTCGACGGATCTGACACGTGTAACCGCGAAGTTAAAACGGGTGATTGAAAATAAACTAACAAACGAAGAGGAGCGGAGAAAGAGTCTAGAATTTGTTACGTTTATATCTGATGAATTACTGCAAAATGATACGGAGCCTCGCACATTTATTATTCAGAGCTCTCTTTTATCGCTAGAGAAAATTAAAAATCTTGCACAGAGCAAAGAGCTAGAGGAATACAAGGAAGTTATAACTGTCTTAACAGAAAATAATTGATTGAGTATTTGGGCAGGTCAAGCAAACAAATTAGTACAAATTAAAGCTCCATATCTTATCTATTACTCATAAAAAAGCTCTTCCAGTTAATAAGAACTGGAAGAGCTTTTTGCTTTTATTAGGCTAGTCGCAAGGCAATGCTGACCTTCCTTCTACACACCACATTTAACCAAATATGTGACGAAATTATGGTAAAGGCGTTCAAACTACATAAAAATCGCTTCAAGTGTGATAAATATCACACCCTTTAACAACCCAACATGATAATTTTTTAGGAGTAAGCAATATGTCATGACAAACTTCAATATGTTAGGAGGTTATTAGCCTTTTGATCTGTTGAGATGCATCTCTAATATGAACGTTTATATACCATTATTATGTACAGAGATTTAAAGGAAGGGAGCCTGAGCTTAGGTGAGAAAGCAAAAATCAATGCATATTGGCAAGTTAATCATTCTCTCCATATTCATTACAATTTTTTTAGCAGGCTGTGATAGTCGTTATTTGATTTTAAATCCACAGGGGGCGGTGGCTCAAAAAGAATACCATTTAATTATTTTTTCCATATTTTTATGCGCAATTGTCGTTATTCCTGTTTTAGGTCTGCTTGTGTATATCGTTTTACGCTACCGTGATAAGCCTGGAAACAAGGCTCCGTATCGACCGGACTGGGACGATAGTAAGCGTCTTGAATTTATTTGGTGGGGGATCCCCATTATTATTATTGGTATTTTAGGTTTCGCTACGGCCAAGACGACGTATGACTTAGTAGATCCGCCGAAAAAAGATGTAAAGCCGCTAACAATTGAAGTAACATCCCTTGATTGGAAATGGTTATTTCAGTATCCGGATCAAAATATTGCGACAGTCAACTATGTCGAAATTCCAAAAGATGTGCCCGTTCAATTCGTTCTAACGTCAGATGCACCTATGAATTCTTTTTGGGTACCCCAGCTGGGAGGACAATTATATACCATGCCGGGAATGGCAATGGGGCTTTGGCTGCAAGCTGATCGCAAGGGAGAATATTTTGGTTCAGGTGCTAATTTTACGGGTGAAGGATTTGCTCATATGAACTTTAAAGTTAAATCTACATCGACAAAAGAATTTAATCAATGGGTAAAGCAAGTGAAAGAAACCGCACCAGCTTTAACAAAAGCTGATTATAACAGTCTTGCCAAACAAGGTCTTTCCTTGGAAAAATCGTATTCTACTATTCCTAAAGGTTTATTCCAAGAAATTGTCATTAAAAACGGTGGTCAATATTATAGTCAGCATCACCATATGAAAAATGAAGACATGAAGACCATGAATGTGGCTTCTGATGAACAAACACATACACAGCACGAGCACCAGGAAGGAGGAAAATAAGTTGTTAGACAAATTAAAAGATTTTTCATCTCGTTTTTTTGTGACAGGGGAGCCGATGATTTACGGAGCTGATGTCGCCATTTTGTTAACACTAGCCGGTATTATTTTTGTTCTTACGTATCTTAAAAAGTGGAAGTGGCTATGGCGTGAGTGGCTTACAACGGTAGATCATAAAAAAATTGGAATCATGTATATGCTTTCTTCATTATTAATGCTGTTTCGAGGCGGAGTAGATGCACTATTAATGCGTATTCAACTAGCATTTCCTCAGTGGCATTTTCTAGATTCTAATCATTACAATGAAATTTTTACTACGCACGGAACCATTATGATTCTATTTATGGCAATGCCGCTTATGTTTGCTTTCTTTAATATTGTTGTGCCGCTTCAAATTGGAGCAAGAGATGTCGCCTATCCTTTTTTAAACGCGGTAAGCTTTTGGCTATTTTTCTTTGGCGCCATGCTTTTCAATTTGTCGTTTGTAATCGGCGGCTCGCCAGATGCAGGATGGTTGAGTTATCCGCCGCTTTCTGGCATGCAGTTCAGTCCTGGACCAGGTCAAGATTTTTATATTTGGGGTATTCAAATATCAGGTATTGGCAGCTTGGCTTCTGGAATTAATTTTATTATGACTATTTTAAAAATGCGTGCGCCGGGCATGAAACTTATGCATATGCCGTTATTCACGTGGTCCGTTCTAGCAAGCTGTATTATTATTATTTTTGCATTCCCTGTATTAACCGTAACGCTTGCTTTATTGTTTATCGACCGCTTCTTTGACGGACACTTATTTACTATGACCGGCGGAGGAAATCCGATGATGTACATTAACTTAATTTGGATGTGGGGACATCCTGAAGTGTATATCGTTGTACTTCCTGCATTCGGCATTTTTTCTGAAATCGTTGCAACGTTTTCTCAAAAGAAAATATTTGGCTATAAATCTATGGTTTTTTCAATGATGATTATTAGCGTTCTATCGTATTTCACATGGGTGCATCATTTCTTTACGATGGGTGCAGGCGCTAATGTGAATGTGTTTTTTGCTATTACCACGATGGCCATCGGAATTCCAACGGGTGTTAAAGTGTTCAACTGGTTATTTACGATGTTCCGCGGCCGTATTCAAATGACGCAGCCAATGTTATGGACAATTGCTTTTATCCCGTGCTTTGTTGTGGGAGGAGCAACGGGTGTTATGCTTTCAGCAGCTCCCGCAGACTATCAGTATCATAATAGCTACTTTTTAGTTGCACACTTTCACCAAGTGTTAATCGGAGGCGTTGTATTCGGCTTTTTTGCAGGTTTGTACTATTGGTGGCCAAAAATGTTTGGCTTTAAACTAAATGACCGTCTTGGTAAATGGGCGTTTTGGACGTGGAATATTGGTTTTTATGTATGTTTCATGCCTCAATACGCATTAGGGTTTATGGGAATGACGCGCCGTATTTATACGTACGACTTTGACATGGGATGGGGACCGCTGAACGTTATCTCTACAGTCGGAGCTTTCTTTATGGGCATAGGGTTTATCTTTCAAGCATGGCAGATTCTTCATGGCATTAAGTACGGAGAACGAGATGTAACAGGGGATCCGTGGAATGGACGTACATTAGAATGGTCCATCCCTTCACCGCCGCCGCACTACAATTTTGCAGTGATTCCAACAGTAACGGGGCAAGATGCGTGGTGGACAATAAAAGAAGAAAGAAAAAAGAAAAAAGCGAAGGAAACAGCTGTTTTTTCTCCGATTCATATGCCTAAGAATTCAGGTATTCCATTTATCATGTCGGTTTTCTGGTTCATTGCTGGTTTTGGCTTAACGTTCCACTGGGTGTGGATGGCGATATTCGGTTTGACAGGAGTAGGAGCCTGTTTACTAGCTCGTTCCTTTCAATACAACTCGGACTATTATATTCCCGTGGATGAAATTCGACATACAGAAGATTCAGTAGGGAGGGTTGGCTGACATGGCTTATGCGACAGCGCACCACGAAGAACATCATCATGAACATGATGAAGGAATCAAAGTTATGGGTTTTTGGCTTTTCCTCGTAACGGACTGCATCTTATTTGGAGCATTATTTGCTACGTATGCCGTTCTTGTTAATCATACTGCGGGAGGCCTTACAGGAAAGGAATTTTTTGAAGTTCCAGGATTTGTTTCTGAAACGTTTATCTTATTAACGAGCAGCTTTACGAGCGGATTAGCTGTGCTGAGCATGCACAAGGAAAAAATAAAGCCTTTAATTGGCTGGCTAATCGTAACTCTGCTTTTAGGTATGTGCTTTGTTGGCCTTGAAATTCATGAATTTCAAACAATGGTTCATGAAGGAGCAACCATTTCCACCAGCGCATTTTTTACAGCTTTCTATACGCTAGTTAGTACGCACGGACTGCACGTTTCTGTCGGCATCATTTGGATGATTTCAATTACAATCCAATTAAAACGATACGGAATTACCTCTGTAACAAAGCGAAAAGTGACGATTATCAGCTTATACTGGCATTTTCTTGATGCTGTCTGGATCTTCCTTTACACGGTTGTGTATTTAATGGGGGTGATGTAGATGGAGAACCATGGGTCGTTAAAAGCTTATACAATAGGATTTATTTTCTCGATTATTTTAACCGTTATTCCTCTGATGCTGGTATTAAACCATGTATTTGCTAAAAATATATTACTAGCTGGCATTCTAGGAATGGCCGTGCTTCAATTTTTCATTCAACTGTTTTTCTTTATGCATATTAAAGACGGAGAGAAGCCTCGTTATAATGTGATGGCTTTAATACTTGGAATCGTTTTTGTTATTACGATTGTAGCAGGATCGATTTGGATAATGACTTTTAACTCTCAAGTTCAATAAAAATGGAGCCGTGCACTACACACGGCTCTATTTTTTAAATTTCTCTACCTTGTGATAAAAATCACATACTTTCGTTTGCGCAAGAAGTAAAATAAAAGTGTAGCAAGGAAAGTTCTTTATAAACGAAAGACAAAGGAGAGAGTATGATGAATATGGCTTATCGTAACATCCTCGTAGCAGTAGATGGTTCTGTAGAAGCAGAGTGGGCATTCAAAAAAGCAGTTAACAGTGCGAAAAAAAATAACGCTCATTTGATAATTTGTCACGTTATCGACATACAGGCGCTAAGTCCATCACCTTATGCATTCTATACGGATACACGCTTTCAAGATGCAGAGAAATTTGCTGAAGAACTTTTAACTAACTATAGTAAGCTAGCCACGAAGGCCGGAGTAACGAAAGTCGAGACATTAATTGAACACGGCTCCCCTAAAACAAAAATATCTAAAAAAATTGCCCCTGAAAAACACGTTGATTTAATTGTGTGCGGTGCAACCGGGTTAAACGCCGTAGAGCGTATCTTAATCGGAAGCGTATCTCAGCATATTTTACGCTATGCCAAATGTGATGTGTTAATCGTTCGCACTCCTAAAGAGGCCGAAGAAGAATCAAAGCCTTTACAAGTGGAACTAACAGAGTAGCAGGACAGAAGAGAAAGAAAGCTTATTGTTCACAGCAAAATACAAAGCTCTCACCATTTATTTAAAGAGGGGGGATAAACGTATTTTAGTTGAAAGCAGATCCGAACGAGGAATCGAGATTCTTAAGGGAGAATCCAAATCGTTCGGATTTTTTCATGGTAATGGTGAACGTAGGTTTCATGTATGCAGCTGTTTCTAGCTTTTGATTGAAAGGCACGGGGAAGGGCAATGAAAGAAACGTGAGGATAATAGAGCACATCAAACATGTTTACTAAAGAAGCAGACGGGAAGAACAAGTATATAGAAAACTTTTCCTTAGTTGGTTAAGGATTCATTCATAAAGGAGTGACGAATATGTCAAAACTAAACAATCCATTAACTCAGTATTTTCATGAAGACTATCCAAAACAGTATCAAGAACCGCCTGGTGTACAAAAAGAAATGAACGTCATTCCAGACTGCGGGGAGAATAGTTACATAGGTGCAGGTAAATTAAAAGGTAGAAAAGCTCTTGTGACAGGTGGAGATTCAGGTATTGGCCGAGCAGCAGCTATCGCTTACGCAAGAGAAGGGGCAGACGTTGCGCTTAATTACTTGCCACAAGAGCAAGCAGATGCAGAAGAAGTACAAAAGCTTATTGAAGCAGAAGGAAGAAAAGCCGTGCTCATACCTGGCGATGTAGGCGAAGAATCTTTTTGCAAGGAGCTAGTAGAAAAAGCTTATAAAGAATTAGATGGTTTAGATGTTCTAGCGCTCGTAGCAGGCAAACAGCAGGCAGTAGAAGATCTTGCTGATTTAGAAACGGACCAACTGCGCAAAACCTTTGAAGTGAATGTTTTCTCTTTATATTGGACCGTAAAAGCAGCGCTGCCTTATTTACCGGCAGGTGCTTCTATTATTACAACAAGTTCTGTACAAGGCTATAGCCCAAGCCCTAATTTATTAGATTATGCAGCTACAAAGTTTGCCATTAACGGATTCACTCGCGGACTAGCCAAGCAATTAGCTCCAAAAGGTATTCGCGTCAACTCCGTTGCTCCAGGACCTATCTGGACGCCGCTGCAAATTTCTGGAGGGCAGCCAAGCGATGCTATTCCAGGCTTTGGACAAGATACACCTTTGCAGCGTGCTGGTCAGCCGGTAGAGTTAGCAAATGTATACGTATTTTTAGCTTCAACGGATGCAAGCTACGTAACAGCTCAAGTTTACGGGATTACAGGCGGAATAGAACTAGCTTAACTCAAAAAAACACGTGCAGCTATGAACTGCACGTGTTTTTTTGAGCTATTTCTGTTTTATTGTCTTTTTCCTTTTAAAGTCTGTACACAAATGTAGCTAAGCGTAGCGAATAAAGCTGTAATGAATGCCGAGTGAGACAGTGTAGCAAAGACATTTAAACGAGACATTACAACAAAGATACCGCTAAATATTTGAGCAATGGTTAAAGCAACCGCAATGATGGACGCGTAGTAAATATCACGGCGGGTTTCTTTATACTGTTTGATGGCAGATACCATAATCCAAATGATAAGAACAAACAGCACAAGAGCAGCAAATCGGTGGGCAAAATGAATACCTGTTGTTCCTGAAAGTTTTGGAATAAGAGTATTGCCATAACAAGCAGGAAAGCTTGTACATGCTAAGCTTGCACCTTTGTGACGTACATATGCCCCTAAATAAATATCGCAGTAAGTAAACAGAAGCGTAAACCATGCGAGCCATTTAAATTTGCCTGTAACCGCTCCTTTAATAAAATGATCCGAACGGTCTTTTTGAATAACAAACATTGAAAGTAAAAATACGCCGGTAAACGCAATAAGCGAAAGACCGAAATGAAGCGCTAGCGCTTCAGCTGACTGAGGCCAGATAACTGCAGAAGCTCCGAGTAATGACTCAATAACGATAAATGCAATACTCATAATCGCTAAAATTTTCACTTCACGGTTTCTGCGATAACGAATCCAAGCCCAAATAGAAAACGCTAAAACAAGAAGACCTGCAAATGCGGTAATCAAACGATGCGTATATTCAATCATTGTTGCTACTGCGTATTCGGGTATTAACTGCCCGTTACACAGTGGCCACTCGTTGCCGCATCCTAATCCAGATCCTGTGGTTGTTACAAGGCTGCCGGCAATCATCAAAATAAACATAACAATCGTTGTAAATATAGCTGTTATTTTAAATAAATTTCTCATACGCTGACTCCCTTTGCTGAGTTACTAATTATGACTATAGATTTGATGAATACGATAGTCAAGTAGTAGAGCGTAATTAACAAATAACTGTCACAAACTTACACACGCTCTCCTTAAAATTGATGTCAGAAAAGCTTTCTTCATTAAACTTTGTAATGGTTTTTTCCTTTTAAACGATGTAAATATGATTCCATACATAAGATATAAAAAAATATATTAGTGATTTTATACAATTTGTAAAAAAAACTTTAGAGAGAATGGAGATACAATCATATTCCAAAAGTGATAATATAAATATAAATCAAATGATGTTATAAAACCTATCATTTTATGTTAGGTATAAAATAAACTTTTTATCACAGAGAAACTTTATTGAAAGGAGAGATAACGATGAGCTTAGAAGCTTTAAATAAAAGAGTAGAAACCGATCTTTCTTACCTTTCCTTCAGGAAACCAACAGAGGTCCAGCCAATTATCCCTAAGAGCGGACACGTATACGATGTAATCATTATTGGAGGAGGTCAAAGCGGTTTAGGAACGGCCTTTGGCTTGCTGCGAGAACGCGTGTCGAATATTCTTGTTATTGATGAAAACCGTTCGGGTTTAGAAGGGCCGTGGGAAACGTATGCGCGAATGATCACGTTAAGAACGCCCAAAAACTTAACGTCTATCGATTTAGGTATGCCTTCGCTTACGTTTCAAGCGTGGTGGGAAGCACAATTCGGCTCAGAAGGCTGGGAAGCTCTTGACAAAATCCCAAGAGGAGACTGGATGAATTATTTGCGCTGGTATCGGAATATTCTTAACCTTCCTGTGGCAAATGAAATAAAATTAACCTTAATTGAGCCTGCAGAAACAGGTATCCATCGCTTGCATATTGAAGGAAATGGAGCCGTGTGTCCTACACTGATGGCACGTAAAGTTATACTAGCTACAGGAATTCAAGGAGGAGGAGAGTGGCATGTCCCGCCTATGATTTCTGAAAAATTGCCGCCTCATCTTTATTCTCACACTTCACAAACCATTGATTTTACTACGTTGAAGAACAAAAAAGTAGCTGTTTTGGGAGGAGGAGCTTCAGCGTTTGATAACGCCAACTATGCGCTTTCCGAAGGGGTTGCTGAAGCTCATGTATTTGTTCGACGAAAAGAACTCCCGCGTATTAATCCAATCAGACAAATGGAAGCTTCAGGAATGATTGAACGTTTCCATGCTCTGTCAGATGCTGAAAAATATGAAGTGATGGCTCATTTTTCCGAATACAATCAGCCGCCTACGAATGATACATTTGGACGCGCTTCCTCATGGCCAGGTTTTCATTTGCACGTACATGCCCCATGGCTCGATGTCGAGGAAAAACACGACAAAGCAGTTGTAACGACTCCTCAGGGAACGTTTACGTTTGACTATTTAATTATTAGCACCGGGCTTCTAACAGATCCGGCTCTGCGTCCAGAATTGCTACTTGTTGAAAGACACATCGCCCGCTGGAGCGATCATTACAAAGCACCACATGAAATCGCCAACCCAGTATTGGATGCCCATCCTTACCTCAGTAACGGCTTTGCTTTTTTAAATCGCGATAAAGAAGGTCAAAAAATGGTATATGGCCTTTTTGCTTTTAATTATTCCGCTTTAATTAGCTGTGGAATTTCTGCATCCGCTCTTTCAGGGCTAAAATATGCGATACCAAAGCTCGTATCAGAAGTCGCCAATCAGCTTTTTATTGATAACCGCCACGAGAATTTAACCAATTTCTTTGACTATGATGAGCCTGAATTTGTCGGCAGCTGGTCAAAGGACAATAATCAAGTGAAAACAATATAGCAAAAACATATTTTTAACAATGAAAAAGGTGAAGCATATGGAGCCGATCTCTAAAAAGAAGATAGCTACTTTGTATACTCAAATTAGCCAAGAAATTTTTAATGTAGGCGTGAATACTCAAAAAATAGATATTATTGATAATAAAATTCTTATACTAGCTCAATCAAAAAGAATGCCGGCACTAGAAGCCCTAAGTGAAGAATATAGAGAATTAGTGATGTCTCTTGATGCCGCTTTGTCGACTATATATAAAAAAATGCTAAAGCAAAAAGTGGAGCTTTTATTTGATATCCAGGTCACTTCTTTATTTAGAGATTATGATCCTGTTACAGAGAATTCTTGTACGGTTATTTGCTTTAAATAACTTCTCTATATAAATTGCAAAACGTTCGATGAAATCGTTTGTTTTGCAAAACACGTAAAAGACGGATGCTTATCTTCTGTTTACAGAAGCAAAGAGCCGTGAAGATAGAAGGATTTCCTTCTGTTTTCACGGCTCTTTTTATAGATATTTTCATAAAAAAGAGAGGCGAAATGGCTAAAAACACACTGTTTTATAGAGGAGCTGTAAAAGCGAGTTAAAAGAAGATGAATCGAAAATTAAAGGAGTGAAAAGCAAGTGGCGATGAATGAAAAAGTTGAAGCTCAGCATATGGAACTAACAAAAAAATCAGCACCTAATCCTTCATGGTTGGATAAGCTGTTTCATTTAACCGAACGCAAAACAGATGTAAAAACAGAAATTCTTGCTGGAATTACTACTTTTGTGACGATGAGCTATATTATCTTTGTTAATCCGACGATTTTAGCAGATGCAGGCATTCCAAAAGAAGCGGCAATTGCGGCGACGATTTTTGCCACTGTCTTTGCAACTCTTTTGTTTGCATTGTGGGCGAACATGCCTATTGCAGTAGCACCCGGGATGGGGCTAAACGCTTTTTTTACGTATACAGTGGTATTGGGTGAAGGGTTAACGTGGCAAACAGGTTTAGGAGCCGTATTTATTTCAGGGGTTGTGTTTTTTATTTTAACAATAACAGGCTTACGCAAGAAGATTATTGAAGGGATACCCGCTATTTTAAAAAGTGCTATTTCTGTTGGAATCGGTCTATTTATTGCTTTTATCGGTTTTAAGCAAGCAGGAATTATTGTAAGCAACAAAGAAAATTTAGTAGCCCTTGGTCAACTTACAAAATCGGGCCCATTACTTGCTTTATTAGGTTTTATCGCGGTAACTGTATTAACTGCTCGAAAAATTAAAGGAGCTGCCCTAATTAGCATTTTGCTAGTATCAATTGCCGGGATGGTGCTGGGCATAGTAGAAGCACCTAAAAGCATCAGCAGCGTGGTGTCGTTTTCAATGCCGAGCATGTCAGAAACTTTTTTACAAATGGATATTAAATCTGCTCTTCATTACGGTCTTTTCTCTATTATTTTTTCATTTACACTTGTGGAGCTATTTGATAATTTAGGATCGATGATTGGATTATCTAAAAAAGCTGGATTAATGGATGAAAAAGGAGAAATTAAAGGGTTAGATAAAGCGCTTATGGCAGATTCTCTTGCGACTGTAGCCAGTGCTGCTATGGGATCTACTGCAATGAATGCGTATGTAGAAAATGCTGCGGGAATTGCAGAAGGAGGCAAAACGGGCCTTAAAGCACTGGTCGTTGCCATGTTGTTTTTAGTGAGCATTTTATTTACGCCATTAATTAGCATTATTCCTGCTTTTGCTACAGCGCCTATTTTAATTATGGTTGGAGCTCTCATGTTAACGGAAATCAAAAACATTCCTTTAGACGAGATAACAGATGCTGTGCCTGCTTTTTGTACCATTATTTTGATGCCGTTAACGTTTAGTATCGGCGAAGGCTTAGCGCTAGGATTTTTATCTTATACATTCGTTAAATTGTTAGCCGGCAGGGCAAAGGAAATTCATTGGATTATGTACATTATTAGCGCCGCTTTTATTATCAACTTCGTTTGGGCCGCCTGAGTGCATATACCTAGAGCAAAAAAGACTTCTCAATTGAGAAGTCTTTTTTACTGTTCTTGTAGATTTCAATTTCTCTTCCCTTACAGGAATAAAAGATAGCGAAGGAAGATATATAACGTTGAAATCAAAAGAGATACGAGCGTGATGGGAGCTCCAATTTTCAAAAAGTCCATAAACGAAAATTTATGTCCTTTTTTTACAGCCATGCCAGCTACAATTACGTTAGCAGACGCTCCAATTAACGTACCGTTTCCTCCCAAACATGCTCCTAGAGCCAGTGACCACCATAGTACACTGATTTGAGCAGAATCAGGGCTCATTCCCATCCCATGAGCCATATCTTGAATAAGTGGAATCATTGTAGCAACAAAAGGAATATTGTCAATAACAGCTGAAGCAATTCCGCTAATCCATAAAATGAGATAGGCTGACAGTGCGATGTTGCCGTCTGTAACGTTTAACGCGCCTGCAGCAAGTTTTTTGATGATGCCTACATCGATTAATCCTCCGACAAGAACAAACAAACCTGCAAAGAAGATAATGGTTGTCCATTCAACAGAATCAAACGCGCTTTCTACTTCATCATGAGTTCTTAATCCAATTACCAATAATACAGCAGCACCTGTAATGGCTACCATAGCGGCATCGATATGTAAAACGGAATGCAGGGTAAAACCCAAAATCGTTAATACTAATACAGTTAACGATTTTTTCATTAAAACGGAATCTTGAATATAATCTTTTTCATTTAAACTCATTAGCTCTTGCTTTTTACTATCTTCTACTTTTAACTTTTTACGATAGATAAGAACAAGAATCCCCAGCGTAACAACACCGATAATCAGTACTGCAGGAGTTAAATTTAATAAAAAAGCATTAAAATCAAGGTGAGGGTTCGCTGCCCCAATCATGATATTAGGCGGGTCTCCTATTAAAGTTGCCGTTCCTCCAATATTTGAAAACAGTACTTCTGATATAAGAAACGGAAAAGGATTAATATTTAAAATAGTAGTAATTGAAAAGGTAACGGGAACAATTAATAAAACCGTTGTTACATTGTCTAAAAAAGCTGATCCCACGCCTGTTAAGATCGATAAAATAACTAGAATTCGAACTGGATCACCTTTAGCGATTTTAGCAGACTTGATGGCTGCGTATTGAAACACGCCTGTTTTATTTGTAATGCCGACTAAAATCATCATACCCATAAGAAGGACAATCGTTTCCCACTGAATGTGTTCGGTAATAGCATTATTAAAATCAACAATACCTAATAAAATCATTAATATAGCACCTAAAAGAGCTGCTGAAGCGCGATTGATCTTTTCAGTCATAATCAGAAAATATGTAATGATAAATATAATAATGGCTGCGTATACATGAAAACTTGTAATGTGTTGAATTGCATTGTGCATAACAGTAACCTGGCGATATGTCATCTAGTGACGAGAACTTTGGATGTTGTCCAGGTTTTCACCTCATCTTTCCTCGATTAATTTACATCCAGCTTTACGGTAAAACTTTTATAAAACCCGTTTTACTTTAACCAACCTCCTTTAAAAGCTTTGGTGTTCTTCAAAATTAAGACGATTCCTTCAGCATTATATCATATTTACATAAAAGCTTTCTTGTTGATTATTCAATGTTGTTTTCGTCACGCAAGCTTATTATGTACCTTAAATTCAGTTTACATGATTTATCTGTCTAATTTTGGACAAAGTTAGACAAAGCTGGAATGGTGTCCAATTTTGTCTAACTTTACGAGACAAAATAAAACAATAGATTGCTAGTACAAGGCGATTTCAATGTTGGCACGGTACTTGCAAGAATAGTTAAGTGAAGTCTAGAAATCAAATGAGGAGGCTCACTATAATGAAAACTGCTCAAAATAAAACAGAAAAGCTCACGAAAGAAAAAGCCAGCTGGATGTATCAGAAAATGGTAGAAATTCGAAAGTTTGAAGATGAAGTACATCAAATTTTCGCAAAAGGAGTACTGCCTGGTTTTGTTCATTTGTATGCAGGTGAAGAAGCAGTCGCGGTTGGAATGTGCGCTCATCTTAACGATAGTGACAGTATTACGAGCACTCATCGCGGACACGGCCATTGTATTGCTAAAGGCGGCGATTTAGATGGAATGATGGCTGAACTTTTTGGAAAGGTAACCGGGTTAGGCAAAGGAAAAGGCGGATCCATGCATATCGCGGATTTGGATAAAGGAATTTTAGGAGCAAATGGAATTGTCGGAGGAGGCTTTCCGCTTGCATGTGGTTCTGCTTTAACCTCTAAGTATAAAAAGACAAAAGATGTAAGCGTTTGCTTTTTTGGCGACGGAGCGGGCAATGAAGGAACGTTTCATGAAGGAATTAACTTAGCAGCCATTTGGAAACTGCCGGTTGTTTTTGTTGCTGAAAATAATGGCTACGGAGAGGCAACTCCATTTTCTTATGCTTCAAGCTGCAGCGCAATTGCAGACCGTGCAGCATCTTATAACATTCCAGGCGTACGAGTGGATGGAAAAGACGTGATGGCTGTTTATGAAGCAGCTGCAGAAGCTATCCAAAGAGCTCGCAGAGGGGAAGGTCCAACATTAATTGAATGTGTAACGTATCGAAATTACGGGCATTTCGAAGGCGACGCACAAACGTATAAATCAGGAAATGAAAAGAAAGAACATCTTCAGGAAAAAGATGCTATTGCTCTTTTTGAAAACTATTTGCTTTCAGAACAAGTAGTAACAGAAAAAGAGCTAAGAGATATTGATGATGATGTAGAAAAAGCAGTAAAACGCGCAGTGGAGCTAGCAGAAACAAGCGATTATCCTGATGCTTCGGAACTATTAACGGATGTTTATATATCTTACTAATTGAAGGGGGAAAAGAAAATGACTAGAAAATTAAGCATGTCTGAAGCTATTAACGAAGCTATGAAACTAGCGATGCGAAAAGATGAGAATGTGATTCTTTTGGGAGAAGATGTAGCTGGCGGAGCGGAAATTGACCACCTGCAAGATGATGAGGCGTGGGGCGGGGTCCTTGGAGTTACGAAGGGGCTTGTACAAGAATTTGGACGTGAAAGAATTCTTGATACGCCTATTTCAGAAGCAGCTTATATAGGAGCTGCAATGGGAGCGGCAGCTACAGGGTTAAGACCGGTTGCAGAATTAATGTTTAATGACTTTATTGGCTGCTGTTTAGATCAAGTGCTAAATCAAGGTGCTAAATTTAGATACATGTTTGGAGGAAAAGCAGAAGTGCCCGTCACGATTCGAACGACTCATGGAGCAGGATTTAGGGCTGCAGCTCAGCATTCTCAGAGCTTGTACGCTTTGTTCACTAGCATTCCTGGCATTAAAGTAGTGGTGCCTTCTAACCCTTACGATGCAAAAGGATTATTGTTGGCAGCAATCGAAGACAATGATCCGGTTATCTTTTTTGAAGACAAAACATTGTACAACATGAAAGGAGAGGTTCCTGAAGGCTACTATACGATTCCGTTAGGGAAAGCTGACGTGAAACGCGAAGGAACAGATTTAACCATTGTAGCAATTGGAAAACAAGTAAATACTGCACTTACGGCAGCAGATCAATTATCTCACAAGGGAATTGACGTAGAAGTAGTCGATCCGCGAAGTCTATCACCTTTTGATGAAGAGACCATTCTTTCGTCTGTAGAAAAAACAAATCGATTAATTGTCATTGATGAAGCCAATCCAAGATGCAGCATAGCAACAGATATTGCTGCGCTAGTTGCCGATAAAGGATTTGACATGCTTGATGCACCTATTAAACGAATTACAGCACCACATACACCTGTGCCATTTTCTCCTCCATTAGAAGATATTTATCTGCCAACGCCACAAAAAGTAATTGAAGTTGTATCGGAGTTACTAGGAGATAAATCGCTTCTAAGCGTGTAATTAAAGAAAAGGAGGAGGAAGAAAATGGCTGCAGAGGTTGTAATGCCAAAACTAGGCATGGCAATGAAAGAAGGAACCGTTTCGACATGGAACAAAAAAGTTGGAGACTCCGTTTCAAAAGGAGATATGATTGCAAGCATTAATTCTGAAAAAATAGAAATGGAGATTGAAGCTCCGCAGGACGGCGTGATTCTTGATATTCTTGTGCAAGAAGATGTAGGAGTGCCTCCTGGAACGATTATCTGTTATGTTGGAAAGCCAAACGAGCAGCTTACTGAGCAAAACAGTTCAGCAAATGAGCTGCAAGCGCCTAAAAACGAGGTAGCGGCTGCTGTCTCTTTAGAAGAGCCACCAGCAAACGCAGCTCCATCAAAAAAGAGGAAAGAAACTGTGCTTATTTCACCAATTGCACGGAAAATAGCAGAATCTGAAAACCTTAATGTTGAAACGATTAAAGGCACAGGACCAAAAGGAAGAATCACAAAAGCAGATGTGGAGAAAGTGCTGGCGGAAAGAGCTTCAGAAGCGAGTCCCCCATCGGTAGAAAGAGATAACCTCGCTATAAACAAAGAAACGCTTCCAGTAGCGGGCATGAGGAAAGTCATTGCAGGTCGAATGCATAATAGTTTATTAAACAGTGCCCAATTAACGATTAATATGAAAGCTGACGTGACGGATTTACTGTCTCTTCAGAGAGAAATCAAAGATGTGATCCAACAACGCCATAAGGTGAAAATCTCTCTAACCGATTTTATTGCTCGCGCTGTTGTTCTTTCACTTCAAGAACATAAACAAATGAACAGTGCCTATATAGATAACGAAATTCATCTCTATAACCATGTTCATCTTGGAATGGCCGTAGCTTTAGAAAATGGGTTAGTTGTTCCTGTTATACAACATGCTGAAAAGATGTCGTTAGTTGAATTAGCTGCAGAGCTTAAAACACGAGCAGCGAATGCTCGGCAAGGTCAGCTGAGTGCTGATAGAATGCAAGGTTCTACATTTACTATTACTAATCTAGGTGCTTACGGAGTAGAGTATTTTACACCTGTATTAAACCCGCCTGAAACAGGAATTCTTGGTGTTGGAGCTACTGAAGATGTACCGATGTATCAAGGAGACGAATTACAAAAAAGAAACTTGCTGCCTTTAAGCCTGACGTTTGATCATCGCGTACTGGACGGAGCACCTGCAGCTAATTTCCTTGGAACCATCAAACAATACTTAGAACAGCCTATTTTACTACTCTTATAGAAAGGGGTGCATCCCGTGAATAATTTAGTTGTGATTGGCGGCGGTCCTGCAGGATATGTGGCTGCAATCACTGCCGCCCGGCAAGGAAAAAAAGTTACGTTAATTGAACAAAAAGATTTAGGGGGAACATGTTTAAATGAGGGCTGTATGCCAACAAAGTCATTATTAGCAAGCGCGGAAACCTATGAGAAAATTAAGAAAGCTGAGCAATTCGGCATCACTCTTCCTTTAGAACAAGTGAAAATTAACTGGGATGGCGTTCAGCATCATAAAACAAACATTGTTAAAAAACTGGTTCAGGGAATTGGCTATTTGATGAAAAAAAACAGTATTAAAGTCATGAAAGGAGAAGCTTCCTTTTTGACAAATCATCGTCTAGCCGTGCGGAACGAAAATCAAGTAGAAGAGGTAGAGGCTGAACAGTTTATTATTGCTGCGGGTTCAGAACCTGCTAGCCTGCCATTTTCTCCATTTGATGGAAAATGGATCATTCACAGTGGACAAGCGATGTCGCTGCCTGCTATCCCTTCATCTCTTTTAATAGTAGGAGGGGGTGTAATTGGGTGTGAATTTGCAAGCATTTACAGCCAAATGGGAACAAAAGTAACGATTGTGGAAGCGGCAGAACAGCTGCTTCCTGGTGAAGATCCCGATATCGCATTTACGTTACGGGAAGAGTTAGAGAAAAAAGGCGTAGCGATTTATACATCCTCTTCGTTAACAGAAATGCAGCCAGAAGATAAAACAGCTCTATTTAAACATAAAGAAGAGCTGCATGAACTGCAATCTGACTATGCATTAATTTCAATTGGAAGAAAACCTAGAGTGCTAGGTTTAGGTTTAGAAAAGGTTGGCATACATTTTTCAAAACAAGGAATTGATGTTAATGAGCATATGCAAACGAATATACCTAATATCTATGCTTGTGGAGATGTAGTTGGCGGAATTCAGCTTGCTCATGTAGCCTTTCATGAAGGCACAGTTGCTGCTTTGCACGCATGTGGAAAAGATAAGAACGTAAATTACCGAGCTGTACCACGCTGCATCTATACTCATCCTGAAATTGCAAGTGTCGGTATGACAGAAAAGCAGGCCCGAGACGCATACGGCGATATTCGTGTCGGAGAATTCTCGTTTACGGCAAACGGCAAAGCAATGATTGCAAATGAGTCCGTTGGAAAAGTGAAGGTAATAGTAGAACCACAGTTTAATGAAATTATTGGGCTTTCCATTGTAGGTTCACATGCTACAGAATTAATTGGACAAGGAACCATCATGCTGCACGGAGAATTGACCACAGATGTAATGGAAGATTTTATTGCTGCTCATCCTACATTATCCGAAGCAATTCATGAAGCTCTTTTGCATTCAGCGGGTCAGGCCGTTCACTCCTGATTACGCAGGTGCCCAAGTTATTAAACTCTTTAAGGATGAAAAGTAAAAATGAATAATTCAAAAAGATAAACTAGAGGATGAAGGAATCACAGAAGAGGTATAGGAGTTTTCCTGCATCCTCGTCTAGTTTCTTTATTAATTTTTACATAACGTGAGTTTAAAAATCTATCTTTGATAATGATAACGTTTTCTTTGTGATTTATAATAATGGTAACAAGCCTTGATTTACTATATTCAATTAAGTTTATAGGGGAGAGGTATAGAATGGAATCCACACTTTCTTTAAACACATGGAAACGTTTTGTAAACGAAGGGGCACTTGAATCCTCAAGGTTAAACGACATTATTGTAAAGTCATGGCATCGTTGTAAAAGCGCAGATGTTAATCCTTACCTAGATAAAGGCAGATCGATTCTAAGAAATGAAGCCTTTCATTCTCGAAAACAAATGAACTCTTTATTTCTTGATACGGCTTTGCCGCACTTAGAAAGAATAAAACAGTCAACGGCGGATTTAGGAATGGTTGCTCTATTAATTGACCCAGAAGGCTATATTCTATCTATTACAGGAAATAGACTTACATTGAATGAAGCAAGGAAAATTAATTTTGTGGAAGGAGCCTGTTGGACAGAGAAAGAAGTAGGAACAAATGCAATCGGCACGGCTCTGCAAACTGAAGAGCCCATTATGATAACGGGTACAGAACATTATTCGATTGCTTCGCATCAATGGAGCTGTTCAGCAGCGCCTGTTCGAAATGACGACGGAAATTTAATTGGGATTATTAATATTTCTTGTCCTGTAAACAGAGCTCACCCTTATATGCTTGGAATGGTTACGTCCATCGCGTATACAATTGAGCGGGAATTAAGCATTCGAATGCACAAAGACGAAATTGAGTTGGTTCATGCTTCTATGAATTTTGTTGATAGCAAGCAGCTCTTGCTGCTTTGCAATTACAAAGAAGTGATTGTAGGAGCAAGTACAACCGTTCGGGAATGTATACCAAAATGGTCAGGCCTGCAGTTGAACACGATTGTACAACAGGGATTTCGTATAGTGATGGAAGTGCCTGTAATTTCAAAAAGACACGGTCATTCTATTGGAAAGATTATTTATTTATCAGAAGAAGCAACTCATAACCAAACAACTAAACAGATCTCTGCTCAATCATTTTGTTTTAAAGGAGAAGCAGGCATAAGCCGTTCCTTTCAGCAAACACTAGAAGAAATAAAGCATGCGGCTCCTACGGATACAACGGTCTATATTTTAGGGGAAACAGGTACTGGAAAAGAAGTAGTAGCCCGAACGATTCATGAAAACAGTTCGCGTAAAAACGGGCCTTTTATTGCTCTTAATTGTGGTGCCATTCCGAAGGAACTTATGGAAAGTGAATTATTTGGCTATGTGGAAGGAGCGTTTACAGGAGCACGGCGTCAAGGATATCAAGGAAAGTTTGAGCAGGCTAATCACGGTACGATTTTTCTTGATGAAATAGGTGAACTTCCTCATTCTATGCAAGTTTCTTTGTTAAGAGTATTGCAAGAGCGCAAGGTAACGCCTGTTGGAAGCAATCAGGAAATTTCGGTAGACATCCGGATTATTACCGCTACTCATCGAGATCTTCGTCAACTTGTCAGTGAAGGGAAGTTTCGAGAAGATTTATACTATCGACTTCACGTGTATCCCGTGCATGTTCCGCCTTTGCGAGAAAGGAAAGAAGATATTCCACATCTGATGCGCTACTTTTGTCAAAAGAATGCTTGGAATATGAATTTCCCCAAGGAATTAGTAGATAAATTAATAGATTACCAGTGGCCCGGCAATATTCGAGAATTATTTAATGTACTTGAACGCTTGAAGATCTCGCTTAAAACAGAAGCAGAAAAAGAGAGGATATTGAATTATTTAAGTTCTTTAAATCTTGGTGGCCAGAAGAACATCTCTCACTCTGATACTTCACAAGAAATAGAAGACAATGATTCTACGTCCCTACCCGCACTCACATTTCGTGAAAAAGTTCAAAAAGACCTAATGATGGATGCTTTACGTAAAACACAGGGAAATGTGTCACTTGCCGCTAAGCTGTTAGATATACCAAGAAGTACATTTTATAACAGATTAAAAAAATTCAATTTGTAAGCTGAGAGTTCGTAGCTGTTTTAAACTTTTAAATAAGGATAGGAGCTGAGTAGAATGAAAGCATTAAGATGGCATGGCGTTAAAGATGTAAGGTTAGAACATATTGCAGAACCTACCGTCTCTCAAGGGAAAGTGAAAATTAAAGTAGAATGGTGTGGAATTTGCGGAAGTGATTTGCATGAGTACACGGCAGGACCAATTTTTATTCCTACAGAAGAATCCCATCCATTAAGCAAAGATAAAGCGCCGGTTGTGCTGGGGCATGAATTTTCTGGACAAGTTGTAGAAATCGGAGAAGGTATTACGAATGTAAAAGTCGGAGACAGAGTAGTAGTAGAACCTATCTATGCATGCGGAGAGTGTGAAGGCTGTAAACAAGGAAAGTATAATCTTTGTAATAAAATGGGGTTTTATGGTCTTGCAGGAGGAGGCGGAGGTTTTTCTGAGTATGCCTCCATACCGGTAGAAATGATTCATAAAATACCGGAAACGGTGTCTTACGAGCAAGGAGCTCTGGTAGAGCCTTCAGCTGTGGCTCTTCATGCTGTGCGCCAAAGCAAACTAAAGGTAGGGGATAAAGCCGCTGTATTTGGGACGGGGCCAATCGGTTTGTTAGTCATTGAAGCGTTAAAGGCATCGGGTGCATCTGAAATTTATGCCATTGAACTATCGGAACAGCGTAGACAGAAAGCAGAAGAACTTGGGGCGATTGTCATTAACCCGCAAGAATACGATCCCGTAGCAGAAGTACATAAGCGCACAGGCGGAGGTGCAGATGTTTCATACGAAGTTACAGGTGTTCCCTTAGTTTTAACTCAAGCCATTAACTCTACCAAAAGTGGCGGAGAGACAATGATTGTTAGTATATTTGAAAAAGAAGCGTCCATTCATCCCCAAACAATCGTTTTACAGGAGCGTACAGTAACAGGTATTATTGGCTACCGCGATGTATTTCCAGCGGTTATTAGTTTAATGGCAAAAGGATATTTTTCTGCTGATAAACTGGTGACAAAACGTATCAAGCTAGAGAATGTGATTGAAGAAGGTTTTGAGACATTGTTAAAAGAAAGAGAACAGGTGAAAATTTTGGTGAAAGCTGAATAATAAATAAGAGACGGGGACAAAAGTAGTTTAGTTGAAGGAAGATCCGAACGAGTTTGATTCTTCATGGAGAATCAACTTCGTTCGGATTTTTTCATTGGTATGGGAAACGTAGGCTTCATGTATGTAAGTGCTTCTAACGGTTGATTGAAGGGCAAGGTCCACCCGCCGCCCGCGGAAAGCGAAGTCATGTACGGAAATCAACAGCGGTGTCACAAGCACTCCAGATCATTTATTCAATTCGTTCGTCCTTGGATTGGATTGATTTCGTTATGTCTTGATCTATTTTAAATTTAATGAGGAATGTACGTATATTTTATTATCAGATTATTCTGTACTATATACAGTATATTGTATACAATATATAATCTAATCATTATCTAATTAATAAAACCAGAGGTGATGAGTGAATGACAGACAAACAGTTTAGAAATGTACAAGACGGAACAAAAGCGGTATGGGCAGGAGAAAAAGAATCGCTTGCTTACAATGCCACTCAAGTTCCTGTCGTCTTCAGCGTAGCTTATAATTATGATGATGTAGACGAATGGCAAGAAGTTGCGTTAGGAAACAAACCAGGCTATACGTATAATCGCATGAGTAATCCTACGGTTAAAGCTTTTGAAGAAAAAGTAAGGATACTTGAAGAAGCAGAAGAAGCGGTCGCATTTTCCTCCGGAATGGCGGCTATTAGCAGCACATTATACACTTTTTTAAAACCGGGAGACCGCGTCGTATCGGTAAAAGATACATATGGAGGAACAAATAAAATCTTCACTGAGTTCCTTCCTAACATCGGAGTTGATGTAACCTTATGCAATACGGGAAATCATGAAGAAATTGAAGCGGAAGTAAATAAAGGATGTAAAGTGCTATATTTAGAGTCGCCTACAAATCCTACGATGAAAATTATTGATATTGAAAGAACAGCGAAAGCAGGAAAATCGGTAGGGGCAGTCGTCATTATTGATAATACATTTGCGACACCCATTAATCAAAACCCTCTTCAATTAGGGGTAGATTTTGTCATTCACAGCGCAACAAAATTTTTAAGCGGACATGCGGATGCCTTAGGAGGGGTAGTATGCGGCTCTAAAGAATTAATGCAGCATGTGTATCACTACCGTGAGATCAATGGCGCGACCATGGATCCCATGTCAGCGTATCTTATTTTAAGAGGAATGAAAACGTTAAAATTACGTATACGTCAACAAGAACGAAGTGCTTTGGAAATTGCTAAATTTCTTCAAAAGAAAGAAGCTGTTGAAGCCGTCTATTATCCTGGATTGGAAACACACCCTCATCATCATATTGCCAAAAAACAAATGAAAGGCTTTGGCGGAATATTAAGCTTTGTTTTAAAAGGAGAAATGGAAGCTATTAAAATTTTGCTGCCAAAGTTAACGTATGCAAATAAAGCCGGCAATTTAGGAGCGGTTGAAACGATTTATGGACCAGCAAGAACGACTAGTCACGTAGAATGTACGCTTGAAGAACGTAAAGCCCTTGGAATATCTGAAGGACTGGTTCGCATATCTGTAGGAATTGAAGATACGGAAGATTTAATTGCAGACTTAGAACAAGCATTTGCTCACTTAGAATCCGCATCATCTATTAGTAATTAAAAAGACACGTATTACTTTTTTTAATAAAAATAAAGTAAGCACCTCTTTTTAGTTGGTAGACACTTCTTCAAAATTGCAGAGGTTTTGTGGAATAAAGCTGATAAATTAAACTGTACGTGTATTTTTTCGTCTGATTTTGTAGGTATACTGATAAATTAGATGAAATAAAAATGTTTTTTCGCGTTTTAAAAATAAACTAACTTAAAACAGCCTACAAATAAGGAATGATAGTATGTCGAAACAAGAAAGTGAATACACAATAAAAGACGCATCATTGTTTGGATTAAAATTAATGCAGGTAAGTAAAGCCATCTGGAGAGCTGCGGAAGATGACTGGGAGCAATGGGTGAAACCTTATGGTCTGAATGTAAATGAGCATCATATTTTATGTTTAGCTAGTAACACGGGAGAAATCTCTATGTCAGAGTTAGCTAATTTAGGAGCTATGCATATCTCTACAGCATTTAATTTTTCGAAAAAATTAGAAAATCAAGGGTATCTGCATTTGTCCAAAAGAGAAAATGATAAAAGAAACACCTACATCAAATTGACTGAAAGCGGAGAACAATTATTGCTTGATACGCTCAAAGGGTATGAACCACATAACAGTAAGATATGTAAAGGCGCACTTCCTTTAAAAACGTTATACGGCAAATTTCCCGCTTTTCCAGAGCTAGTAACCGTTGTTCGCCATGTTTGCGGCGGCGAGCTTGTGACCGTTGCTGATCAACCTTTTGTGAATATAGAAGAAGTGGGAATAGAAGAAAATGAAGAAAATGAAGAAAAGAAAGAAGTCCAGCTAACTAGTAATTGAACGTAGTGAATAGGGCTTCGTGAAAATATGTGAATAACAGGCTGAGCTGTTTTATACGTGAGAAATTTGACGTATAAAACAGCTTTTTTTATCAGCTGAATTAAATCAACTCATGATTATATCTCATAGATTAGCTTCATCATTTCATATATATACCTGCTATTTATTTGATGCCCTTTATTTTAGAGACATTACTATACATTTATAAGAGATTAAAAAGAAATTAAAGAAATTAAAAACATTGTTAAAACTTATATTGGTAAAAGCCTTCTGCTGACTGAGATTAAAGGGAATTAAGCAATCAAAAAAATTGCAGTTTGCTACAAGAATTTTCACGAAAAAATATAGGCTTTTTTTATACTAGCTATATTTTTTACGCAGTAGTTTGAAAAATAACGTTTATTTATTGTATTTTTTGTTCATTTAGTTGATTTTTTTCATGAAAACGAAAATCATTATCATTTAAAAAGGTTCATTAGAGTTGATAGGCAAATATGTTTTAGTAAGTTAAAGAGAAAAGAAGAATATGAGGAAAATAGAGTAGAAATGAGTAAAAAAAGGCATAACAAAAAAGAGTATTATAGAGCGTTAATTTTTGCCTGATAATACCCGTTGGCAATTTTTCGTATATACGTAAAGAAATTGGACTCCATTTCATGCACAAGAGGGCGAAATGTATCCATCCTTTCTTCTATGTAAGTTTGTTGTAAGTAACGCTGAACGGACGTTAATGATTTTTCGATTATATCTATACCAAACTCATGTACAATGGAATGAATATCTTCCTTTTTAATTGAATAATGGCCAAAAGATTTAAAGAAATTCTTAAACTGAGCAAATGCATGCTCTCCACGGATTTTTTCGATTTCTTTTTGTTTTTTACTATCATGAGCACCAGTTAAATTAAAGCTTAAAATAAAACCATCCTTGATTTTTTCAATAATTGATTTTCTTGGCTGCTTTTCTTCTAATAATGTTTTGACACAATCATCTTTTTCTAGTACATCGATACGGAAAATTGTACTCAATTTACTAGCCATTTCTTTAATAGCAGCTTTATAGCCAATGTATTTTGGAAGAATGTGTTTTACCTCGGTGTAAGATAAAAGTGCTTCTGAATCTTTCTTTACGTTTACATCAGATTCGTATACATACAACGCACGTAAAGCCAGACGCAGCATGTTGATATTTTTAATAGCCAGCAATTGATAAATCACTTCCATCGAAACAGAAGTATAACCACCTTTTGAAGTATATGTACTGTGATCTTCATCAAGCATTTCAGGATTATATGATATGTTTTGAACATCAGCAGCTTCTTTTATATGTAAATCTAAAAAATCCTCTAAATAGTTGTTTAAAGAAACTTGAATATAGTCTCCCCATAAACGATCCCAGCGAATGATGTCATAGTCTTCTAAAAGCTTATTATTATTTTGGACGGTCCGAACGGAACATTGGATTGTATTAGCCAGTTCTTGCTCAGAAATAATTGAAATATGCCCTTGGCTGTTACATTTGGCTACGTAAGCTAAAATTTGCTTCATCAGAGAACCCGTCCACTTTATGTCTACAAAGTTTTTTGCAAGACCAAATGAATGTTTTTCATAGTAATAGCTATTGTCTCGTTTAGTGTTTCTATTCAAGCCGCTCATAACAATCAGCAGTTTATTTGCTACAAGGGTGTGCCGTTTTAGTGACAGCTTTTGTATACTCATGTAGTTACCTCCTTTCTAAAACTATATACGTCGTCTTTTACAGTATAGACACAGTCATATAGGCTGTAAAATGACATATTTACACGGAAAATTGGTGCATTTTTTTACAAGACTAGTGATACCAAGGGACGAGACATCTATTTAAAAGGTGACATATTTGCACGGAGATGTGGAGCAAAAATAGCGTTATATTTCATAAACGTTGATAAAACAGCATTCTGAAAACAAATGTCGTATTATGACGGATGAAATACACAAAATGCGACAAATTCAAAAAAATTTTTGATGTAAAAATGACATATTCGCACGGAGAATAGGAGCAAAAATGATAAAAATAAAAATTCGAGTGGCAAAGTGACACATTTGCACGGAAAATAGGGACAAAAAAAAGAAAAATGCCCTTTTTGAGACACAAAAAGTTCACATTTTTAGAGGGGATAAACAAACATTTGCAGCAAAAATAGTGTTTTTTTAAGAAAGTGGCATGTTTACACGGGAATCTGGAGCAAAAAACACTTTTGCACGGAGGTGTGGAGCAAAAATTGGAGAAAACGAAGAGGGAAAGTCGCTGTCACAAGAAAATTTATGTAAAAGTGGCATATTTGCACGGAAGATTGGAGCCAAACTTATAGTAAATGCAGTATAGGAAGAAAAACGACACATTTGCACGGGAATCTGGAGCAAAAAACAATTATAATACTTTTTTCAGACACAAAAAGTTCACAAAATGATGAGGAAAGTGAAGTTTAATAGCTATATTAGCAGGGGAAATAATATGTTTACATGGAGAATTGGAGCAAAAAAACACTTTTGCACGGAAATGTGGAGCAAAAAATGCAGTGATTAATAGTAGATAGATAAAAAGAATGCCCTTATAAAGATTATAAGAGCATTCTTTTTTAGCCTATAGAACTTGTTACGTTTTGATAAATAGAAAGGGGAGCATATTCGTAATCACCAGCTAATAAGTCTTTTACTTCACTTTCTCCCACAGGAATAAAGGTAATCTGAAACACTTGGCCTACTCTTTTATAAGATTGGACAGCTAGTTTTTGTTCGACTAGCTCATCTAAGGCTGTTTCAATTTCGACAAGGTTTTCTTTTTTTCGTCTTTTTCGAAAGCGGACTCTTGTCGAAAAATATAAATAATCTCTTGTGACATTGTATGAAGATTTTGTTTCATAGCAAATGAGGCGCTCTTTTTGCATAACGAATAGCAAATGATAAGCGGCGTCTAAACTTAACTTTTCTACTTTATTTTTGTAAATGCGCACCGTTTGGCGTTGAATATAGTCTCTATATATCACTTCATTGACGTGAATTTCAGCAATTCGCGTTCCGTTCGGCATCGTAGTAATATCCACAAAGTCAAAAATACCATAGGCAATTTTCTTATTATGCTGTACTTTTGTCATGCTGTAGTGTTTCATTTTCGTAATTCTTTCTTCTATCATCTGATAGTTGCGCTTACTATCTGTTTTATAAAGTGCTTTCACAAGGTCACCAATTTTTACGTTAATGATTTTCTGTGTAGCGAACAATTCGTCGCGTTGGCTCATGATCTCTAAAAACACTTTATAATCAAACCGATCTAAATCACTAATTTTATTTCCATTTTCTTCAGCGTATTCTTTTTCTATTAACAATTCGTAATCTGTCCCGTCTTCAGAGTTATAAGTACTTAAGAAATATTCTTTTCCTTCTTTCTCTAATAGGGGTTGCTCGACGAGAAGCTTTGCTCTTGAGTTAGAGAAAAAAGGATTCTCTACAGTTGAAAAAGGGCTTTCAATAATACTATGATTTCCGTTTTGGAAGCTTGGGTCCAATATAGTCAGTCCAATAATAATAGATATATCCGTGTGGATCGCTTTTTCTCGCTGCGTTTTGGTTTTTTGGTGAATATAGGGATAATCCGTTAAGAAGAAGCTATCTTCTTGACTCCATTCACGTAGAATATCAATTCGTTTATTAATGACTTCTTCCGGAGACGATACGTTTTCAAACTGTTTGCAAAAGAGTTCTTTTCCGTTCGTTTTATAATAAGCTGTTAGCGCTTTGTATTCTCCAATCAGCTCTTTATTCTTCTTAGGCTTTTTTTGCTCATAGTCCCGTATAGCAGCATCTAACCATCTGCGTTTCGTACGATTGAGAAAGTCTTTTTTTAAAATTCTCAACGCTTCGTTTACATCTTTATTTTCAAAGTGCTGCTGATAAAGAGGGAGGATGGTGCTTTCTAAATCACCTTTTATACTTTCATTATAAACAGATAAGAGGCGTAATTTAGATACTCTATCAATGACTTCGCGTATGAGTAAAGATGAATAATCCATACACATCTAACCTCCTTAACCTTAAGTTAGTCATTTTAATTCTTAGCTGGATAGTGGCTTTAAATCTATTGTAATGCACTAAAGTTCCATGCTACAAACAAAAGACGGCTACTATCTATAGTCTATTTTTCATTATACACGTGCAAAGCAGGGGAAGGGGGAGATTTTCTCATTTTCTTTTTTAGTAATCTACATTTGGTCATGAAGTATATACATTTGCCGTGTAGCTTATGTATGGAGTATAACCGTGTCCGCAAGACTACTAATTCTGCTACCGAGTTTAGTGGACTGATAGAAAGTATCTCAAAATAAAAGGATATCAGCGATTAAAAGAGAATACTTTGTAAAACTACTAAACACATACCGGAGGTCATAAATGAACCCTATATTAAATGAAGTAGGCACCGTTTTTATTCCTGTAAAGAATATAAAAAAAGCACGAGATTGGTATTGTGACATACTAGGTTTGATAGCAGGTGGAGACATTTTATATGATCATTTATATGTGATACCTATGAATGGAACAGGAATTGTATTAGATAGCAAAACTTATTCAAAAAATACGCTTTTTAAAACGCCAGCTTTTCATTTGAATACAAACGATATCAAAGAAGCTTATGAATATATGAAAAAGAAAAAAGTAGAGCTAACGACAGGAATTCAACACAATCATTGGTTTACATTTAAAGATCCGGATGGAAATCATCTGATGGTGTGTCAGTGCTGAACCCATGGGAAGATAAAAGACATTAGGACATAACGAAATTACCCCAATCTAAAGACGAACAAATGGGATAAAGGAGCTGAACCGCTTGTGACACCGCTGTTGATTTCCGTGCAAAACTTCGCTTTCTGGGGGCAGCCGATGAGCCTCCTCGTCGCTTGCGTTCCTGCGGGGTCTCATCCCTTCCGCTTTTCCCGCAGGAGTCTTCGCCTTGCCCTCCAATCCACAGCTAGAAGCAGCTGCACGAAAACTACGTTCAATATAACAACAAAAAATCCGAACCATTAATCAGATTAATAGTTCGGATTTAATTTCAACTAAAATACTTTTGTACCAGCTTCTTTATTGTATTGCCTTTGCATTTTACAACTTGATAGATTTGTTTCTGAATTGAATCATTCTTACAATATTTATCACAATTGTTTTTGTTACAGCATAAGCCGGAATCGCTAAGATCATTCCGAGTATTCCTGCAATATTACCCGCAACCAGCAATAAAATAATAATCGTTAAAGGATGAGTGTTTAATTTCTTTCCAATTACCAGCGGAGAAATAATGTTCCCATCGAGCTGTTGAACGATTACGACGACGATAATTACTAATATCGCTTTTGTAGGAGAGTATAATAAACCTACGATTAAAGCGGGTGCTACGCCAATAAAAGGGCCGACGTACGGGATAATATTAGTAAGGGCTCCTATTAGTGCAAGTATCAATGCATAAGGCAACCCGATGATGAGGTAACCAATGAATGTACTAATACCGACAAACAAACAAACGAGCATTTGGCCTTGAATATAAGTAGCTAGCGTATTTGTTGTTTCTTTCATTGTACGTAAAGTTTCTTTTCGATAAGAAGCAGGAACCATACGCAGCGTATTTTTACGAAGTTTATGGCTGTCTTTCAGCATGTAAAAAAGAATGAAAGGAACGGTTACAACTGTAAGCGTAATATTTGTTACGACGCTTAAAACAGATGAAATACTGTTTGTGAGATTCGTAGGTAAAGTAGATGCATAGTTTAAAAGTGACTCTTCAATATGATCGAGCGACACATATTTTTGTTCAACGAGCCAGTTAAACCATCTTGAGTTAGATAAGTCATTTATGTACTCTCTTGTTTCTACAATGTAAGACGGAATATTCTTAGCCAAATCAGTTAATTGTTTAGATAAAGTAGGTCCCACACCGCCCACAATAGAAGCAATTACGCCGATAAAAACAACGTATAATAGTAAAATGGCCAGTGTTTTTGGCACTTTTTTTCTTGTGAGAAATGACACAATTGGTTCGAATAAAAAGAAAAGAAAACCAGCTACAAGAATAGGGAAAAACAAAGTGGAGATAAACACACCGATTGGTAGAAAAACAAACGAAATATGTTTACAAATGTAAATCAGTAAAGCAATCATTAATAGTTCTAATGTCCAAAAATGCAGTTTCGATTTAAACAAAAAGTTACCCTCTTTCTTTACTATTTTTTACTATCATACATCAAAAAAGAAACCCACTGCACGTTAAAAGTGGGCTTTTTAGTGTGTATAACTTTTATTTACATAAAAATTAGGATTTTTCCTCTTTATCTTCAGCGGTATTCTCTGGAGTTTGTTTGTCGTCATCCTGTATAATTCCTTCCGCCGCATTTTTAAATTCTCGCAGGGAATGGCCAAATGCTCGTCCTATGTCCGGCAATTTACTCGGTCCAAATACAATTAAGGCAGTAATCCCGATTACGACCATGCTTGTGGCTCCTGGCATGATATCCTCTCCTTTAGAAGCAATGAATATATGAAAATTAAAAAGAGATAGTAAATAAAGTGCATGTTTATACTATTCACTTTTCTCTTTAAAATTCCTTTATTTTAAATGATACGAAAATAAGGTGCAGCGGCTATGTATGATTTAAATGCTAGTAGTGATATTTTGCATACGAAGTTAATTATAGCATTAAAGACAGCCGTTCGCCTTATTAACCCTGTATAAGCTCTATGCAAAAAAACTTGTTTTAATTCTTTTAGAAACATGTCATAAATCCTGTTTTTTAAAAATGAAGAATCAGTATATGAAAATAAAGAGAGAAAAAAATTGAAAAATATAAAGATAAATTGTTGTAAAATTTAGAAATAAGTAATAGAATTAAATAAAATGTTAACGTTAACATTTTTGGCATTGAAGATTATATCTTATTAATATAGTTATCTATAAATAAGAATATTAATCAATTTATGTAATTTTGTTAACGTTAACAAAAAAGTGAAGGAGTGAATGGGAATGAAAAAGTTTATGGATGACAATTTTTTATTAACAAATGAAACAGCAGCACACTTGTATAATACTTACGCAAAAGATATGCCGATTATTGATTATCACTGTCACTTAAATCCACAGGAAATTTATGAGAATAAACAGTTTAAAACGTTAACTAACGTTTGGCTAGATGGAGATCACTATAAATGGAGACTGATGAGAGCCAACGGAATTGAAGAAGAAAAGATAACAGGGTCAGCGAGTGACTATGAAAAATTTCTCGCGTGGGCTAAAACAGTTCCGATGACAATTGGGAATCCGCTATATCATTGGACGCATCTAGAGTTAAAGCGTTTTTTTGATATTGATGAAATATTAAATGAACATACGGCACCGTTTATTTGGGAAAAAGCAAACGAGAAATTACGCAGCGGTAAGTTTGGTGCAAGAGATTTTATTACACGTTCTAACGTAAAAGTTATTTGTACAACGGATGATCCAACAGATTCATTAGAGCATCATATGAAACTAAGAGATGTCCAAGAGTTTGGGACCCAAGTACTTCCAAGCTTTCGTCCGGATAAAGGGCTTGAAATCAATCAAGAAGGGTTTAAGAGCTGGATTGCAAAGCTGCAATATTGTTCACATCATTCCATTCACACCTATGATGATTTGTTAAAAGCTCTTGAAAGTCGAGCTCGTTTTTTTCATTCCATGGGAGGGCGTTTATCTGATCACGCACTAAATAAAATGGTATATATGAAGACTTCAAAAGAAGAAGTTTCGGAGATTTTCTTAAAAGCCTTAAAAGGTGAAGGCGTAAGTACTGAGGAAGAAAGTAAATACAAGTCATATACGTTAATCTTTTTGGGGAAGCTGTATAATGAGCTAGGTTGGGCAATGCAATTTCACCTTCATGCTCTTAGAAACAATAACACAAAAATGTTTCGCCAGTTAGGGCCGGATACAGGGTATGACTCGATGTATGACGGACAAGTGGCAGAGCCTCTCGTGAAACTTCTTGATCAAATGGAAGTACAAAATAGTTTGCCAAAGACGATTTTATATTCATTAAATCCAAAAGATAATTATGTATTAGCAAGTATAATTGGCAGCTTTCAAGGAGACGGTGTTCCCGGCAAACTGCAGCTCGGCACGGCTTGGTGGTTTAATGATCAAAGAGAAGGTATGTTAGAACAAATGAAAGCGTTATCAAATATTGGGTTATTTAGTCGTTTTATCGGTATGTTAACAGATTCCCGAAGTTTTCTTTCATATACAAGACATGAATATTTCAGAAGACTAGTATGCAGCTTAATCGGTACGTGGGTAGAAGAAGGGGAAGTACCTAATGACCAACAGTTGCTTGAGCAAATTGTAAAAGGAATATGTTATGAAAATGCTAAAGACTACTTTAGCTTCCCAGCCTACACGCTGCAAAATTAAAGACGCAAAACAGTTTAAAGAATTGCAAGGGGAGAAGGGGGATTACCATGAGTGTTGTGGCAACAGAAAGAAAGGTTGAAATAAAAGTAGAAGAGAAAAATCTTAGTGTAAAAGAAAAAATATCTTATGGTATGGGTGATTTTGGTAACGGTTTCATGTTTGATTTAGGGCAATTGTATTTGTTGAAGTTCTTTACAGATGTGGCAGGCATCCCTGCCGCGGCTGCGGGAGGAATTTTTCTAGTAAGTAAGTTATTTGCGGCAGTTTGCGACCCAATTGTTGGTTCGTCCATTGATTACCGAAAAAACATAGGTGCTAAAGGGAAATTCCGGCCGTATTTACTATTCGGAAGTATGGTGTTGGCCATTTTAACCGTACTTACTTTTATTTCTCCAAACCTTTCACCGGCGGGTAAATTAATTTATGCGTACGCTTCTTATATGATTTGGGGAATTGGCTATTCATTTGTCAATATTCCATACGGATCGCTAGGCGCATCCATGACTCAAAATACTTCTGATCGCACGTCTCTTGCTGCTTTTCGTCAAACAGGATCATTAGGTGCACTGTTTGTAACCAGCATTGCTGTTGTACCGCTCATTCTGTTATTTCCAAATGAAAAAATCGGTTATCCCGTTGTCATGGGAATTATGTCGGTCATTGGAATCATCGCTTTTTATGTATGTTATCGCAATTGCAAAGAACGCATTGTCGTAAAAGAGAGTCCAAAAGAAAAATTATCAGTCAAGTCTATTTTTAAAACGTTTGTAAGTAACAAACCTCTTTTAATTTTAGTGTTTATGACGGTATTTACCATTTCAGCTTACAATATTAAATCAGCTATGCTTATTTACTTTGCACAATATAATTTAGGAAATGTTAAATTGATGGCTTACATGAACTTTATTATTATTGGTTCATCCTTTCTAGGAGTCATTATGCTGCCAAAGCTTGTTAGCCGATTTGGAAAAAAGCAAGCGGCAATGATTGGCTTAGGCATCAGTATTGCAGCGGACACAGTAAATTTCTTTATGCCTTCTAACGTCGTAATTTTTACGATTTTAGCAAGTATTGCTTTTATAGGTATCAGCATTCCTAACGGGATTACATGGGCATTTGTATCAGATATTATTGATTACGGTGAATGGAAAACAGGCGAAAGAAAAGAAGGCACAACGTATTCACTGTTCAACTTTTCTCGAAAGCTCGCTCAGTCGCTATCCGGCTTCTTATCAGGTATTGGTTTAGGGTTAGTTGGGTATATCCCAAACGTGGCACAAAAGGCAGGTACATTAGTGGGGATTAAAAGTTTGCTGTTACTATATCCTGCTATTGCTTTATCCATTGCTGCAGTGATTATTGGTTTTATGTATAAGCTAACGGATAAGAAACACGCGGAGATTGTCCAAGATATTCATGCTAGGTCTTAGTCAAAACTGTCATAACATTTACCATTTGCTTATTATTCCTACTAAGTTGTGATATCCTTATAATAAAAATCAATACTGATTCATTAAAGGAAGGTAAATGAAATGGGTGTTACAATTAAGGATATTGCAAAACTAGCAAACGTATCACATACAACGGTTTCACGTGCATTAAACAATAGTCCGCTTATTAAAGAAAAAACAAAAAAGAAAATTTTAGATATTGCAAATACGCTTAACTATATTCCTGATTATCATGCGAAAAATTTAGTTCTACAAAAATCTCATACAATTGGATTGTTTTTTACGAGCATGGCAAACGGTACGTCACCAAGTTTTTTAGTGGATAGTATTAGAGGGGTAAGTAAAGTGATTGATGTTCAGTATAATTTATTTGTAAGAGGCATTGACGATTATGATGATTATACGTACATCAATAATAAACGTTTTGATGCGATTATTTTAATGAGTCAAAGCGATCGTGATAACACCTTTATATACAACGTAGTAGAAAAAGGCATCCCGTTGATTGTGCTCAACCGCCAAGTTGACGATTCATCGATTATTAATATTTTGTCAAATGACAAAGAAGGAGCCTACAAAGCCGGCGAGTATTTGATTGAATTAGGTCACAGACATATTGCGATCATAGAAGGAATAGAAGGCTTTAAATCAACTCAGCAGCGGAAAGAAGGATTTTTTAACTCGTTAATTGATCACAATGTATCTATTCGCCAAGAGTATATGATTCAAGGGAATTACGATATGCAAAGCGGATATGAAGGAATGAAAGCACTGTTAAGGTTGAAGCAACCGCCTACTGCTGTTTTTTGTTCAAATGATGATATGGCAATCGGTGCAATGAATGCCGCATTCGAGTCTGGGCTAAACGTACCCAATGATATCTCAATTATTGGATTTGATGATATTGAATTAGCCAAATACACCACTCCTTCACTAACGACCGTCAAAAGACCAATCGAGAAAATCAGCATGACCGGAGCAGAAGCAGTTTTATCATTAATGAACAAAGATGACAAAAATATGCTGCAAAATAAAGTTTTAATTAATACCGAATTAATGGTTCGCCAGTCTGTAAAGTCACGCTCATCTATGTAGCCGGTTATTTAGTATAACCGGCCCAAAAATGTTAACGTTAACATTTTTATGATTAAAATAATATAAAAATCTATAAAAACAACAATGTTAATGTGTGCAAAGAAGGAGATGCTAACATGAAGTTAAACCGTCAAATGCAAGCTGACACACGTATATACCCAGAAAAAGTTCTGCAGTTTGGAGAAGGCGTATTTCTAAGAGGGTTTGCTGATTGGCAAATTCATCAAATGAACAAACGCACTGCATTTAAAAGCAGTATAGTAGCTGTCAATCCAAGAATCACGGGAAATGCAGGTAAATTGAATAAGCAAGACGGTTTGTTTACGGTTTCTCTTCAAGGAATTCAAGACGGTAAAGCAGTCAAAGAACACGAAGTAATTGAATCTATTAGCCGCGGTCTAAATCCATATGAAGATTATGAGGCGTATATGCAATTAGCGGAGAAAGAAGAGCTAAGATTTCTTATTTCTAATACAACAGAAGCAGGCATCGCATTTTTAGAAGAAGACCGCTTAGAACATGCACCGCAAAAGAGTTTTCCAGGTAAAGTCACGGCATTTCTATATAAGCGGTTTAAAGCTTTTCAAGGAGACCCCACAAAGGGGCTTATTATCCTTCCTTGTGAATTAGTGGAGCGAAACGGGGATTTGTTAAAGAAAATGGTATTACGCTATGCCGACAAATGGAATTTAGAAAAGAAGTTTACCGAGTGGATACACGAAGCAAACGCTTTTTGCTGCACACTTGTTGATCGAATTGTGCCAGGTTATCCAAATGATGAAAATACGCTCAATGAACTGAGTTATGAAGATGAGTTTTTTGTGATTGCAGAGCCATTTTACTTATGGGTTATTGAGGGACCAGAGTGGGTGAAAGAGGAGTTTCCCGCGGAAGAAGCTGGTTTACATGTGAAATTTGTGAACGACATTGCACCGTATGCGCTGCAGAAAGTCAGAATTTTAAACGGTATTCATACTGCTATGATGCCTGTTGCGTATTTAGCGGAACTAAATACGGTCAGAGAAGCAGTCGAAGATGAAGTAATCGGAACGTTTATTCGAAAGTGTCTATATGAAGAAATTATTCCTAGTTTACCAGTTTCGGAAGAAGAGTCTTTGTCATTTGCTAAATCTGCATTAGAACGCTTTCAAAATCCGTTTATCCACCACGAATTAATGAGCATCTCTTTGAACAGCATGACAAAGTTTAAAACGCGAAACATCCCAACTCTTAAAGAGTACGTTGAAAAGCAAGGAGCGCTGCCTGCTTTGCTTACATTTTCTCTCAGTGCCCTCATTTCTTTTTATAAAGGGAAAAGAGAAGGAGAAAAAATTGAACTATCAGATGACCCTGCAGTTCTAGAAATGTATGAATCTCTTTGGAATACGTATGACGGTACTGAAAAAAGCATTTCTTACATTGTAAAAGAAGTGCTGGGATATAAAGAGCATTGGGGAGAGGATTTAAATATGATTACTAGCTTAACAGAAGCCGTAACGAATGGAGTCTTAGCCATTGAAACTTTCGGAATGAAACAGGCAATGAAAGAAATTCTCTATGTAACCGCAACTAAACAGTAAGAGGTGAAGCATATGAAAGAAGTAATTCGTATTCATCAGGAAGATAATGTAGCAGTAGCTTTACGAGATTTTTTAGCACAAGAGAACCTTATGGTTGATGGAAAAGAAATTTCTCTAAAAGAAGAAGTGAAACGGGGACATAAAATAGCTCTTACGCCAATTTCAGCGGGCGGCAACATTATAAAATATGGTTTTTCAATCGGGCATGCGACTCACTCTATTTCACCTGGTGAATGGGTGCATACGCATAACGCAACAACAAATTTAAACGACGTTAATGAATATAAGTTTCATCAAAAGTTAGCAGTTCCTAAACAAAAAAAACAATCGCTAACGTTTAAAGGATATCGCCGCAAAAACGGAGATGTTGGAATTAGAAATGAGCTTTGGATTGTTCCAACGGTAGGGTGCGTCAACGGTATAGCCGAACAAATGATTAAACAGTTTCAAAAAGAAATAGGGGATATCTCGCCTTTTGAGCATGTAACCGTTCTAAAACACAATTACGGATGTTCTCAGCTCGGTGATGATCACCGTAATACAAGAACCATGCTTACGAGAATGGTACAGCATCCAAACGCTGGAGGAGTATTAGTATTAGGGCTCGGATGTGAGAATAATAGCTTAACAGAATTTAAACAAGTGCTAGGTACAATTGATGAGAGCAGAGTGAAGTTTTTACAATCTCAAGACGTCGAGGATGAAGTTGAGGCAGGAGTCGCCTTACTAAAAGAAATTTATGATGCTGCTAAAGACGATAAAAGAGAAGACGTTGATATTTCAAGGCTCAAAGTAGGTCTTAAATGCGGTGGATCAGATGGATTATCAGGTATTACAGCAAATCCGCTGCTCGGCAAATTCTCCGACTGGCTCATTGCTCAAGGAGGCACAACGGTTTTAACGGAAGTGCCTGAAATGTTTGGAGCAGAGACCTTGCTCATGGAAAGAGCCGTTGATGAACAAACATTTGATAAAATTGTTGATCTTGTTAATGATTTTAAAACGTACTTTCTCAATCATAAACAGCCGGTGTATGAAAATCCTTCTCCCGGTAATAAAGCAGGCGGCATTACAACATTAGAAGATAAATCACTTGGTTGCACTCAAAAAGCAGGCACGGCCCCAGTCGTAGACGTGTTAAAGTACGGAGACAGCTTACAAATTAACGGTTTAAATTTACTAAGTGCTCCTGGAAATGATTTAGTTGCCTCAACTGCTTTAGCCGCTTCAGGGTGTCATATTGTACTTTTTACAACAGGAAGAGGAACGCCGTTTGGAACGTTTGTGCCCACTATGAAAATTTCCACAAACACCGCTCTTTATAACAAAAAGCCGCACTGGATTGATTTTAATGGAGGAGTGCTGGTTGAAGGCGACACGGAAGAAGCTACGTTAGAAAACTTTATTGAGTACATGATTGGAGTTTCTAGCGGAAAGCTTGTAAATAATGAAAAAAATGATTTTAGAGAAATGGCCATTTTTAAAACAGGCGTTACTTTATAAATAAGTCGGTTACTAGATTGTTAAACGAAAGGAGAAAAGCTAGTGAAAAAATATGTGCTTTCTTTGTTTGTGATGACTCTTATTCTTGTTTTACCGTTTTCTGCCCAAGGGGAAGCTCTTTCAGCAAGTGAAAAAATAACAGCAGTTAAAGAACAAATTCAGCCTCCTTCATTTCCAAACCGTACGTTTAATGTTAAGCGGTACGGAGCAGCAGGAGATGGAAAGTCTAATTGAACGGCTGCTTTTAAAAAAGCAATCGAAGCGGCTAACAAAGCAGGAGGAGGGCGCGTTGTTGTTCCGCCAGGAACTTATGTTACCGGTGCGATTTATTTAAAAAGCAATGTAAATCTTCATGTAATGAAAAAAGCTACGATTAAGTTTAGTCAAAATCCTGAAAAATACTTGCCTGCTGTTTTAACAAGATGGGAAGGCGTGGAGCTATATAATTATTCACCGCTTATCTATGCCTATAACGAAAAAAATATTGCGATTACAGGAGAAGGTACGTTAGATGGACAGGGTGATAACGAACATTGGTGGCCCTGGAAAGGAAAAAAGGAGTTTGGATGGAAAGAAGGCGAGCCGAATCAACAGCAAGATCGCGATTTGCTGTTTAAAATGGCAGAAGAGAAAGTTCCTGTTAAAGAGCGCGTATTTGGTAAAGGGCACTATTTGAGACCTAGTTTTATTCAGCCTTATCACAGCAAAAATATCATGATAAAAGGTGTAACCATTTTAAATTCGCCAATGTGGCAAATCAACCCCGTCTTAAGCGAGAACATTTTAATTGATGATGTAAAAATTATAGGTCACGGTCCTAATAATGATGGAGTAGACCCTGAATCGAGTAAAAATGTGCTTATTAAAGATTCTTATTTTGACAATGGAGATGATTGTATTGCGATTAAGTCGGGGCGTAATGCAGATGGAAGAAGAATCAAGGTACCAAGTGAAAATATTATTATTGAAGGAAACGAAATGAAAGATGGCCACGGAGGCGTTGTGATCGGCAGCGAAATATCAGGAAGCGTCCGGAACGTATTTGCTCAGCACAATGTTATGGACAGTCCCAATCTAGACCGGGCGCTGCGTATTAAAACAAATTCAGTTCGCGGCGGAACGATTGAAGATATCGACTTTAGCAACAATACGGTCAAAAGCGTTGGCAGTGAAGTGATTCAAATAGACATGTACTATGAAGAAGGAGACACAGGGAATTTTACGCCCGTCGTTCGTAATATCAACATAGAAAATTTGCAAAGTAATGGAGGGAAATACGGCTTATGGATTCGAGCCTATGAACGTTCTCCCGTCACAAACCTAACGATTCGTCATTCTAATTTCCAGCATGTTGCAACACCATTATTAATGGAGAATGTAAAGAATCCTGTGTTTGAAGAGTTTTGTATAAATGGAAGCTGCATGAATACAAACCGTTAGAAGGTGTGTTCATAATTGGCTTCAAGTAAGAGATGGGACAAAAATATTTTAGTAGAAGAAAAAGCCGCACAATTAATTGAGATTAATTGTGCGGCTTTTTTTCGTTGTAATGACAAACGTAGGTTTAATGTGGTAGTAGCTTCTAGCTGCTTATTGGAGGGCAAGACCCCGTCGGAGGGGAAGCGACGAGAAG